>JBDTXU010000624.1:0-8926 GCA_040006055.1 Sphingomonas bacterium | reverse complement strand
GGTCTACGCCGCCGAGGCACTGACCGCCTGGCGACAGGCGCACGCTGTGCCGGCGCCAGAGATCGCGGAAGCGGCCTGATAAAGGAAGGGGCGCTCAGTCAGGGGCGGCCCTTCTCCGATATCGTGCCTGGGCAAATGCGCGCTCTCGGCGTCCCGAGGAAGAGGATACCAGCGAAACAGGTCCTTTTCTCAGCAGTTACGCCCTCCCCCGAGGCCTCGCTCTAGATGTACTTTGGACCCACGGTGAATGATTTTCGCGGAGGGCCCCATGGGTGAATGGCCTTCACAGCCGGTGAACGTCAGAACCGGCGGACGGTCAGACGGGGACCGCGGCGCTTCCCAACAGGTCGCCGGGCGGTGCGAGAACGGACCGCAGCATGATCCTGGTCGAGCGCAGCGCGGTTCGCATCGCCGCCGCCAGGTCCGGACGAATGCCGACCGGCGCGGTCGAGTCGTCCCGGTCGAGCAACTCAAGCAATCGCTGCTCATCCCCCGTCAGGTCGCTGTCGAACAGATCGCCCGCATCGAAACGCCGCCGGAACGCGGCCTCGAACAGCGTGAGAAGGCCATCGAGCACGGGCGCGAGAAAGCCGCTCCCGGGCATGCCCAGCCGCGTGGATAAGACAGGCTGCACGGGCTGACCAAGATCGCGGGCGACTCGCCAAGTGCGCGCGGCGTTGATGACGGCGGTGGTTGCGGGCGAGGTGAACGCGAGGCGCATGGCACGGCCTTTCTGACCATCCCCTTCCTTCAGATCTCTCCCAACTTCTCGTTTCGAGAATGTTGTGCAAGCGATAGGCCCGTCCTGTTGCACCGGCAAGACAACGGCGCTCACTTCGCCGCATCCGGGTCGACCTGCGCACCCGGCGCACGATCTGGGGCCATCCGCTCGGCACCGCGCGCAGCAATGGGCCCGTTCGGGTTGTCTTCTGGCCTTCCGGTAACGATCGGCACGCCCAACAATGGCGGAGCCGTGGTCACCGCGGGCGGTGTGGTGTTCGTCGCTGCGGCGACCGACAACATCATCCGCGCGATCGACCTGCGCACCGGCAGGACGCTGTGGAGCGACGTGCTCCCCGGCGGTGGTCAGGCGACGCCGATGACCTATGAGGTCAACGGCAAGCGGTATCTGGTCATCATGGCCGGCGGGCATCACTTCATGGAGGCGCCGATCAGCGACGCGCTGGTCGCCTATGCGCTTCCCTGAGGCGATGGCCGCTCGGGGATTGTCAGAGTAACGGACGCGGCGCCTTCGACATGACCGGGTTGCCGGCAAGCGAGCGCATTCGGGGAAGGCTATAAAGGAGGACGCGGTCGCTGCTGATTTCGAGCACATTCGCCTCGGCAAGCCCCGCCAGCGTGCGCCGCAGATGCATCGTCGTCATGCCGAGTAGTGCGGCCATCTGGTTGCGGGCAAGCGGCAGATGGAACGAGCCCTCGCGGGCGAGCTTGCGGCTCCGCAGGCCGTCGTACAGGCCCAGCAGGAAGTGGCTGAGATTGCCCGCAGCGGACAGCGACGCCATCGCCGCCCGCCGTTCCTCGGCTTCCTGACGCGCCAGCGCCTCGATCCGGCAGAAGCGTTCCGCCAGGCTGGGCACCGCAAACAGCGCACGCCACCGCGCTGGATCGAACTGGCAAAAGGTCACGTCGGTAAGTGCCCGCAGGCGAAGCCCGCCTTTTTCGGAGAGGATCGTCTGCACTCCGATCAGGTCGCCGGGCAGGGCGATGCCAAGGACAGTCTCCTGGCCCGAAGGTGACAGCCTCAACCGCAGCACCCAGCCTGAGTAGAGCGTGATCAGCAGTGGGTGTCGAGCATCGCCATCAAGCGACGCGCCCGCGGCAATCGCGCCGCGCCCGAGGCGAAATTCGGTCATGAACGCCGCGTCGGAGTCCGTGTGCGCTTCAAATCCGACGCCTCCGTGCCGGCAGGCCGAACAGGGTATCCAGTCGATGGGCTGCGTCGCGGGCATGGCACGCTTTAGCGCGTACCAGATGATGCAACAAATGTTACATATGACCCGGTTTGCGGCTGGTTTTGGGCAGCGCATTGAAGGTATCCGTTCGCGTCCATGGGAAAATCTATGAAGATTGCGATCAGTGGCGCAGGTGTTGCCGGGCCGACGCTTGCCTATTGGCTGATGCGCGCGGGACACGAACCGTTGCTGATCGAGCGGGCCCCGCATTTGCGCACGCGCGGCTATATCATCGACTTCTGGGGCTTGGGCTATGACCTCGCCGAGCGAATGGGAATCCTGCCGCAAGTGCAGGAGGCGGGCTATGCGGTCGAGTCGGTCCGGCTCGTCGATGGCAATGGTCGGACCGCCGGCAGCTTCGACACCGATGTGTTCCGCAAGGCCTTGGGGAATCGTTTCGCCAGCCTGCCGCGCGGCGACCTTGCCGCGGCGATCTACCAGGCGCTCGGCAGCGACGTCGAGGCGCTGTTCGCGACGACGATCACCGCGATCGATGAACATTCGAGCGGCGTGCGCGTCGCGCTCTCGAACGGCGACGAGCGCGAAGTGGATCTGGTGGTCGGCGCTGACGGGCTGCATTCCAGCGTGCGGTCGATCGTCTTCGGCAGCAAGCAGCGGTTCGAACGCCCGCTCGGCTATCATGTCGCGGCATTCGAGGCTCCAGGCTACGCACCACGCGACGAACGCGCCTATGTGAGTTACGCCGCACCCGGTCGTCAGATTTCACGCTTCGCCGAACGTGGCGGCCGCACCTTGTTCCTGTTCGTGTTCGCCGACACTTGGGTCGATGGTATCGCCCCCGCAAACCCCGAGGAACGCAAACAGATGCTCGCCCGCGTCTTTTCCTGCGTCGGCTGGGAATGGCCGCGGATCCGCGAGATGCTCGAGGCCACGGACGACATCTATTTCGACCGCGTCAGCCAGATCCACATGGATAGCTGGTCCAAGGGGCGGGTTGCGTTGGTGGGCGACGCCGCGGCCTGCGTCTCGCTCCTCGCGGGCGAGGGCGCGGGGCTGGGCATGGCCGAGGCGTATGTGCTTGCCCACGCGCTGGCCGAAGCCAATGGCGACTACCGCCAGGCGTTTGCGGCTTATGAGGCGCGGCTTCGGCCGTTGATCGAGCGCAAGCAGCGCAGCGCCCGCGGCTTCGCCCGCACCTTTGCGCCGCGCACGGCGCTCGGCATCTGGTTTCGTAACCACGCTGCCTCGCTGCTGCGGTTCCCCAAGTTCGCGGAGATGTTCGTTACCGGCGACCTCCGCGACGATTTCGCGCTGCCGGACTGGCACAGCATGCAAAAAGAATAATGATTATGTCGATGCTGAACGTAGCGATCGCGATGAGCCCCGCGGCCATGGCGCTGCCGCGATCGCGCTTCGCAAGGCCGATGCGGACGCGCGCGTGCAACACACCCACGCGCCACGGGCCTTGCAGCGGGCAGGGCACGACGCGCGTCCGCGCACGCTGCTGCGCGTCATCGACCAGGCCGAGCGTCACCGTTTCTCAGCCCCACGGTGTATCGACACCACGACATCGCCGCTCAGGGATGCCGAAGGGTTTGCACGCGCCGTCGATGTCGGGCCGTGATGTGCGGGCGCAGGGCGGAAGCATCGCCCTGGGGCGGTTGGCAAGGACAGAGCATCCGGGCTAGGCCGGGCCATGGCGGAGAACGATCTCCTGGTTGAGGCCACTCCCACGGGCGTCGCGCTCGTCGACCACATCGTGGTGGCGGTGAGCGGCGCGCCGGGCTCGGATGCGCTGGTGCGCTCCGCGTGCCAGCTGGCCGACGCGCTCGGGGCCGCCTGGGAAGCGATCCATATCGAGACGCCCGAGGCCGGGCGCGAAGACGCCGAGGGTCTCGCCGCGGCTGAGGCGCTCGGGCTGGCGGCGAGGCTCGGTGCGACCATCGCCAACATTCCCGCAGCGACCGTTTTCGACGGCATCGCCGCCCATCTCGCACACGCGCCGGCGGCGCATCTCGTAATCGGCGCGAGCGCGGCGCCTGCGCGGTATGCGCTGCGTAGCGCATCGCTGCTTGACGCGCTTGCGGCCGGGCCCGCTGGCCTTGTGCTGCACGTCTATCCTCGCGCGCAGGGTCCGGCCAAGTCAGTTGGAGCGGACCGGACCCGCACGCTTGCCATACAGGTGCCGCTGCGGTTCTACGCCTATGCGGCGGGTTCGGTCGCCGCGACCCTGCTCGCGGCAGAGCTGCTTCAGCTCTTTATCAGCACGCGCTCGCTCGACCTGCTGTTCCTGTTTCCAGTGATTGCGGTCGCGGCCCGCCTTGGGTTGCGGCCCGCCCTGCTCGCGGTTGCCCTGTCGGTGGTGAGCTACAATTATTTCCTGCTGGCGCCCGCGTTCAGCTTCGATCCGACCGCGCCCCAGAATCTGGTGATGACGGGCGTGCTGATCGCAGTCGCGGCCTATACCAGCGGGGTGACCACGCGGATGCGCGGGCGGCTGCTGCTCAGCGACCGCAGCGCGCGCGAGAATGCCAGCCTCGCGGCGCTCGCGCAGAAACTCACGCGCGATTCGGACTGGGAGACGACCGCACATACCATTTGCGAGCACGTTCATGCGCTGCTCGGCGTGCAGACGATCGTATATCGCGAAGTCGAGGGCCACCTGTGCGTCGCTGGAGCGATATCCCCCGGTGTGGGCCTTGGACCCATCGACCACGCCGCGCTCGACTGGGTCTGGGCGAACGGCGGTGAGGCGGGCTCCGGGACCGCGATGTTGTCGACCGCCAATTGGCAGTTCCAGGCGCTCAAGACCTCGCTCGGTGTACTTGCGGTGCTCGGGCTGGCGCGCGAGGATGGCCGCGACCCGATCCGCGCCGATCAGCGCATCCTCCTCCACACGCTGGTGGCGCAGGCCGCGCTGGCCCATGAGCGGCTGCGGCTGGAGGATCTTCACCGCGAGCGCGACGGCGCAGCTCCTGAATCCACGTCGGCGGATTGAAAATCCGCCACCGGCAATTCCGCTTGAAAGGAACGCGCCTGGTTTTAGCCGAGAGCGCGGGTTCCGCGCCCCGACTGAGGCTGACGAGCGGTGCCACTCTGAAATTCGTCATGTTGCAGTTAGCTCACGGTCTCGTTGACCAACGCGATAGGGAGCGCGCGTCCTAGGGTGGGGGACGCAGCGCGTGCCGCGCCCCGCCAGGATCAGCGACGATGACGATATCGCCGATCATGTCTCTGCACTTTTATTCGAGCGCTCAGATTATCGAAGCGCCGATCGAGGTCATTTCGCTCCCAGTTGCTGAGGCCGTTGCGACGATATCGCCACTCGAGCCGTTGAATGTTTGCAAACTGGGTGCGAAGCCTGGACGCCTCATTGCGGGTCAACGAACCATCGCGCACACCGACATCGATCCTGAGATTGAGGTTCGCCTGGCGTTGGTTGATTGACTGCCACCGCGCTGCGGCGGCGCCTGTGGGAAGGGAAACGGCCATCGTCCCGGCCGCCAAAATGGCGGTGACGATCTTGATCATCATACTACTCCTGTGAAAAGCCGCCAGGATCGGGCGGCATTAAACTAAGCATCCGGTAACAGAAAGGTTCCTGGAAAATCGGCGAAAGCACCTATGCCGAACGTGACGTTGACTCGACGGCGACGGCGACGGTCAGAGAGCACCCTCATCCACCGATTGGAGCACGTCGTTATCGGCGGGCGGCGGGCTGGGAGAAAGCAGCGGAACCAAGGATATTGCCGTTCGCGGCGCAGATATGCCGGTAGCTTCCGATCCGGCCGCCTGTGGAACTCCGGGCAGTGCCGCCGTGGTGGTCAGGTCCCCATGACCTCGTCCATCATTGCCTGCCGCACTTTGAGGCGAATATCGGGATTTGCTTCGACCGCCTTGCTGATCGCGTTGAATGTCGCCGGATCGAGTTCATGGCGCTGTAGCACCAACGCCATCTGTGCCGCGGCCTGACCCGCGAGAGCCGTGCGTTGCGCAACGGTAAGGCTGGCGGATTGGGCGGCAACCTGTCGTTGGAGGGCCTGGAGTTCGACAAGCGCTCCGGCATAGGCACGCAACGCATCCCGCTTGAATGTCGTCGCGGCCGGCACGGGAGCTTGTCCCTCGGCCGCCGCCGATGTTGCGAGCGCCCCGCCGTCGAAGCCCATGCCGGCCATCAGCAGAAGAGCCGGGCCCGCGATGTTCGTCCTCATTGCCATGGCTGACGGGATCGGCCCGTTGGGAGACGGGGTCAACGTCGGTAAGCCCGGTTCGTCGCCCCATCGGCTCGGTCCATCGATCGGGGCGGACACTTGCCTGCCGCATGGCAGAGTGCGGCGCAAAGACGTCACCAAAGCAAGCCCGGTTAGCAAGCACCGGGTTTGCCGGCGCAAAATGGATCAGCCGTCAATGGGCGCCGCAGAATGGTAGTGATCGATCCAAGTGGCCTTGGACGCCGTCGGTTCAACACGAAGGGAGCTGCCCGGATGGGCTCGGATGTCAATGCGCCAGACGGGCAACATGGCGGCCATCATCGGCTTATCCGGCGGACATCTGGACGCCTCACGCCCATCCTGCTCGCGGCGGCTATTTCATCTGGATGCTGAGCGGCTCCCTGTCGCTCGTGGGTCTGCTGATCGTCGTCGACAAATAGAGTCGGCACGAGACGCTGATGGATCTGAAGCGTACCGGCTGGTCGTCGTCGAACTCGGCAATCCTGCTCTATCCACAGACCGGCCGGGCGCTGCGTTAGATGGCGAAAGGCAAGAACCGCCGCCTGGCGATCGGCATGGTCGGGTTCGTGCTGCTCGTCTTCAGCGCGGTCATGGAATCGCCATCGGAACGCACCGTCTCAACCGGCGCGAAAATCTGCGACACTATACGCTCTCGCGGTCCTGAGCCTTGGATCGCAGGTGAGCGCGGCGCTGTAGCCAGACTACCCCGTCCGGGCGCGCTTTCCGCGCCCGGATCGTTTCACAGCGAAAAACCGACAACATCCGCGCGCGCTCGCCCGTCGGGCGACACCATCCGATCATACGCGTCGCGATAGGTGGGTCTGGGCGCCGCGCGGACCTCAGGACTTCCTGCGGTTCTTCTGCCAGATCGAGAGCAAGATCAGGGCGAAGGCGACGAGACGGATCAGATAGAGCCATGTGCGCTCCTCAGCCGAGGCCTGGCTGAAGGTCAGCAACGTCTGTCCGAAGGCGAGCAACCAGAAGGCAAGCGCGAACGCGATGAACAGCCGGTCGCGCGTCCGTTTCCAGAAGCGCAGAAAGAACAGGCCGGCTGTCGCGCAGCCCATGGTGATGGCACCGGCAAGAAAAGCGGACAACATCGGCGCTTAGTCCTCCAGATCCCAGATGAACCCGAACAGCAACAGGCTGACCGCCGCCAGAGAGAGCGCGTATCGAACCATCCGTAAGTCAACCGCCGGGAGCAAAATCATGTCGACAGTGACAAGGAGATTGTTCGCGGCCAGCAAGGCGAAGCTCAGCGAACTCCACAGCAACAACCGCGCCGAACTGCGCCGGTAGCTGCGCGCGAGCAGGAGGGCGCAGAGCGAACTCGTCGCGAAGCACAGGACATAGACCGAGGTGGGAAAGAAGCTGGCCACGGCTCAATCTCTCCTCAACCGGAAGGCATCCGCAAAGGCAGTTATCCCCGGATTGGCACCGGCGACGATCATGCGACGCACGGCGTCGGGACTTTTGGCGTAGAGTGCGCATACCGCTTTTGCGAGCATGTCGAGGTCCTTGGCAATCGGATGATACCGTGCATTGCCCTGTTCATCGACGACAAGCAGGCCGGCCGCGACCAACGCGTCCACGCTCTGCCGGACGATCAGCGTGCTTGCCCGCAGCTCCGCCACCATCTCCGGGACACTCAACGATCGATTGGAATGCGCTCGCAGATGGCACAGCAACTCGAGCGCCCAAACCGAGCGAAAGGTAGCGCAAATGAACTCTGTGATCTTGCCCGGCGTTGGCATTGCTAGGCCGACCTCGCGCTTGCCGCGACACTCATGCGAAGGAACGATGCGACCCTTTCTTTAGCGCGATAGACAATAGGCGCAAGCCAGATCGCCCGCCGTGGACGGATCGTTTGGCGCTGCAAGAGGAGTATGACCGCATTCACGGACGACTGGTTTCCAGGGTCCTATCTTTTCCCGGACGATGGTCGGCCATCGCCCAGCTTGTCGAGAATAGCGGTGAGCGTTTCGCGCATCCGGACGACTTCGTCGCGGTGGACCGCCGACATCCGCGCAAGGCGGTCTTCAGCCGTGCGGGTGAGCCGCAACCGGACGCGCCGCCGGTCGTCGTCGGCAATCTCCCGGACGAGAAGGTCGAGGGCGACAAGACGGTCCGACAATTCGCTCGCGCTATGCGGCTGGCTGAAAAGCTGGCCGGAGAGTTCACCGACCGACAGGGTTTGCCCGTCAGCCGCCCGGATGGCGAGCAGTGCCTGGTGCTGCAACGCTGTGAGGTCGAAGGACTTGGCTGCCGTTTCGCTAAACTGGAGAAACCGGCGAAGCTCGAACCGGAACGCGGCGAGTGTTTCATAATCGCCTTGAGTCAGGGCGGCGTTGGCCGGCGATTTCGTCATGGCTTTCCTCGGGCGCTGCATCACGGATGAATTGCCCATGCTCGGCCCAAATACTAGTCCGAGGCGCGGTTTCCGAACGCCTGAAGCGGTCATGTTCAGCGCAGCCTGGAGTCTGGCCGGATGCGATCCCGGGCATCGACGCCTCGGCCTCGCGCTGGGCCGATGATATCCGCCGCAACATCCTCGATTGCGGTCGCCGCCTCGCCGAGCACGCTGCGGTCGGGAACCTCGCGACGGGAAGCGTCCGTCATCCGGCGGCCCCGCCATCCCAGATACAGCAGCACGACAAGCGTTAGGGCGAGTGCGACGCCATAGCCCAGCATAATGACCTCCTTCAAACCTGCGGCGCATCGGCGCCTGGCGCAAGGGCGAGGTCCGCTACGGGAATCGCG
>JBDTXU010000623.1:0-5674 GCA_040006055.1 Sphingomonas bacterium | reverse complement strand
TGCGCGCTCCAATGCGCCCAGATCCCGAACTTCGCGTCGGCGAACCAGCGCGGCGTTTCGAATGCGTCGATGACCGACGACCAGTTGGCGTCGACCTCGGCCGACTGCGCGGTCGTGGCGAGCGATGCTCCGGCGAGGCCGGCGGCTCCGGCCATGAAATGGCGGCGGTCGATTCTGTTCATTGTCATCCCCGAGTCACACCAGGTCTAAGATATTTCCGCCGCTACGAGCCCCTGATGCAGCGCCATTTCGGTCCGCGTGTCGGCCCCATCGCCGGGCAGCGGCCGATACGCGAACGCCGCCAAGGTCGCCGGCTTCATCTCGATCGAATAGCCCGGCGCCATCGGCGGCATGTAAGCTGCGTTGCGGACGATGCAGGGCTCGACGAAATGCTCGTGGAGATGGTCGACATATTCAGCGACCCGGCCCTCGGTCGTGCCGGCAAAGCACAGATAATCGATCATCGAGAGGTGCTGGACATATTCGCACAGGCCAACCCCGCCGGCGTGCGGGCAGACCGCGAGATCGCGCTTTGCCGCCATCAGCAACACCGCGAGCACCTCGTTCACGCCGCCGAGCCGGCAGGCGTCGATCTGGACCACATCGATCGCCTCGCGGCTGATGAACTGTTTGAACAGGATGCGGTTCTGGCACATCTCGCCGGTCGCGACCTTGATCGGAGCGATGCCCTCGCGGATGCGGCGATGGCCCTCGATATCGTCCGGGCTGGTCGGCTCCTCGATGAACCATGGGTTGGCGAAGGCAAGCGCGTTGACGCGCTCGATCGCCTCCTCGACTTCCCACACCTGGTTCGCGTCGATCATCAGCTTGGCGTCGGGCCCGATCACCTCGCGCGCGATCGTCACGCGGCGGCGATCATCCTCGGCATTGGCGCCGACCTTGAGCTTGATGAAGCCGAACCCCTCGGCGATCGCCTGGGCGCAGAGGTTCCTGAGCTTCTCGTCCGAATAGCCGAGCCAGCCCGCCGAGGTCGTGTAGCAGGGATAGCCCTTTTCCATCAGCGTCGCGATGCGTTCGGCCTTGCCGGCCGAGCGCTGTTCGAGCAGCGCTAGTGCCTCGTCGGGGGTGATGAAATCAGTGATGTAGCGGAAGTCGATCTGGCGGACGATTTCGGCCGGGCTCATATCGGCGATCAATTGCCACAAGGGCTTGCCAGCCTGTTTCGCGAGCAGGTCCCACACCGCATTGACGATCGCGCCGGTGGCGAGATGGATCACGCCCTTTTCCGGACCGATCCAGCGCAGCTGGCTGTCGCTGGTGATGTGACGCCAGAAACGCGCGCCATCCTCGCGAATCCAGTCGAGATCGAGCCCGACCACGAGCGGGGCCAGCGCCTCGATCGCGGCGCAGCAGATTTGGTTACCGCGACCGATGGTGAAGGTCAGGCCGTGCCCGGCGAGTGTCGGACTATCGGTATCGAGGATGCAATAAGCAGCCGAATAATCAGGATCGGGATTCATCGCGTCGGAACCGTCGAGCCTGAGGGCCGTGGGGAAGCGGATATCGAGGACGCGCACCCCTGTAATCACCGTCATGGGGCAATCCCGTCATAGGCGGCAGTCGCCGCGATCCGCCAATGCGGGAGATCGACTATGATGTGCAAACTAGCCCTCCCCCCGAAGTGACGCTGTATTTCGCAACCCCGCTTTACGTTCGTGGGTGCTCGGCATTTTCATATGTGTAAATACGGTATCGCGCAACCCCGCCTTTGCACTGGCTGGTTTCGGAAAATGGACCAGATTGGCGGTTTCTCAGGCCCGGCTGTCGCCCTCGACCAGCTGTTCGGAAATGCGATCGGCTGCCAGGCGAACAGCGCGGGCGGCGGCAGACTTGGCCATCATCGGTTCGAGCTTCTTGAGGAACGGCACGGTCAGCGCGGCCGCGGCATATCCGCCACGCAGGATCGGTGCGGAAATGTCGGTTACGCCAGCGACGAACTGGCTCGGGGTCAGCTCGACATGGCGCTGGCGCACCTCATCGGCATGCGCGCGAAAGGCGGTGAGCTCGTCGTCGCCGAGCGGCGGCTGCATCATCCCCTCCCAGTGCCTGCGAACATCGTCAGACTGGAACGCGTAAAGGACGACCCCCGACGCCGATTTCACCAGCGGCCGGCGATAGCCGACCCGCACCGAGAAACCGAGCTGCTCGCTCGATTCCATCCGCGCCACGACGACCATCTCGCCCAAAGTGTGCAGCGCGAGGTGGCAGGCCTGGCCGATATCGAGCGAAAGCTGCCGCATGATCGGCAACGCAATCTCGATCAGGTTGCGCGTGCGGGGCTGCTGCATGCCGAGTGAGAACAGGCGATCCGTCAGCAGGTAGCCGTCGCTCGTGCTGTCCTGCTCGATATAACCGCGAAACTCGAGCACCTGGACCATGCGGAACAACTCGCCATGCGAGCGGCCGAGCTCGTTGACGATCGCGGTCAGGGTCATCGGTTGCGTCGCGGTCGCAAGCAGTTCGAGGATATCGAGCCCTTTTTCGAGCGCGGGCGCCTTGTAACGCCGGTCGTCGTCGATGTTCGCTTCGTCCAGTGACACGCGGCCGCTCCCCAGGGTGATCTTTTTGATAGATCATATCAGATAGGGCGATGCGAGGTCCGGCGGCAACTGTTTCGTGGCGCAGCCCGCGTCACGCCGCCCTTCGGAACAACAGCGCCGATGCGAACCACAAGGTGGTGAAGACGCCGGTCAGCCCAGCACATCGTTCGGCCAGGCTGGTCCGGTCGCGCCGAGACCGCCGATCAGCGCGATAGCGGCCACCAACAGCTGAGCGAGGCCCATCGCGACCAGTGTTCTCGCCATCCCGGCGGCCTGGAACCGCGCGATGATGGCACCGATAACACCAATGGCGATTACCCCGCCAAACATCAAATTGGCATCGTTCCGCTCGGTTCCGATGATGCCGACGGCGGCGTTCAGCCAGACGAGAAGGAACATTCCCGCAAGCGTTAGGCCGACGGCGAGCCGATAGGCGATATTGCCCGTCTTCCGGGCGAGGAACTCATAGGCGCCGCCGACACCGAGCAGAAGCATGCCGAGGAAGACAAAGTCGGCCAGATCCCACGCTACTTCGCCGGTGAACTGCATCGCGATGAGCGGCACCACCATGAGCGCCGCGGCGCTACCCCAGGCCAGCTTCCTCAGTCGCTGCGTGTGCAGACCGCGACCCTGATCATAAACATCCGCCATTGCCTTGCCTCCGTACATGTCCGGGCAGACTAAGCCCCCCGATGCCGTCAACGGAAGCACTGCTTCCGAGGAATCCCAATGCAGAAGCGATGCAGGCCTCCGCCCTATCCGCGCCGACCTACTCTCGCCGTCCCCGCACGAAGTGCCCGCGCGACCGCCGCGGCCGCGATGGGTGCCATACGCGTATAACCGGCCGCGAGCGGATGGATGCCGTCGGTCGTCAGGTCGCGCTGCAACAGCCCGTGATCGTCGACCAGCGCGCTGTAATAATCGGCATATTGGTAACCGCGCTCCCGGCAGAACGCAGCGAGCCACCGGTTGATCGCCCGCAACTCCTCGGGATGGCGATCCTCGAGCACCGACTTCGCATTGTCCGTATAATTGTTCACTGGCAGGATCGACCCGAACACGACGCGGATATGGTGACGATCGGCGATGTCCGCCATCGCCTCGTAATTAGCCTCTATCTGGGCCTCGGTCTCCTGCTGGAGGAAGCCGTGCACGTCATTCACCCCGGCGAGGATGACCACTGCCGATGGCTTCAGCGCAACCACATCCTGATGGAAGCGCAGCAGCATCTGCGCGGTCACCTGGCTGCCGATGCCGCGGTTCACATAGGGCTTGCCCGGGAAGAAGCGGGCCAGCTCCCACAGATCAGTGATCGAATCGCCGAGAAAGACGACGCGCTGTTCGCCCGGGCGCGGTGCGGGCAAGGCCGCGTTGGCCGACGCGTAGAGATAGCGCTCGCCGAAATCGCGCATCAGGCTCGGCACCAGCTGGGCGCGGAATGGCCCGAGCCATGGCCCCCACTCCTTCTCGACCACCACCCGCCGCTCGGGCGAGCTCTGATGCCGGTCCTGCGCCGACGCCGCCGTCGCGGCGAACACAAGCACGCCGGCGAGCAGAGCGGCGAGGCGCTTCAAGCAAACACGCCTTTGCGCGCGGCAAAAGTGGCGAACAGCCCGGGCCAGGCCGATGCCGGGATCGCCCGCGGCAGCCGTGCGCCAAAGCCATGACCGCCCTCGTCGAAGACATGGAGTTCGGCCGGCCGCTTCGCATCGAGCATCGCCTGATACAGAGCGAGGGCGTTCCCGATCGGCACCAGACCATCGTCCGAGGCATGAACCAGGAAGATCGGCGGGGTCTCGGCGGTGACGCGCTTGTCGACCGAATAGACGGTCCTTTGGGCGACAGGCGCATCGGCGCCGAGCAGATCGTTCCGCGATTCGACATGGGTGAAGGCGGAATCGAGGCTGATCACCGGATAGACCAGCCCCGCCACATCGGGTCGCGCCGAGAGCTGGTCAGCCGCGTCGACCGGGGCATAGACCCGCTCGGCATGGCGCGTCGCGAGCGAGCCCGCCAGATGCCCGCCGGCCGAAAAGCCGAGCACCGCGACCCGGTCCGGCTTCACGGCGAAACCGGCGGCGCCCGCGCGGATCACACGCATCGCCCGCTGCGCATCCTGGAGCGGCACATCGGCGCGCCTGGCCCAGCCCTCGACGGGCAAGCGGTAGAGCAGGACGAAAGCGGTGACGCCGCGTTCGTTCAGCCAGCGCGCCTGTTCGGCCCCTTCATTGTCATAAGAGAGGAAGCGATAGCTGCCGCCGGGAATGAGCAGCACGGCAGAGCCATTGGGGTTTGCCGGTCGGAACACGACAAGCTCCGGCCGGGCGATGCCGGTCAACCAGCGGTCGTGATGTGCGGGGTCGTGAGATCGCTCCTCAATCTTGCGCTGGATCACATGGCCCTGATCGCCGGGCGGTTTGCCGGGCCACAAGGGCACGATCTCTTCAACCGCGGCCGGCGGCGCGGCGATGGCCTGGGCACCGCTCGCGCCGATCGCCAGAAGCGCGCCGCCGCCGAGAATCGCCCGGCGTGAAATATCGGGAAATGCCCCCATCATCCTTCCTCCATACCGAGCGCTGATCTATCGATGTCAGCATATCATAGCTTTACGCAGGCGCTGTGCACCCGTGCAAACGGTTTTCATATTTCACAAAGCCGCAGCCCAGTGTAGCAAGGCCCAACCGCCGAAAACAACACAGGGGAGAAAAATGGGAGCAGCGCCGATCCACGCCGGGCACGACAGTGCACCAGCCGCTGCTACCGAAGCGGCAAACGGCTCGACCTGGTGACCGCAATTCCCCTTCCTCGTCTCGGCATGGGCACTGCCGCGATCGGCAATCTCTACCAGCCGATCAGCGATGCCGAGGCGCGTGAGACTGTTGCAACGGCAATCGCTTCAGGCATTGGCTATTTCGACACCGCACCCCATTACGGCTTCGGTCTCGCCGAACGCAGGCTTGGCGACGCGCTGGCCGAGGCTGATCCGCGCGACACCGCGGTCATCTCCACCAAGGTCGGCCGGCTTCTCGTGCCAACAGATCTGACTGGCGAGCGCCATGGCTTTGTCGATGCCGATCCCTTCGAGCCGGTCTTCGATTATAGCGCGGACGCGA
>JBDTXU010000622.1:0-2919 GCA_040006055.1 Sphingomonas bacterium | reverse complement strand
CGATCGCGCCGTCTTCGATGCCCTCCGCCGTGATCGGCAGGTTGAGGCTGTCGCCAAGCCTGGCGATTGCATTGACGATCGCGGCACTTTCCGCATTCTCGTTGATCGACATAACGAAGCTCTTGTCGATCTTAATCCGGTCGAACGGCAGCGCGCGCAGATGCGCGAGCGAGGAATAGCCCGTCCCGAAATCGTCGAGCGCAAGCCGGATGCCCTGGTTCTTGAGGCTGCCCACGATCGACTGGACCAGAGCGAGATTGTCGAACAGCGAACTCTCGGTAATCTCGATCTCGAGCCGGGTCGCCGGGAAGCCGGTCTCCGTCAGCACCTTGATGATCTTCTGCGCCAGCCAGGCATCCTTGAGCTGCCAGGGCGAGATATTGACTGAAATCGTCAGCGCCGAATCCCAGTCCTTGGCGGCGAGAAAGGACTGGCGCATGATCGACAGCGACAGGTCCGAAATCATGCCGGTTTCTTCAGCGATCGGGATGAAGACGTCGGGGCCGATCAGCCCACGCGTCGGATGCTCCCAGCGCGCCAATACTTCGAAGCCATTCAGGCGGCCGGTGGTGAGGTCGATCTGCTGATCGAAATAGGGGACGATCTCGAGCCGCGGGATGGCGCCGCGCAGCCCGACTTCGAGCTCGTTGCGCGCCTGGAGCTCGCGCTCCATCGACATGTCGAACCAGGCGAAGCGGTTACGGCCAGAATTCTTCGCCGCATACATTGCGATATCGGCTGACCGCATCAGCGCATCGATGCTCGCGCAATCGGAATCGGAGCGGGCGATGCCGACCGAGACGCTGATATGGAGCTGCAGGCCCTCGACCTGGAATGGCTGGGCGAGGCGCGAGACAAGGCGTTCGGCGATCCGCTCGACTGTGTCGGGATGGGTCGGGTCGAACAGGAAGGCGCAGGCGAATTCGTCGCCGCCGAAGCGCGCAGTCAGTGCGATCGAGGGCATTGCCGCCGCAATCTCGATCGCGACCTCGCGCAGTAACGCGTCGCCGGTGGCGTGGCCGTGCATGTCGTTGATCGTTTTGAAATGGTCGAGATCGAGCATCATCATCGCCATTGCCTTGCCCCGGCGCTGGGCCTGGACGAACATGGCGGCGCCTTCCTCGCCCAGGCTGCGGCGATTGAGGAAGCCGGTCAGCGGATCTTTCGCGGCGAGCTGGTGGGCGCGCTCCTCGGCAGCGGCACGAATTGAGACTTCCCGCGCCAGTTCGCGGTGGCGGCGCCAGCCGAACAGGATCAGCGCGACATTGAGCAGCAGCGCGATAACCAGCGTCTGGTCCGCTCCCTGGCCGCCGGCGAAATAATGCTGAAAGGTCGTCGCCAGCACGGAGCTGCCGGTGCCGACGAACAACAATATGGATGCCACCGTGATTGCGCCGCTGATCACGTCCCGCCTGGCCTGCACTGGCACCACTTTCACTTCGTCGCCGATTTCAACTGCCATGCCGCCACGCCTCGCGCCTCGATCGGGGCATTTCGCACGCTACCGGTGTAGATCGGGTTAAGCTTCTCCGAGGACGGTCTTAGGTTGCGTGAACCGTCGGGGTGCGCTAAGGGCCGCCGCGATCGTTCCCATCGGGATTCGTGAAGGGCCGCCCACTGGGCGTACGCCGGCCGACGAGGTTTCGTCCGCCGGCGTTCTTTGCGTTTACCGATACGGCGCCGATCGGCAATGGAGTTTCTCGATGTTCGAAAGCCTGAGCGACCGGCTTGGCGGTGTGTTCGATCGGCTTCGTGGGCGCGGTGCGCTTACGGAGGCGGACGTGCGCGCCGCGATGCGCGAAGTGCGCGTAGCCCTGCTTGAGGCAGACGTTGCGCTGCCCGTGGCGCGCGAGTTCGTCGACAAGGCGACTGAAAAAGCGATCGGCCATCAGGTCCTGCGCTCGGTAACGCCGGGCCAGCAGGTCGTGAAGATCGTCAACGACGCGCTGGTCGAGATGCTTGGCTCGGACGCGGCCGAACTCGAACTCGACGTCACGCCGCCCGCCGTCATCATGATGGTCGGCCTGCAGGGCTCGGGCAAGACGACGACGACTGCGAAGATCGCCAAGCGCCTCACCGGCCGCGACCGCAAGAAGGTGCTGATGGCGTCGCTCGACGTCAATCGGCCGAACGCGCAGGAGCAGCTCGCAACGCTCGGCACCCAGACCGAAGTGGCGACGCTGCCAATCGTCCCGGGCCAGCAGCCAGTCGATATCGCCAGGCGCGCGCTGCAGGCGGCAAAGCTCCAGGGCTATGATGTCCTGATTCTCGATACCGCCGGCCGGCTCCATGTCGACCAGGCGCTGATGGACGAGATGCGCGCGGTTGCGGATATCGCGAACCCCGCTGAGATCCTGCTCGTCGTTGACGCGCTGACCGGCCAGGATGCCGTCAACGTCGCGAAGAGCTTCTCCGATCAGGTGCCGCTGACGGGTATCGTGCTGACCCGCATGGACGGCGATGCGCGCGGTGGTGCGGCGCTCTCGATGCGCGCCGTCACCGGCAAGCCGATCAAGTTCGCGGGCGTTGGCGAAAAGCTTGACGCGCTAGAGGCCTTCCATCCCGGCCGGGTCGCCGGGCGCATTCTCGGCATGGGCGACGTCGTCGGCCTGGTCGAGCGCGCGGCTGAGTCGATCCAGCAGGAAGACGCCGAGAAGATGGCGGCGAAGCTGGCCAAGGGCCAGTTCGACATGGACGATCTGCGCCAGCAACTTCAGCAGATGCGCCGCATGGGCGGCCTCGGCGCGCTCGCCGGTATGATCCCCGGCATGAAGAAGGCGCAGCAAGCGATGGCCTCGGGGGCGGTCGATGAGAAAATCCTCGTCCGGATGGACGCGATGATCACCTCGATGACCCCCAAGGAGCGCGCCAAGCCGGAAATCATCAACGCCAAGCGCAAGATCCGCGTGGCGAAGGGCA
>JBDTXU010000621.1:0-2529 GCA_040006055.1 Sphingomonas bacterium | reverse complement strand
CGTCGCAGTCCTGCGCGCGGATCGCCTCGACGATCATCTCATGCTCGCGCATCATCGCACCGATCACCTCGGGCGGGCGCGAGCGCGAAATGTCGACCCCGGCGCGCATGATCCGCTCCATCTCCCCGAACAGCGCATCGAACGCCAGGCTGAAGGCCGGGTTCGCGGTCGCGGCCATGATGCAGCGGTGCAACTCCATATCCTCGGCATCGGCAGGCGCGCTGGAGAGCAGGGCGGCACGAAGCTGATCGAGCGCGGTCTGGATGCTTGCCATATCCTCGACCGAACGCCGCGCCGCGGCGAGGCGGGCGGCCTCCGCCTCGAGCACGAAGCGAACCTCATAGCTGCCGAGCGTCGCTGACAATTCGGCCATCGGCATGAAGGTCATCAGCCGATCGGAAGGGCGGCTTTTAACGAACGATCCGGCGCCGCGCCGCGCCTCGATGAAACCGTCCGATGCAAGCCGGGCGAGCGCTTCGCGGACGATGGTGCGCGAAATGCCGAACATCTCGGAGAGGCGCGCCTCCGCGGGCAGCCGGTCGCCGATCTCGAGACCATCGGTTTTGATGATCTCCACGATGCCGGAATAGGCTCTGTCGGCTAGCCGCGGCTCAGCCATATCCCGCCCCTTCCTTCGATCCGGATTCCATCATCATCTTGCAAAGGCCTCAAAGAAACTGGCTGGCGATGAGGATGAACGCCAGGCCGACGACCGAAACCGCGGTTTCGAGCAACGACCAGGTACGAAATGTGCCCGGCATGTCAGTGCCGAGATAGCTTTTCACCAGCCAGAAGCCGGGATCGTTGACGTGCGAGAAGAATACCGAGCCGGCGCCGATCGCCAGCACCGTCCATTCGGGCGAGACGCCCGAGCTGATCACCAGAGCGGGCATGATTCCGGCGGTCGTGATCGTGGCGACCGTTGCTGAGCCGATCGAAAGCCGGATAGCTGCCGCGACCAGCCAGGCCACCAACAGCGGCGAGAGCGCACCGCCGGCGGCCAGGCGCGCAAGCAGATCTGAAATGCCGGCCTGCACCAGGACTTGTTTGAGTGCGCCGCCCGCGCCGATCGCCAGCAATATCGTGCCTGCGGGGGTCACGGCCTCGGCCCAGATCCCGTCCTGGACGGCCTCGTCGAACAGACGCCGCCCGAACAGAAGCGGGAGCGCGGCGAGCACTGCGATGAGCAGCGCCAGGACCGGGTTGCTGGCGATGCCCAGCCAGGCGAAGTTCGGCGCGACCGATGCGGGAAGCAGCGCCCCGACCTGACCGGCGGCGATCAGCACCACCGGCATGAGGATGACGATCAGGGCGCGTCCAACGCCTGGTGCCGGAACATCGAGCCGGACAGCAGCCAGCACCGGCGGCGCGATGCGCACGCCGCGCGCGGTGAACCGGGACAGGAGCGGCCCGGCGATGATCGCGGTCGGAATGCCGACAAGCAGCCCATAGCCGATCGTCCGCGCCAGATTGGCGTGCAGCGCATCGACCGCAAGCAGCGGCCCGGGATGCGGCGGCACCAGCGCGTGCACCACCGCGAGGCCGGCGATCGCACTAAGCATCAGCGACAATTTGGCCTCGTCGCCCTTGCCCCGCTGCGGCATGGCGGCTGCGGCGGTCGCGACCACCGGCAACAATAGCACCAGGCCGGTTTCGAAGAACAAGGGAAGCCCAATGACCAGGCCGGCGACCAGCGCCGCCGTCGATGCCCCTGCGGTGCCCGACATTTTGAGCGCGGCCCGCGCGAGCCCACCGGCACCATCCGATAATTGCAGCATCGCGCCCAGCGCGAGGCCGAGCGCGACGACAAGCCCGGTGCCGCCGAGAATGTCGCCAACGCCCTTCTGTACCGCCTTTGCGGTGTCAGCGATCGGCATGCCCGACAGCAGACCTACGGCGAACGCACCGCACAGCAATGCGACAAAAGGGTGAAGACGGCCGCGCACCACGAGCAGAATCGACAGCCCGATCCCGGTAACGGCGGCGGCGACGAGGCCGGCGTCGGCGCCGATCATCGACCGGCCCCCGGAGCAGCGCCCAGGATGGGTTCGCCATATGCATTATGGTTGCCGTCACGGCACGGCCCTTGCCCCTCGACGCGCATCTTCGCCTCCCCTGTGCCGCCATCCCCATTCACCGGACTGGCGATCGTCCGCAAATTAGTATGACAGCATTTCGGCGATTGCTACAAAAACCGTCTATAAGGGGCCGGATTCGGCACTATTTGGGTTGAGTCGCACCCGATTTGGCTTGAGTCTGTCCAACAAATTGCGTTAGGCTGCCTCTACGGGCGATTCGATCGAGCATCGCAAGACCGGCACAGCCGGCAATTTGCCCGTGGGTCTGATCGTGTCCTTGAGGAGGGTTGTGTGCTGATTGACCTGAATGGCGACATGGCACCCCGCAGCGCCGGCCGCGACAATAGCGCGCCGGGTGACCGCGTTCACCTTACCCCGACCCAGCGCAAGGTTCTCGACGGCGTCCATTCGGGCCGCCTCAACAAGCAGATCGCGTTCGATCTCGGCATCG
>JBDTXU010000620.1:0-3900 GCA_040006055.1 Sphingomonas bacterium | reverse complement strand
ATGGACCGGCGTCGAGAAATCATTGGTGCCGAGATTGATGACGATGATCTGCGGGTGCCAATCGCCGGTGCTGGTCTCCAGCGGTGTCGGCGCGCCGGGGATTAGGCGTGGATAAATGGCGGGCAGATTCGAACCGGGGCTTGAGCCGCCATAATTGCGGGCGATGCCGAATCCCGAAAAGGCGTTGATGCGGTAATCAGCATCGAAGTACCGCGCGACCCGCGCGCCATATGCCTCCTGGGTGTCAGTGGTGTTGTGGACCTCTTCCGATGTGCAGGTGCGGCCAGTCGCGGTGTTGCCATAGCCGACCGTCCAGGAATCGCCGATGAACTCGATCTGCCTGGCTTTTCCCGGGCTCGCGGGGAGCGGCTGGGCGCCGTTGATAGGATAGAAGCCGATCAAGCGGCTGAAGGCGCCCTGGGTTTCGCCAAGCTTTTCGAGCCTGAAGCGATGCTCGCCATTGGACAGCCCTTCGATACGGCTGTCGACTTTGGCACCGGCCTCTTCGAACCTTTTTCTTTCCACCCCGTCGATCAACAGGCGCAGCCGATCCGGGCCATTTTCGAGCACGACGCTCAGGCCGGTGCCTTTGAAGCGCCCTTCGACATAGACGCCCGGCCAGCCGAACCGCATCGATCCATCGGGATCGACAGCCGCCCGCCCAACGACGTGGACTGGAATCCTCGCCGGCCCCGCCGAATTCTGCGCACAGGCCGGCGCCATCGCGAACAGGGCGATGGCTGCGGCGCGCAACGATGGGCTGAGCATTCGCATGGTGCCGTTCATGCCACGCCCGGCCGGCATTTCATCAGTGGCTGGATGCGCGTGCCGAACTTCTCCACGCCTTCGAGGAAATCATCAAAGGTCAGCAGCACGCCGCCGGTATTGGGCACCTCCGCCATCTCGTCGAGCATCTGCGCGACGCTTTTATAGCTGCCGACCAATGTGCCCATGTTGATGTTCACAGCACCTTCAGGCGCCGCGAGCTGGCGGACATTGGTGGTGGCGTTGTGCTTGTCGGCAGCACCCTGATCGGCGAGCCAGGCGATCGCCTCGAGATCGACGCCGTCATTATAGGATTTCCACTTGGCCATCGCCTCCTCGTCGGTCTCGGCGGCGATGATCATGATCAGGACGAAGATCGAGACGTCGCGTCCGGTCTTGGCGGTGGCGGCTGCGAGCCGCTCATTGTTGCCCGCGAAGGCCTTGGGCGTGTTGACGCCTTTGCCGAGGCAAAAGGCATAGTCAGCCCATTTCGCCGAGAAGGCCAAGCCCTCGTCCGACGAGCCCGCGCAAATGATCTTCATGTCGCCATCCGGCTTTGGCCGGACGCGGCAATCCTCCATCTGGTAATAATCACCCTTGAAGTCCGACACGCCCTCCGCCCAGAGCTCGCGCAGGATGTGCGCATATTCGTCGAGCATCTGGTAGCGATTGCGGAAATGCTCGTCGCCCGGCCACAGGCCCATCTGGCTATATTCGGGCCGCTGCCAGCCAGTGATCAGGTTCAGCCCGAAGCGGCCATGGCTGATCGAATCGATCGTGTTGCACATCCGCGCGGCAAAGGCGGGCGGGATGACGAGCGTCGGGCAGGTCGCGTAGATCTTGATCTTCTCGGTCACGGCGGCGAGGCCGGCCATCAGCGTGAAGCTCTCCAGCCCATATTCCCAGAACTCGGTCTTGCCGCCGAAACCGCGCAGCTTGATCATCGATAGCAGGAAATCGAGGCCGTATTTCTCAGCCCGAAGCGCGATCTCTTTGTTGAGATCGAAGCTCGGCATATATTGCGGCGAGTTCTCCGAAATCAGCCAGCCATTATTGTTGATGGGCACAAAGACGCCGACTTGCATGTGCTTAGCTCCTCAGGAAATCGAGCACTAGGTTGTTGAAAATATCGGGATCAGTGACGTTGCAGGCGTGGCCGCCCCATTTCATTTCGGCGAGTGTCGCATGGGGCATAACCGCGGCCATGCGTTCAGAGCAGGCCGGCGGCACCAGCGCATCGTCGTCACTCGCCACGAGCAATGTCGGCGTGGCGAGGCTGCCCAGCTGATCGAACGGATCGAAACGCACCGCATCGAGAATACGTCGCTGGACGACGTCCATGTCAGGAAAACCGGCGACCAGATGATCCTCCTCTTCCTCCAGCTCAACATGATGGTCGGAAACCCATTGGGGCGGATAGAGGAAGATGGGCTGAGCATAGACATAGTCGCGCGGGCCCCGCGCGCGCAGCAGGGCCAGGCGGATATCGAAGCATCGCGCAGTATACGGGTCGAGCCGTGCCCAACCATTGATCACCACCAGCCGCGAGACCCGCTCGGGCGCCGCGAGCGCAAGGCTCATCCCCGCCATTCCACCGATCGCGTGGCCCATGATCGCTGCGCTCTGGATATCGAGCGCGTCCATCAAGGCGGCAATGTCCTCGCCGATCGCCTCGATCGTCGGCGTATCGGATATCGTCCGGTCTGATCTGCCCGTACCGCGCTGATCAAAGGCAATGACCCGGTGCTGTGCTGCAAGCGCCGCGATATTGGGTTTCCAATAGCCGGCCGACCCGCCAAGGCCCGAGGCGAGGATCAGCGGTGGGCCGTCCGCCTGCCCATGTTCCTCATAATAGAGCCCGGCCGTATGAGGCATCAGCCAATATGCGCCACGCTGGCGATCTCGACCAGGCAATCGGGCTTCACCAGTTCGGTCTTGATGCAATAGCGCGCGGGCTTGGCGCCCGGGAAATACTCCGCATAGACTGCGTTGAAGGCCGCATAGTCAGCCAGGTCCTTCAGGAAGATGTGGTTCATCGCCACGTCCGACATGGTTGCGCCCGCCGCCTCGAGTGTAATCTTGATGACGTCGAGGATATGGCGCGTCTGCCCGGCGGCATCGCCGACATGGAGGACGGTTCCGCCCTCTCCGAGCGCCAGCACGCCTGAGACATAAACCACATTGCCTGCCTTGGCGCCGGCCGAATAGGGCGCGATCGGGGTGGGGAATTGGGGCGGGTTGATCGGTTCGAAAGCCATGCTCTACTCCCTGGGTGTCTGGCCGAAGCTGCCGCAGAAATCCGCCACGGTCGAAACCCAACCGAAGAATTGCTCGACATTATAGACGGTCGCCTGCTGCATCGCCTCAGGCCCGAGATGATGCGTTGCATCCTCAAGCATCACCCCGAAATATTCGAGGTGAAAGCCATCTCGCAGCGTCGATTCGACACAGACATTGGTGGCGATGCCGACAAACACGATCGTGCGGATGCCCCGCGCCCGCAATGTGCTGTCGAGCTGCGAATTGAAAAACGCGCTGTAGCGGGTCTTGTGCAGGCTGATATCGCCGGGCTGCGGCTTCAGCGCATCGACCAGATCATAATCCCAGCCGCCGCGTGCCAGCAAGGTTCCGGCAAGCTCGGGCCGCTTGCGCATCGTCTTGAGGGCATTGGACTTGTGCCAGTTGGGTGACCCCGCCCCGCCGGCTTCGATATAATCGGGATCCCAGCCATTCTGCAGATAGATCACCTGCACGCCGGCCCGCCGCGCCGTATCGAGCACGGTCGCGATCTTGCCGATCGTGCCTGCAGCACCCGAGATGTCGAACCCGGCCTGGTCGACATAACCGCCGGGCGAGGCATAGGCATTCTGCATGTCGATCACGACGACCGCAGTCTCGCTCGGTGACAGGCGGAGCGGTTCGGGCCGTGCGGCGAGTGTCACCCCGTCCTCCGAGCGCCCTACCCGAACCGTCGCGTCTTCGTCGGCCAAATCGCCAAACCCCCATGAAACCAGCCATGTAATCTGGACCACTCAGCGACGACCCGCAAGGCGGGCCTGTTCTCCGGCCGCACTTTGCGGCATGATGGCGCCGGGTCGCTTTCCAGCGAGGGAGCGCGCGCATCATGTTTTCAAC
>JBDTXU010000619.1:0-6013 GCA_040006055.1 Sphingomonas bacterium | reverse complement strand
GCAACGCGGAAAGCGCGATGGAATTCTTCCGCCTGCCGACCAACCGCGTGGTCGAGCTGGGCAGCCAGCTCGAGATTTGAGCGATCCGATCATCGTGACGGCCTTGTTCGGCAAGGCCGATTCGGCCTGGTTCGATGCCCTGCGCCGCGCGCATTATCCGCCCGAACGCAACCAGTTGCCGGCGCATCTGACGATGTTCCATCACCTTGCGCCATCGCTCGAGGAGGAACTGAAACGCCGCCTCGCTGAGGAGACTCATCGTATCAGGCCGCCACTTGCGCGGGTGGCGGGGCTCGCCTCGCTCGGGCAGGGCACCGCTTTCAGGATCGAGAGCGAAGGGCTTGCCGATATCCGCGACCGAATCGCCGATGCGTTCGCGCCGATGCTGATGCCGCAGGACAGGGCGGGATGGCGGCCGCATGTCACGATCCAGAACAAAGTGGCGCCGGCGGAGGCCAGGGCGCTGCTACACCGGCTGGAGGCCGAGTTCAGCCCGCGCCCCATCGCGATCGCTGGTCTCGCAAGCTGGTGGTATCGCGGCGGGCCGTGGGCGCCGCTGTCGCGGCACATGTTCGCTTGACCGGAACGGCCCGGCGCTCCTATAGGCGCCGCTCTCGAATGGCCGGGGCGGAGTAGCTCAGCTGGTTAGAGCACGGGAATCATAATCCTGGGGTCGGGGGTTCAAGTCCCTCCTCCGCTACCATTTTGGTGGCGCCGCCATATCGAGTTTGCCGGCTTTTCTGTCCTTTTCCACCTCCTGTTATTCGGCTAGCGGAGCCTCTCAGAGGAGAGGCTCATGAAGACCCGCGCTGCCGTTGCATTTGAGGCGAAACATCCGCTCGAGATCGTCGAGCTCGATCTCGAAGGGCCGAAGGCCGGCGAAGTGCTGGTCGAGATCATGGCGACGGGCATTTGCCATACCGATGCCTACACGCTCGACGGGCTCGATTCGGAAGGGCTGTTCCCCTCTGTCCTCGGCCATGAAGGCGCGGGGATTGTCCGCGAAGTGGGGGCAGGGGTCACCTCGGTGAAGCCGGGCGACCATGTCATCCCGCTCTACACGCCCGAATGCCGCCAGTGTAAGTCCTGCCTCAGTGGCAAGACCAACCTGTGCACCGCGATCCGCGCGACCCAGGGCAAGGGCCTGATGCCCGACGGCACCACCCGGTTCAGCTACAAGGGCCAGCCGATCTACCATTATATGGGCTGCTCGACCTTTGCGAATTTCACCGTCCTGCCCGAGATCGCGGTCGCGAAGATCCGCGAGGACGCGCCGTTCCAGACCAGCTGCTATATCGGCTGCGGCGTCACCACCGGTGTCGGCGCGGTGGTCAACACGGCCAAGGTCCAGGTCGGCGATAATGTCATCGTGTTCGGGCTGGGCGGCATCGGCCTCAACGTGCTGCAGGGCGCGCGCATGGCGGGCGCTGGCATGATCATCGGCGTCGACATTAACCCGGCCCGCGAGGAATGGGGCCGCAAGTTTGGGATGACGCACTTCGTCAACCCGAAGGATGTTGACGATATCGTTGCCCATCTCGTCGCGCTCACCGATGGCGGGGCGGATTACACTTTCGACTGCACCGGCAACACGACGGTCATGCGCCAGGCGCTCGAAGCCTGCCACCGCGGCTGGGGCACCTCGATCATCATCGGCGTGGCTGAAGCGGGCAAAGAGATCGCGACCCGGCCGTTCCAGCTCGTCACCGGCCGCAACTGGCGCGGGACAGCGTTCGGCGGGGCCAAGGGCCGGACCGATGTGCCCAAGATCGTCGACTGGTACATGAACGGCAAGATCGAAATCGACCCGATGATCACCCATGTCCTCAGCCTCGAAGAGATCAACAAGGGCTTTGACCTGATGCACGCCGGCGAGAGCATCCGCTCGGTCGTCGTCTACTGAACCACACCACAAAGGGAGAGCGATATGTATAGTCACATGATGGTGGGCAGCAACGACATTGCCCGTTCGAAGACATTTTACGACGCGCTGTTCGGTGCGGTCGGCGGCAAGCCGGGCATCACGGATGAGAAGGGCCGGCTGATCTATATGCATAATGGCGGCATCTTCCTGGTCAGCCCGCCGATCAACGGCGAGCCCGCTTGCCACGCCAATGGCGGCACGATCGGCTTCGCCATGAGCAGCCCCGAACAGGCCGATGCCTGGCACAAGGCGGGCGCCGACAATGGCGGCACGCCGATCGAGGACGCACCCGGCGTCCGCACCGGCGCGATGGGCGCGCTCTACCTCGCCTATCTGCGCGATCCCGACGGCAACAAGCTCTGCGCCCTGCACCGCATGCCCGCCTGATCATGAGCTTCGCGACGGTCTCGACCAACAAGGCGCATGGTGGCACCCAGGGCGTCTACCGCCATGCCTCGGTCGAGACCGGGACGGACATGACTTTCTCGGTGTTCGTGCCTGATCACGCCGAGGGCACGACCTTGCCCGTGCTCTGGTATCTCTCGGGCCTGACCTGCACCCATGCCAATGTCACCGAGAAGGGCGAGTATCGCGCCGCCTGTGCTGAGCACGGTGTGATCTTCATCGCCCCCGACACCAGCCCGCGCGGTGACGATGTGCCCGATGATGAGGGCTATGATTTCGGCAAGGGCGCAGGCTTCTATGTCGATGCCACACGAGAACCCTGGTCCGCCAATTTCCGGATGAGGTCCTATATCGAGGACGAGCTTCCCGCGCTGATCGCCGCCCAGTTCCCGATGGTGGACCTCTCGCGGCAGGGAATCGCCGGTCATTCGATGGGCGGACACGGCGCGCTGACGATCGCGCTGCGTAATGCGGGGCGGTATCGCAGCGTCTCGGCCTTCGCCCCGATCGTGTCGCCGCTGAACTGCCCCTGGGGCGAGAAGGCGCTGGCCGGCTATCTCGGCGCCGATCGATCGGCCTGGCGCGCCTATGATGCCTGCGCGCTGATCACGGACGGTGCTCGCATATCGGATATCCTGGTCGATCAGGGTTCAGCGGACAATTTCCTGACCGAACAGCTCAAGCCCGAGCTGCTACGCGAAGCCTGTGCCGAGACGGGTATCGACCTCACGCTCCGCATGCAGCCCGGATATGATCACAGCTATTATTTCATCTCCACCTTCATGTCCGATCACGTCGCCTGGCACGCAGCGCGGTTGAAGGCCTGAAAGCAAAACTGCGTGGCCGGGCTAATTCAAATAGCGGTTCCCAGGCGCCATGTTGCCAGCCACACGCCATCGCCTTTAGATGCGCTGCTTCACCACGGACGAATCCATGACCACCCACACCACCCGCATGCTCATTCTCGGCTCAGGCCCCGCCGGCCTCTCCGCCGCCATCTATGGCGCGCGTGCCGGGATGGCGCCGATCGTCGTCCAGGGCATCCAGCCCGGCGGCCAGCTGATGACGACGACCGATGTTGAGAATTATCCCGGCTTCAAGGATGTGATCCAGGGCCCGTGGCTGATGGAGCAGATGCAGGCCCAGGCCGAACATGTCGGCACGCGCATGATGTGGGACACGATCGTCGAAGTCGATCTGACCCGCCGCCCGTTCCGCCTGATCGGCGATGGCGGTGATGTCTATGAGGGCGACGTGCTCGTCATCGCGACCGGCGCACAGGCGAAATGGCTTGGGCTCGACAGCGAGGAGAATCTCAAGGGCAAGGGCGTCAGCGCCTGCGCGACCTGTGACGGCTTCTTCTTCCGCGGCAAGAAGATCGCGGTGATCGGCGGCGGCAACACCGCGGTCGAGGAGGCGCTGTACCTGACCAACCACAGCCAGGACGTCACCCTGATCCACCGCCGCGATTCGTTCCGGGCGGAGAAGATCCTTCAGGATCGCCTGTTCGCGCACAAGAACATCAAAGTGCTCTGGAACAAGGAGGTCGAGACTTTTGTCGATGGCGGCGGTGTCGCCGGTCTCGTTGCGCTCGACCTGGTCGATACCGTGACGGGCGAAAAGTCGCGGATCGATGTCGAGGGCGGCTTTGTCGCGATCGGCCATCATCCGGCGACCGAGCTGTTCCGTGGCCATCTGGAGCTCGATGCGGATCATTATATCAAGGTCGAGACCGGCACGACGCGCACCAGCGTGCCCGGCGTGTTCGCCTGTGGCGACGTGATGGACAAGATCTACCGCCAGGCAGTGACGGCGGCAGGCACCGGTTGCATGGCCGCGCTCGATGCGGAGCGCTTCCTTGCCGAGGCCGATTTCGAGGTGGCCGAGGCCGCCGAATAGACTTTCAGGCGAGGGCGGCGCGGATAATCGATTCGAGCGCTGCCTGATCGGATTCCCGCGCGAAGCTGTGCGAGGCTGTGTCGATGATCTGGATCTTGGCGTCGAGCTTCATTGCCTTGATCGCGTCCATAAAGGCCAGCGCGGTGGCGTCGCGGCTGGCAAGGACGATAGTGATGGGGTTGGTGCTGTCGTTCAAAGCTGCAACGAAACGGCTAGTCAGCGCTGAATTTCCTTCAGATTTTCCAGTAATAACCTTCGTCAACCCGCTGGATAATTTACGAAGATTTACACCACCACGCACCAGCCGCACCAACGCACCTGGATCGCGCAGGCGTTGGGCATAGCGCGCGCGGATCGCGGCCGCGGGCGGCAGATCGTCGCTGCTGTCCACCACCCAGGGATTGGCGAGGATCAGCCCGTCAATCCCCGCGACATGGTGGAACAGCGCGAGTGCGGTCGCGGCGTCGCAATTGCCGAACGCAACCAGCCGCCTGATCGCGGTTTCGGCGGCAAAGGTCGCGGCGGCGGTCGCAATGTCGGGCGCGGATTCGAGGAAACCGTGATTCTCGCCCATCGAGTCGCCGATCCCACGCCGATCATAGCGAAACACCGGCGTTCCGGTCGCAGCCAATCGGGCCGCCAGTGACGCCATGCCGCGGTGCGCGCCCATGCGCACTTCGTTGCCGCCCGAGACGATCAGCAGGCCGGTGGTGGCATCGCCTTCGTCGAGCGTGCCGATCAGCGTATTGCCGGCGCAGGGAAAGGCGATCAGCCGGCGCAGGTGGCGATCCAGGCGGCGATATCGTCGGCGAGCAGGCGAGCGAGGTTTGGATCGTTGCCTGGCTCGCTACGCCGCCACAGCGGCGCTCCAGCGACGTGGCGATCCGCGGGCTGAGTGTCGGTGTCGAGGCGGACGATGCGAAGCGGTGGGTGATCGGAGGGAGCGCTGCTCCCGAGTTCAGCCAACAGGGCTCGGCTCAGCCGGTTGCCGGCGAGTTCGACCGGCGGGCCGGGCGGCGCGATCGTCTCGGCCTCGATCGCCTCGCCACTTTCCTTCGCTGCCGCCAGCCGAGCCCGCAGCATGTCGCGCACAAGGCCTTCGCCCGCGATCGGGGCAAAGTGCCAGCGCGAGGCGACCGGCGCAGCCGCATCGACCAGAGCGCCGCCACGAACCGCAACGGCGTGAACTGGCCGGATGCCCGGATTAAAGCGATCAACCGCAGACGAAAAAGCCGTATTCCAGGTCTTTATGCTAACATACTCAGTCTCTATGAGACTTTCTCCGGTGCCCGGAAGATCGGGCAGCGCGCCGGCGATGCCCTGTGCAGCAAGCGCCCGGAGGATCGTGACAATGAAGGCGCGGGTGCGATTGGCTTCCTCGAACAGCGGCGTCGCCGCGATTACGACTGGTCCGGTATCGGGTCCGAAGCGAAGCATCGCCTCGCGCCCGCCGGCCCAGTCATAATGGTCGATCACCCGCAGGCTCTCATCGATTGGCCTTCGCGGCTGCGAAGCGGACCAGCGCGCCGAAGGTTTCGAGCATCTCGCCATCGACCTCGTCATCGTCGATCAGGATGCCGAGCCGCTCCTCGAGTTCAGTGAGCATTCCGGCGACCGCCATCGAATCAAGCTCGGCAAGCCCGCCGAATAGAGGCGTCTCGCTGCGGAAGCCCGCGACCCGGGCCTCGCTCAGGCCGAGCACGTCGCGCAGGACCGCGCGGACAGTGGCGTCGATTTCATTGATGTCGTCAGGAAGCACCGCGGACCCCAGTAGATGCCATTATG
>JBDTXU010000618.1:0-3090 GCA_040006055.1 Sphingomonas bacterium | reverse complement strand
CCATCGACCTTGTCGACATCGACATGGCCGGCAATGTCCGAGCTGCCGATCCGGCCGGTGACGGTGCTGACCTTCCAGGCCTTGCCGTCGCGCCGGACATGCGCTGCAAGCTGGACCGGCTTCGTTCCGAACAGCCCAGCCTCGATGATCGCATCGACGAATTTCAGGTCATCGGCCCGCGCCGTCACGTCGAGAGTCATATGGCTGAGGTCGAGCGGCCCGTCCGCCACGCCGTTGACTGCCATGGTCAGCGCCGCGCCGTCGACGCCGGCGTGGAACGGCCAGCGCTTGCCCGCCGCGCCCTCAATCGCGGGGCCATGCGCGGTGATCGTCACCGGCTCGCCGCGAACCTTGCCGCTGCCCTTGATCGTCACGCCGGTCGCCGGGTCGGCCGTGATCTTCGCGGCGAAGCTCCGGTCCTGGAACGCGTCGCGGTACAGGATCATCGAATTGGTGATCCGAAGGCCCTTGAGCGCCAGCGGGCTGCCGCCGCCGCCAGTCTCGCCGGGCCTCGCCCAGTTATTGCGCCGATCATGATCGCGAACCAGCACGAGATGCGCGCCGTCCACATCGATCGTGCCGGGCCTGAAGCGCCCGAATAGAAGCTGAAACGCCGAGAACCGCACCCGAATCCGCTCGATCCGGGCAAGGTCGCCGCTGCCGGCCCATTCCGCCTGCGGCACGCGCAGAGCATGGATCTCGACCGTCGGCGTGAAGGAAAAGCTGTCGACCCGCTCGACGGCACCAATCGTCACCGGCCGCCCGAACCGCTCGCTCAGCCCGCGCTCGATACTCGGCTTGAACGCGCCCCATGGCATCATCGCGAGGATGATCAGCGCAACCGCGAGCACCGCGACCACGCCGCCGGCGATCAGCTCGAGTCGCCGGTCGGCGAAGACGGTGCGGATATTCATTGCGGGAAAGGACGAACCGGCGGCGCGTTCGTTCCGGACCCGGGCCCGGGCAACGGGCGCAAAGCTCCGCCGGATTGAACCCCGCGGGCACGCCTGCTAAGCGATGGATGTCGAAAAAGACCCGGCCGGATAGGTAAGCCCGGCCGCTTCCGATCCTGGAAGTTCTGCTCCTCGAGCTCCGGCTCGTGAGAACCCACGGCGCGAAACACGAGCATGCCGCTCGTGGGACCGCGTGGGTGTGTCTGGACGAGTGAGGTCTTTTCGCCTCCGCGCGGTTCATCTGGAAAGACTGAACCATGCGACTCAACCATCTCGATCTTCATGTTCCGGACGTGGCCGCTACCCGCGATTTCTTCATACGATTCTTCGGCCTCCGGCACGAGGAAACGCGCGGGGATGATACGTTGGCGATCCTGCGGGACGATGCGGGCATGGTCCTCATCATCAGCCGGCCCTTCGCCAGATATGGCGGAACCGACCAGGTCGCGATTGCAGCGCAAACCTATCATATCGGCTTCCTGCTGCCCGAGCGCGCCGAGGTCGATGCCGCCTATGCCATGCTCAAAGCGGCTGACATCCCCTTCTGGCATGAGCCGCGCGACATCCATGGCGGCTATGTCTTCTACTGCACGGCACCGGGCAACATCCTGGTCGAGGTCGGCTGCAGGCCAATGTAGGAGCATTCCGTCGAGCGGCTCTCCGCGACAGCGAGAAGCGAGACACCTCAACGAAAAGGGGCGCCCGGTTTCCCGGACGCCCCTTCATCGCAATCGATCCGAAGATCAGTAGCTGTAATACATATCGAACTCGACCGGGCTCGGGGTCATTTCCCAGCGCGCCACGTCTTCCATCTTCAGCTCGATATAGGATTCGATCTGGTCCTTGGAGAACACGTCGCCCTTGAGCAGGAAGTCGTGGTCGGCCGCCAGGCACTCGAGCGCCTCGCGGAGCGAACCGCAGACGGTCGGAACCTCGGCGAGCTCTGCCGGCGGCAGGTCGTACAGGTTCTTGTCCATCGCCTCGCCCGGGTGGATGCGGTTCTGGATGCCGTCGAGGCCGGCCATGAACAGCGCCGCATAAGCGAGATACGGATTGGCCATCGCATCGGGGAAACGCACCTCGACGCGCTTCGCCTTGGCGCCGGCACCATAAGGGATGCGGCACGAAGCCGAGCGGTTGCGTGCCGAATAGGCGAGCAGCACCGGCGCCTCATAACCCGGCACCAGACGCTTGTAGCTGTTGGTGGTCGGGTTGGTGAAGGCGTTGACCGCCTTGGCATGCTTGATGATGCCGCCGATGAAATACAGGCACATGTCCGACAGGCCGGCATAACCATTGCCGGCAAAGAGCGGCGTGCCGCCGTTCCAGATCGACAAATGGGTGTGCATGCCCGAGCCGTTATCTTCCTTGATCGGCTTCGGCATGAAAGTGACGGTCTTGCCATAGGCCTGCGCGACATTGTGGCAGACGTACTTGTAGATCTGCATGCGATCGGCGGTGGTGGTCAGCGTGCCGAAGGTCAGGCCGAGCTCGTGCTGAGCCGCTGCAACCTCATGGTGATGCTTGTCGCAGGGCAGGCCCATTTCGAGCATGGTCGAGACCATCTCGCCGCGGATATCCGTCGCGGAATCGACCGGTGCCACGGGGAAATAGCCGCCCTTGGCGCGCGGACGGTGGCCGAGATTGCCGCCTTCAAAGGCCGTGCCGGTGTTGGTCGGCAGCTCGATATCGTCGATCTTGTAATAGCTCGTCGCGTAGCTGTTTTCCCACTGCACGTTGTCGAACATGAAGAACTCGGCTTCCGGGCCGATATAGACCGTGTCGCCAATGCCCGTGGTCTTCAGATACGCCTCGGCGCGCTTCGCGGTCGAACGCGGATCGCGGGCATAGAGCTCGCCGGTCGAAGGCTCGACGATGTCGCACACCAGGATCAGCATCGGCGTCGCCGAGAACGGGTCGGTCCAGACCGCGTCGAGATCCGGCTTCAGGATCATGTCGGATTCGTTGATCGCCTTCCAGCCGGCGATCGAGGAGCCGTCGAACATGAAACCGTCAGTCAGCTCGTCCTCGCCGACAACGCCGGCGACCATCGTCAGATGCTGCCATTTGCCCTTGGGATCGGTGAACCGCAGATCGACCCACTCGATCTCCTGGTCCTTGATCATCTTCAGGACGT
>JBDTXU010000617.1:0-1519 GCA_040006055.1 Sphingomonas bacterium | reverse complement strand
CAGCGCTGGGATCCCTATCCCTTCATCCTGCTCAACCTCGCTCTGTCGTTCCAGGCGGCCTATGCCGCGCCGTTCATCATGATGAGCCAGAACCGGCAACAGGATATCGATCGCCGCGCCGCGGAAACCGATTACCAGATCAACATCAAGGCCGAACTCGAGATCGAATCGCTCCACCAGAAGCTCGATCAGCTGCGCGAGACAGAAGTCCTGCAGCTCACGATCGCGGTGCAGGATCTGACCGAGTTGCTCAATCGGGCGGGTCTGTGCGGGCCGGTCGATCAGAAGCCGGCCGCTGATCCCGCATAGGACTGGTTGAAAGCGGGATGCGAACGTCAAGGCTCAGGATCTTCTTCGATGGCGGCTGCCGGCCGAACCCCGGGATGATGGAAATCGCCGTCGTCGTGCGCGGGCAAAGCCATGTCACCCATGATCTCGGCCACGGCACCAGCGCGGATGCCGAATGGCTGGCCCTCCTCGAGGCGATCCGCATAGCGCGGTTGCTGGACGAGCCGGATTTCATCCTGGTCGGCGATTCAGCGATGGTCGTCGATCAGGCCAATGGCGTCTCGAAATGCCGAAGCGCGAACCTTCAGGCCCATCTCGAAAACTTCCGTCAACTTGCCGCTGCCGGGCCGCCCCTGTGCATCCGGCACATCAAGCGATCACAGAATCTCGCAGGCATTGCCCTGGCCAAAACGCATGACCGGTGAATCCGCCGAACCCGGGGAGCTTCCGATCCTCTACAGCTTCAGGCGCTGCCCCTATGCGATGCGCGCCCGCATGGCGCTTCTGGTCAGCGGACAGACCTGCGTGCTGCGCGAGGTCGCCCTGCGCGCAAAGCCCGCTGAGATGATCGAGGCTTCGGCAAAGGCGACCGTCCCGGTGCTGGTCCTGCCGGATGGTCAGGTGATCGACGAGAGCCTCGACATCATGCGGTGGGCGCTTGATCGAAACGATCCCGAAGACTGGCTTGGTGCTGACGACCCCGCGCTCGTCGCTGAAAATGACGGCCCGTTCAAACAGCATCTCGATCGTTACAAATATCCAGACCGACACGACTCCGATCCTGCCGAGCACCGCGCAATGGGGCTGGCTTTCCTGACCTCACTCGAGACCCGACTCGCCGAGCATGCGAATCTCTGCCGCGAATCCCGGTCTTTCGCCGATATCGCGATCATGCCGTTCGTCCGACAGTTCGCCGCGACAGACCAGAGCTGCTTCGAGGCTCAGTCCTTGCCGCGACTCAAGACCTGGTTGGCGCGCCATCAGGAGTCGCCGCTGTTCCTGCAGGCAATGCTTCGTGTGCCGCCATGGCAGGCTGGAGACGTGCTGACCTTGCTCGCGACGCGGTAATTCATCGAAAAAGTGGCCATTGCGGCTGCGATCTGTCGCATGATCTCAATTAATCTATTGATCCTGACGCCGCATCGCCAATATGGGGACGCATGACCGTCATCGAAACCTATCGCGCGAACGCTGCCGCTCAGCGCGCCGCTGCCGCCAACACGAACCTCCC
>JBDTXU010000616.1:0-2427 GCA_040006055.1 Sphingomonas bacterium | reverse complement strand
ATGGCGTCGCTTGCATAGGATCGGTTGGCGGTCGGCCAGAGCGTGAGCCAGTTGCGCCCGACCAGCTTGGCATCCTGTTCAAGCTCCATGGCGGCGCGGCACGCCTGGTTTGCAAAGAGTACCTCGCCCGAGCGGGAGAGCAGTTTGATATTGTCCGGGCTGGCATTCACGATGCTGCGGTTCAGGGCCTCGCTTTCCTGGAGCGCGGCTTCGGCTTCGCGCCGGGCGCTCACATCGAAATTGACCCCGATCAGCCGGCGCGGCCGGCCATTCGTATCATATTCGATTCGTCCCATGCCGTTGACCCAACGTGTGGCGGCATCGCCAAGCGGCACTCGGAAGGTAAAATCAAAAGCCTCGCCGGTGTCGGTGGCGCGCCTGATCGCGGCCCATATCCGCGGAGCGTCGTCGGGATGAACGCGCCCAGTCCACCTTTCCCCGGGGAAGATCGGATCCGCATCCGCGGCAAGCCCGAGAAGCACGAGGCTTTGCGATGAAAGCCGGGTGACATTCTCCGCGAAATCCACCTCGAACAGGCCGATACCAGCCGCCTCATGCGCTTCGCGGATCCAGGCTTCGCTGGCACGCAGTGCGTGCTCGATATTCACCTGGTCGTCGATATCCTCGGCGACGCCGTACCAACGGATGATGTCTCCATCCTCGGATGGCCGCGCGCCAGCACGCACCCGGTACCATCGGTAACAGCCGTCGGTATTCTTGAGCCGATAGCGAACGTCGAGGCGTTCACCTGTCCACAGCGAACGCGACCATTGCTCCATTGTCGATGTCACATCGTCCGGGTGGACGGCAGTGATCCAGTCCGCCGCGTCGGTTCCGAACTGCTCGCGCAATAGCGGCCCCGCTTCCAGGACCCTGCCGCTCGCGTCGGCGGTCCAGGGGATGTGCGGATTCAGCGCGACCGCATAACGATAATGCGCCTCGCTCTCCCGGAGGGATTCGAGTGCCTCCTCCTGCCGGTGGACATCTTCCGCCAGGCCGTACCAGCGCAGGACCTTGCCATCCTGCCCCAGCTTGGGGAAGGCGCGGATCCGCATCCAGCGCAACCCGCCGTCAGCACATATCAGGCGCGCCTTCACGTCGATCGGCTGGCCGTTGCCCAGCGACACGGCGGCGCTGCTTGTGACGATCTTGCGATCCTCGGGATAAAATTGCTGCAACCAGCCGGTGCCAAGCGCCGCGCTCTCCGGCACGCCGGTCAGGGTGCTCCAGCGACCGCTGACGGTCAGGACGTTGCCGGCGGGATCGGCGGTCCAGGGCATCTGGGGCGAAAGCTCAACCGTGTTCCGATATTGATCTTCGCTCGCCAGTAGCGCCAGTTCGGCCTGACGGCGATCGGTCAGATCGATCAGCACGCCGCGAATGGCGACGACACGATCGTCCAGCCGGACCGGACTGATTCTCGCCCAGCAATATCGCTCGGTTCCATCGGGGCGGACAACCCGGAATTCGCGACCCGACGGATCATAACCATCACTCGCCTCGCGCAATCGACGCTGGACCAGATCGCGATCGTCCGGATGGATGCAGGCAAGCGTCGTCTCGAGCGTCGGCTTGAAGGTCTGCGGGTCCCTGCCGGCTATTCGAAAGAGTTCGGCGGACCAGAGAAAGGCGTTGCCGCCGACCTCCCAGCGCCAGACGCCTGTCTGCGCAATGGCAAAGGCTTCGTCGAGATCCTCGGCGGTGAGGCCCATCTCGCGCGGCGACGCGCTACTCTTCCGCACCTCCGCGACGCGTTGCGGGTCGCCGGCGGATAGTTCGCGCGACTCTTCTCCCTCAAACCGCTCGGGAATCCAGTCCTGCCTATCCACTACCAGCCGTCGCCCCGTCTCACCAATTCTCACCCTGTCAGGAATTTGTTAAGAGAACCGCAATGGATACAACAGGATGTGGCTGGTATAATGGACAGTGGCAGAGGGCCGTTCTGGCGGCTCCTCCCCGCGGGTCAGGATCCGCTGGCGGCACGCAGCGATTCGACGATATGGCTCAACGTCCCTTGGTGAAATCCGGTTTGCGCTTTTCCAGAAAGGCGGCGATGCCTTCCTTGCCTTCGGTCGTGCGGCCCATGGCGGCGATGCCCCGGCTCTCGGCGTCGAGCTGGGTTTCGAGCGGAGTCGTCGCGCTGTCGAGCAGCAGCCGGCGGGTGATGCCAAGTGCGGGGGTCGGCCCGCGCGAAAGCTCGTGCGCAAGCGCATTGGCTTCGTCGAGCAAGGCGCCTTCGGCAACCACGCGCGTGATCATGCCGATCGCCTCGGCTTCCTCGGCGCCGACCCGGCGATTGCGCAGGCACAATTCCTGGGCACGGCGCAGCCCGATCAGGCGCCGCAACAGCCAGGTCGTGCCGCCATCCGGCGAAAGCCCGATGCCGGTATAGGCCAAAGTGAAATGCGCGCGTGGATCGGCCAGCGC
>JBDTXU010000615.1:0-2086 GCA_040006055.1 Sphingomonas bacterium | reverse complement strand
TCGACGGTAACCTTTCCCAACCGGGACAAGGTCCGCCACCATGTCTATTCCTTCTCAAAAGTTAAGTCCTTCAACCTAAAGCTCTATGGGCGCGAGGCGGTGCCGAGCGTGATGTTCGACAAGAGCGGAATCGTCTCGCTCGGCTGCAACATCCATGATGCGATGAGCGGGTTTATCGTGGTGGTCGATACGCCCTATGCGGTGCAAACCGACGCGAGCGGGCATGTCCAGATTATGGGCGTGCCGGCGGGCGACGCAGTCATCCGCCTGTGGCATCCCTCGGTACGGACCCCGGGAAACATGCTCCAACAAGCGATCACTATCACGCCAACCGGCTTTGCGATGGCATATTCGGTGCGCGGCAAATGAAGCTGGCCGCGTTTTGGAAACTGGCTACGCCGCCTTATACTTTCTCACGTCTCGGCACCCGGCTCGCAATACTCTACGCGGCGCTCTTCACGCTCTCGCTGATCGGCGTCGCGGTCGTCGCGCAGGTCATGATCTGGGGCCATGCCCGCGAATCGGTGCGCGCGGAGCTCGCCACCAGCGGCGCCGTTAATGATCGGATCTGGGCACTGCGCGCGAAGTCGCTCGCCGGTTCCGCGGAGATACTGGCACGCGATTTCGGCTTTCGCACCGCAGTCGCCAGCGGCGACCGGCCAACAATCGAATCCGCGATCGCCAACCTGCGTGAACGCGCCGATGTGTCGAATGCCTTTGTCGTTGACCTGGCCGGTGACGTGCTCGGCAATGGCCCGTCGGATCTCCGCACCGAAGTCGCGAAAGTCCCATCCAGCCTTCCCGACGGCCGCCGCGATGCGGTGATCCAGACCGGTAAGGGCGTCTATCGGCTGATTGTCTCGCCGATCCTCGCGCCAACCGAGATCGGCTGGGTCGTCTTCGCCGTTCCGCTCGATGCGCGCGAAATGCGCGCGCTCGAACATCTTTCCGCGATTCCGCTGACTGCGACCATCCTGCGCCGGGACGCAAACCGCCATTGGGTGTCGGTAGACGGCTCCATCACGCCCGATCCGGATCTGGATGACCTGGTCGAACAGGGCAAAGGAACCGTGGATGCGGCGCCGGCCACGTTGCGCTTGCCGCAAGGCGTTGCTTTTGCGCTGGCGAGACGGCTCGAAGGGCGCGGCAGCCAGCCCGAGGCGGCCTTGCTGCTCAGCTATGCGCAGAACAAGGCGCTCGCATCCTATTGGTCTCTTGAGCTTGGCATCGCGCTTGCGGGCCTGCTCGGGATTGTTCTCGTCCTGATCGGCAGCCGCCGCCTCGCCAACACTATCGCGCGCCCGATCGCCGCGCTGGATGCCGCCGCCAGGGCGCTCGAGGAAGGCGCCCGCGCAAGGGTGACAGTCGAGGGCTCGGACGAGATCGCGCGGCTGGCGGAAAGCTTCAACCTGATGTCAGCCGGCATCGCCGAGCGCGAGCGCCGCATCATCCATCTCGCTTTCCATGACACGCTGACCGGCCTGCCCAACCGGACCTTCTTCCGTCAGCAGGTCGAAGCCGCCCTGATGCGCGCCAACAAGCGCGATGAGAAGGTCTCAGTGCTCTGCTTCGATCTCGATAATTTCAAGAGTATCAACGATACGCTCGGCCATGCAGTCGGCGATGCGCTGCTCGGGGACGTCGGCAACATGCTGATCGAGATCGCCTCGGACGGGATCGTCTCGCGGCTAGGCGGCGATGAATTCGGCGTGATCCTTGCCGACCGTGCCGATGAGGATCGCCCCCGCGCCCTGGCCCAGGAGATTCTCGACCGGATGCGCCAGCCGTTCCGCGCCGACGGCCACATCGTCCCGTTGAGCCTGAGCATCGGCATCGCGATCGGCCCGGCGGACGGCGCTGATGCCGATATCCTTCTCAAAAACGCCGACCTCGCCCTGGACCATGCCAAGCAGGACGGGCGCGGCATCTTCCACTTCTTCGAGCCAGCACTCGATGCCGCCGCACGGAAGCGCCGTCAGCTGGAGCTCGATCTGCGCGAGGCGCTCCAGATCGGCCAGTTCCGGCTCAATTTCCAGCCTATCTTCGACCTGAAGACGAATCGTATCGATGGCTTCGAATCGCTGCT
>JBDTXU010000614.1:0-2468 GCA_040006055.1 Sphingomonas bacterium | reverse complement strand
GCCCCGCCCGTTACCAGCACCGCACCATTCAGCATCGTCATTCCTCGCTCGACCGCAGTCGCGCTTAGCCGCTCCAACCGACAAAAGTCGATCCGGAACCGGCCCCGGGGCTCAGATGATGCTAAAACTCAAACGGTTCGCACCCCGGTTCACCGGAACACGGGCGTGGAACACACAGATGGAACATGGAACAGCGCACGCCAATGCGGACGCGCCCGATCACGCGTCCGTCATGATCGGTCATTGCCAATCGCCGCGTCAGCAGCGGGCGAGGAAATCCTCGAGCGCGTCGAGCGCGTTGTCGGTCAGATGGAGATAGGAGCGGCGGCCGTCATGCGGATCGGCCTCTCGCAGGATCAGGCCGTGCTCGATCAGCAGCTTGACCCAGCGCAGCCCGGTCGACATCGGCTTGCCCGATCCGATGGCCGCGCTTGTCACTGAAACGCGCTTTCCGCCGGCCTGGGCGACATAGAGATCGAGCATCAGATCCCAGCCTGGATCGCCGAACAGCTCGGAACCCAGGATCTCGTCGCGCAGGCGGCGCTGTGCCTGGATGTGCCGCGCCTTCTCGATCGGCGCCTTGTCACGGAGCAGGTCGACACGATTCCGTTTAATCGCAAAGTCGTGAGCCAGCATTTTTCGTCCCCCGCGTACCTTAGCGTTGCGCCAGAACATAACCATTACGGTGACGACTCACGTGATCCCAAAATCGGAACACCGTGTTCCACCCTCCGATGAGCACCACCTGGAACACCCCAAGGAGGGAAAAAGCCGATTCAATGATCACCGGCTGCGCAATTCCGCTCGCCAAACAGACAATGATCGCTCATTTGGAACACCGGGAGGCCGGGTTGGAACAGCGCAAAATTCAGATTGTGATCGTGGGCGGCGGCGCGGGCGGACTCGAGCTCGCACGGCGGCTCGGCGCGAAATATGGGCGCAAGCGGCACGACATCATCCTCGTGGAACGCAACCGCACCCATATCTGGAAACCCCTGCTCCACGAAGTGGCAGCGGGGTCCCTGGACGCGAATCTCGACGAGGTCGGTTATCGCAGCCACTGTCATCGCTGGGGCTATCGCTTCTTTCTTGGAACACTCGAAGGCGTTGACCGGGACCAGCGCGAGATCATCGTCGCGCCATTGCTCGATGAAGATGGCAGCGAGCTGATCGGGCGCCACCGCATCCGCTACGACTATCTCGTCCTTGCGGTCGGCTCCGTGACCAACGACTTCGGCACCCCCGGTGCGCGCGAGCATTGCATGGTGCTCGACGACCGCGCCGAGGCTGACCGGTTCCGCAACCGGCTGCTCAACCATTGCCTGCGTGTCTCCCGCGCGATGAGCGCCGATCCTGCCTCCGACGAGCATGTCCGCATCGCAGTCGTGGGCGGCGGCGCTACGGGCGTGGAGCTGACCGCCGAGCTTTTCAACTCAGCCGCGGCGCTCCGCTATTACGGGCTCGAGACGTTCGACGAGAGCCGGCTGCAGGTGACGCTGATCGAGGCGGGCCCGCGAATCCTCCCTGCCCTCCCCGAAAAGCTGGCCGGCGCCGCGCACGCCGAGCTGGAAACGCTGGGCGTACGGGTACTGACCGATACGCGCGTCACCGAGGTGACCGCCGACGCGATCGTCACCGGCGGGGGCGAGCGCATCCCGAGCGAGCTGCGGGTCTGGGCGGCCGGGGTGCGCGGCGCGGCGGCGCTCGACCATATCGGCGGCCTCGAGACCAATCCCAATTGCCAGCTGCTCGTGCGGCCGACGCTGCAGACGACGCTGGACGACCGCGTCTTCGCGCTCGGCGATTGCTGCTCCTGCCCCGACCCGAAGACCGGCCGCGCCGTGCCGCCGCGCGCCCAGGCGGCGCATCAGATGGCAAGCTCCGTGTTCCACAATCTGGTGCGGCTGATGGACGGGCGCGAGCTCGTTCCGTTCGAATATCACGACCATGGCTCGCTGGTGTCGATCAGCCGCTTTTCGACCGTGGGCAGCCTGATGGGCAATCTCATCGGCGGGCGGATGGCGATCGAGGGGCGGATCGCGCGCTTCGTCTATGTCTCGCTCTACCGCATGCATCTGATCGCGATCCATGGCTGGCTGCGCGGAATGGGTCTGATCGTGATCGGACGGGTGAACACCATCATCAGGCCACGCCTCAAGCTGCACTGAGCTTGCCGTCGCCACGCCGGCGCGGCACAGGGCGTGTTCCAGGAGGCACCGCATGGAACACCCCGATTCAGCGGACATCGCCGAGATCCGCGCCTCGGTGCGGCGGCTATGCGAGGATTTCCCCGGCCGCTACTGGCAGGAGCTCGATCGCGAGCGCGCCTATCCCGAGGCATTCGTTTCAGCGCTCGCGACACAGGGCTATCTCTCGGTGCTGATCCCCGAAGCCTATGGCGGATCGGGCCTTGGCCTGTCGGTCGCGGCGGCGATCCTCGAGGAGGTGCATCGCTCGGGCGGCAACGG
>JBDTXU010000613.1:0-14206 GCA_040006055.1 Sphingomonas bacterium | reverse complement strand
TCGCCAGCCACAAACGCTTGTCGATTCCGCTCGCGCGGGCCACATTGCAGGAAGCTGGCGTGATTGCCGGCCGCGCCCCCGAATTACCGATAGAGGCCCCATGACCCGCCCCGCTCATATCGTTCGCCTCGATGACGACGACGATCCCTTCTTCGCGGGCGAGGGGAGCGATCGCTATTTCAATCGCGAACTCTCCTGGCTGGCCTTCAACCGCCGCGTGCTGGAAGAGGCGTGCAACGCCGCGCATCCCTTGCTCGAGCGAATCCGCTTCTTGTCGATCTCGGGCTCGAACCTCGATGAATTCTTCATGGTCCGCGTCGCGGGACTGAAGGGCCAGCAGCTCCAGGATGTCGACCGCCTCTCCGCTGACGGTCTGACCCCGGGGCAGCAGCTCGCCGCGACGATTGCCGAAGCAGACGCGCTGATGGCAAGCCAGCAGGAAGTGTGGCGGGACCTTCGCGGCCAGCTTGCGGAAGCCGGCATCGCCATGCTTCACAGCAATTCGATCGAGGGCGACGCGGCCGACTGGCTCGAGACGCACTTCCGCGAGCAGATCTTCCCGATCCTCACGCCCCAGGCACTCGATCCGGCACATCCCTTCCCGTTCATCCCGAACAAGGGGCTGAGCGTGATCTTCGATCTGGTCCGCAAATCCGACAAGGAGCGGATTCGCGAGCTCGTCATGCTGCCGGCCTCGATGCCGCGCTTCGTCAGGCTGCCGGGCGAGATTGCGCGCTATGTGACGATCCAGACAATCCTCAAACGTTTCGCGCCGCTGCTCTTCCCTGGCTACACCGTCAACGGTGCCGCCAATTTCCGAGTGTTGCGCGACAGCGATATCGAGATCGAGGAAGAAGCCGAAGATCTCGTCCGCTACTTCGCCAACGCGATCAAGCGCCGCCGCCGCGGTCGGGTGATCCGGCTCGAAATCGAAACCGGCATGAGCGAGGAGCTCGAGGCTCAGCTCAAGGAAGAGCTGGCGGGCACTGATGCCATCATCACTGAAAGCGCAGGCTTCCTCGGCATCGGCGATCTCGAATCGCTGGTCGATGAGGATCGGCCCGACCTGAAATTCCCGCCCTACAGCCCGCGTTTTCCCGAGCGCATCCGTGAATTCGGCGGCGATTGCTTCGCGGCGATCCGGGCCAAGGACATCGTCGTCCATCATCCGTATGAGACGTTCGACGTCGTCCTCGCCTTTCTGCGCCAGGCCGCCGAAGACCCGGATGTCGTTGCGATCAAGCAGACGCTCTACCGCGCCGGCAAGCAGCCCGCGGTCATCAACGCGCTCATCGCGGCTGCCGAAGCCGGCAAATCGGTCACGGCCGTTGTCGAGCTGAAGGCCCGGTTCGACGAGGAGCAGAACCTGCTCTGGGCCTCGGCGCTTGAACGTGCCGGGGTTCAGGTCGTCTATGGCTTCATGGAATGGAAGACCCACGCCAAGGTCTCGATGGTGGTGCGCCGCGAATCGGGGCAGTTTCGCACCTACTGCCATTTCGGCACCGGCAATTATCACCCGGTGACGGCGAAAATTTACACTGATCTGAGCTTCTTCACAGCCGATCCTCGCATCGGGCGCGACGCGGCGCAGATGTTCAATTACGTGACCGGCTATGTCGAGCCGGTCGACATGACGCTGGTCAGCCTCTCACCGCGCGACATGCGTCCGCGCCTGATGGGGCTGATCGACGCCGAAATCGCCTTTGCCAAGGCCGGCAAACCGGGCGCGATCTGGGCGAAGATGAATTCGGTGGTCGATCCCGCCGTGATCGAAAAGCTCTACGAAGCGAGCGAGGCGGGGGTGAAGATCGATCTCGTCATTCGCGGCATCTGCTGCCTGAAGCCGGGGGTTGTCGGCATGTCGGCCAATATCCGGGTGAAATCGGTGATCGGCCGTTTCCTTGAGCACAGCCGGATCTGGGCGTTCGGCAATGGCCAGGCGCTCCCCAATGACGGCGCTCAGCTGTTCATCTCCTCGGCTGACTGGATGCCGCGCAATTTCGACCGCCGCGTCGAATATATGCTGCCGATCGAGAATCCGACGGTGCATGACCAGATCCTCGATCAGGTGATGGTCGCGAACCTGATCGACAATGAGCAGAGCTGGGAATTGCAGTCCGACGGCAGCTATGTCCGGGCAAAGCCGGGCGACACGCCTTTCAACCTGCATCGCTATTTCATGACCAACCCATCGCTTTCCGGGCGCGGCGCGGCGCTGTCGGCGCGTGATTCCGTGCCGAAACTATCGCTCAGGCGCAGGCGCTGAGCGGGGTGGCCACACTCCTGTTCCGCAAACCGAAACCCGATCCGGTCGCCGAGCCGCGTACCGGCATCATCGATATCGGTTCGAACTCGATTCGCCTCGTCGTCTATCAGGGCCCGGAGCGGCTGCCTGCGGTCCTGTTCAACGAAAAGGTGATGGCGGGGCTCGGTCGCGGTCTAGCCGAGACTGGCGCGATCAGCGAAAGCGCGCTCGAGCTTGCTGGCGAGGCGCTGGCCCGCTTTGCCGCGGTCGCGAACGAAATGGAGGTGACCCGGCTGCGCACAGTCGCCACCGCGGCGGTGCGCGAAGCGAACAATGGCCACCAGTTGCTCGAAACCGTGCGGTCGCTCGGGCTTCAGGTCGAGCTGCTGTCGGGCGAGCAGGAGGCGACCGCGGCTGGGCTCGGCGTGCTTTCGGCGATTCCCGATGCGGACGGCATTGTCGGCGATCTCGGTGGCGGCAGCCTCGAGCTGGTGCGCGTTTCCGGCGGCAAGGTCCGCGAGCGTGTATCCTTCCCGCTCGGCGTGCTGCGCATCGGCGCGATCCGCGCCAAAGGGCAGGGCGCGCTCGAACGCCTGGTCTTCAAGGCGCTCAAGGAAGCGGAATGGTACGGGAAGGGGCGCGGGCTGCCGCTCTACCTTGTCGGCGGTTCCTGGCGCGGGCTTGCGCGCCTCGACATGCACCTCAACAGCTATCCCTTGCCCGTCATCCACCAATATTCGATGGCGCCGGCTGCGATCGCCCGGATGGGCCGCACGATCAGCCATGTCCCGAAAAGCTGGCTGCGTGCCATCCCCGGCCTGTCATCGGGCCGCGCCTCGACACTCGGCGACGCCGCCGCGCTGCTCGCCGTTCTGCTCAAGCATCTCGGCACCGAAACGACGATCGTCTCGGCCTTCGGCCTGCGCGAAGGCCTGTTGTTCGAGGATCTCAATGAAGAGCTTCGCGCGGAAGACCCGCTCATCGTCGCCGCTCGCGACGAGGGCCAGCGGCATGGTCGCTTCGCCGAGCATGGCGATCTGCTCGACCGGTGGATCGCACCGCTCTTTACCGGGGATACACCCGCCCACGCACGGCTCCGCCTCATGGCGTGCCTGCTGGCCGATGTCGGCTGGCGCGCAAACCCGGAATTCCGCGCCGAACGCGGCGTCGAGATCGCGCTTCATGGCAATTGGGTGGCGATCGACGCGCATGGCCGCGCCGTCGTCGCCCAGGCCTTGTTCACGAGCCTTGGCGGCGGCACGACGATCCCCGCGCCGCTCGACACGCTGGCATCACCCGCGGAGCTGAAGCGCGCGACCAGCTGGGGGCTCGCAATGCGTCTCGGCCAGCGCCTCAGCGGCGGCCTCGCAGGCCCCCTGCAGCGCTCGCAGCTGAGCGATGACGGCGAGGTGGTGACGCTCCACGTGTCGCCTAACGATCTCGCGCTGTACGGCGATGCGGTGGAGCGACGTCATGCCGCGCTGGCGTTGGCCCTGGGGCGGGAGCCGATCGTAATCGCATAGTCAGCCTGTTGTGCCGGACGAGACCGGGATGACGAGGTGGCTTATGGCAGGACCACATCCTCGGTCCGCGTCATCTTGAGCTTGCCGTTCACCACCGCGAAGGCCAGTCGTCCCTCGACCAGATCGAGCGCGTCGCGACCGAACTGCTCGAAGCGCCAGCCTTCCAGGATAGACAGCCCTTCGCGCTGTCCGGCCGCCAGCCCTTCGAGATCCTCGCTCCGCGCCAGCAGGCGCGAGGCGACGTCGATTTCCTTGGAGCGGATCTTGAGCAGCAGCTTGAGCAGGTCGGCGACCAGCGCGCCGTCCTTGCCCAGGCCCGGCTTGCGATCGTCGCGCGCCGGCATCTCCTCCGCGCTCATCGGCACGGCGGCTTCGAGCGCAGCCATCAGCCGCGCGCCGATGTCATTGCCCGCCCAGGTCGCCGACAGGCCGCGCACCTTGGCGAGATCGGCCTGCTTGCGCGGCGAATGGCCGGCGAGATCAGCAAGCGTCTCATCCTTGACGATGCGGCCGCGCGGCAGATCCTTGTTCTGCGCCTCGATCTCGCGCCACCGCGCCAGCGCCTTCAGGCGGCCGAGCACTTCAGGCTTGCGACCTGCGATGCGGACGCGCTTCCACGCTTCTTCGGGATCATTGGCATAGTTTTTCGGGTCGCCGAGTCGTTCCATCTCCTGGTCGAGCCAGGCGCCGCGCCCGGTCTTGCGGAGGCGTTCGAGCATCTTGGGGAAGATTTTCGCGAGATGGGTGACGTCGCCGATCGCATATTCGATCTGGCGCGCATCGAGCGGCCGCCGGCTCCAGTCAGTGAAGCGCGCGCCCTTGTCGACCTGGATGCCGAGATAGGCGTCGACCAGATTGGAATAACCGATCTGCTCACCCTGGCCGAGCGCCATCGCCGCGACCTGGGTGTCGAACAGCGGGTAGGGGGTCTTGCCGGTAAGATTATAGACGATTTCGAGGTCCTGACCGCCGGCATGGAAGACCTTCAGCACGTCCTCATTCTTGACCATCAGATCGAGCAGCGGGGTCATGTCGAGGCCCGATGCCATCGGATCGATCGCCGCCGCCTCGTTCACATCGGCGATCTGGATGAGGCACAGCTCAGGCCAGAAAGTATTCTCGCGCATGAACTCGGTATCGACGCAGACGAAATCGGCTGAGCTCAATCGGGTGCAGAGATTGGCGAGGGTGGCGCTGTCGGAGATAAGAGGATGGATATGCATCTTGACCCCATAGCGACGGGAGTGCGCCTTGACAAAGGCGCGTATGACGGGGAAGCGCGGCGCTTCGCATAACAGCCGACCATTTGAACAAAGAGACGATCATGCACGCCTATCGCACCCATAACTGCGTCGAGCTTCGCCCCGAGCATGTCGGGCAGGAAGTCCGCGTTTCGGGCTGGGTCCACAAGAAGCGCGACCATGGCGATCTCGTCTTCGTCGATCTGCGCGACCATTATGGCATCACCCAGATCGTGACGGATGTCAGCGGCCCCGCTTTCGACGTGATCGAGAGCTTGAAGAACGAGTCGGTCGTGACGATCACCGGCACGGTGACCGCGCGCGACGCCGAAGCGGTCAACCCCAACCTCGCCACTGGCGGGGTCGAGATCCGTGCGACGTCGGCCGTCGTCCAGAGCTACGCGCAGGAGTTGCCGATGCCGGTGGCTGGCGATGCCGAATATCCCGAGGATATCCGCCTGCGTTACCGCTTTCTCGATCTCCGGCGCGAGCGGCTGCACGCCAACATCATGCTGCGGTCGCAGGTCATCACCTCGCTGCGCCAGCGAATGAATGGGCAGGGCTTCACGGAATTTCAGACCCCGATTCTGACCGCGTCGAGCCCCGAAGGCGCACGCGATTATCTCGTGCCGAGCCGCGTCCACCCGGGGAAGTTCTACGCTCTCCCGCAGGCGCCGCAGATGTTCAAGCAGCTGCTGATGGTCGCCGGCTTCGATCGCTATTTCCAGATCGCACCCTGCTTCCGCGACGAGGATGCGCGCGCCGATCGTTCGCCGGGCGAGTTCTACCAGCTCGATTTCGAGATGAGCTTCGTGACGCAAGACGATGTTTTTGCAGCGATCGAGCCCGTTCTCCACGGCGTATTCGAGGAATTCTCCGACTGGCAGGGCAAGGGCCGCACCGTCTCGGCATTGCCGTTCAAGCGCATCCCGTACCGCGAATCGATGCTGAAATATGGCAGCGACAAGCCCGACCTGCGCAACCCGATCCTGATTTCCGATGTGTCGGATCACTTCAAGGGCTCGGGCTTTGGCCGTTTCGCCTCGATCGTCGAGAGCGGCGATGTCGTCCGCGCGATTCCGGCGCCAGGCACGGCCGAGAAAAGCCGCAAATTCTTCGACGACATGAACAGTTGGGCGCAGGGCGAAGGCTTTGCCGGTCTTGGCTATGCGACGCGCAAGGGTGGCGTGTTCGGCGGTCCGATCGCCAACAACCATGGCGAGGACGGCATGGCGAAGATCGCGGAGGCGCTCGGCCTCGGCCCCGATGACGGCGTCTTCTTCGCGGCAGGCAAGGAGGCGCAGGCTGCCAAGCTCGCCGGTCTCGCCCGCACGCGCGTCGCCGATCAGCTCGAGCTGATCGACCAGAAGCGCTTCGAATTCTGCTGGATCGTCGATTTCCCGATGTTCGAATATGACGAGGACGCCAAGAAGGTCGATTTCAGCCACAATCCCTTCTCGATGCCGCAGGGCGAGATGGAAGCGCTGGAGACCAAGGATCCGCTCGATATCCTTGCCTATCAGTATGACATCGTCTGCAACGGCGTTGAGCTCTCATCGGGCGCGATCCGGAACCACCGGCCGGAAATCATGTACAAGGCGTTCGAGATCGCGGGCTACACGCAAGCGGATGTCGACACGAACTTTGCGGGCATGATCAACGCCTTCAAATGCGGTGCCCCGCCGCACGGCGGCTCGGCGCCGGGCGTCGACCGCATCGTCATGCTGCTCGCCGACCAGCCGAACATCCGCGAGGTGATCGTCTTCCCGATGAACCAGAAGGCCGAAGACCTGATGATGGGCGCGCCGAACTTCGCGACCGCGAAGCAGCTGCGCGAGCTCAACATTCGCACGGTCGAGCAGGCGACGGCCAAGCCGACGCTCGAGGCCGTGCGGCCTGAGTAATCCGGCTTTGCCGTCACCCTGGACTTGTTCCGGGGTCCACAGTGCCGCATGAATTCCGCGCGCGGTTTGTGCGGCGCGGTGGATGCCGGAACAAGTCCGGCATGACGGAATTGGCAGGCAATGACTATCAACCTCTCCGACTACGAAGCCGGCAAAAAATACGACGGCGATTACGAGAAGGACCTTGCGAAGCTCCAGGAGCGACTCGCCCATATCCAGGTCGCCCATATCGTCCATAAGCGCCGCGCGCTGATCCTGTTCGAGGGCTGGGATGCGGCGGGGAAGGGCGGGATCATCCAGCGGCTCACCTCGGAATGGGATCCGCGCAATTTCCAGGTCTGGCCGATCAAGGCGCCGACGCCGATCGAGCTCGGCCATCATTTCCTGTGGCGCTTCTGGAAGAAGCTGCCAGCAAATGGCGATATCGCCGTGTTCGATCGCAGCTGGTATGGCCGCGTCCTTGTCGAGCGGGTCGAGGGTTTCGCCAAGGAGGCGGAATGGCGCCGCGGCTATGACGAGATCAACGAATTCGAGGCGCAGCAGGGTGATTCGGGGACGATGATCGTCAAGCTGTTCATCCATACGACGCAGAAGGAACAAGACGAGCGGCTCAAGGCGCGGCTCGAACATCCCTGGAAGCGCTGGAAGACCGGTGCCGAGGATTATCGCAACCGGGAGAAGCGTTCGGACTATCTCGATGCAATGGCCGAGATGTTCCGCCGTACGGATACGCGCTGGGCGCCCTGGCATGTGATTGACGGCGACAACAAGAAAGCGGCGCGGATCGCAGCGCTTACCGCCATCGCCGACCGGCTGGAAGCCAGCGTGCCGATGGATGCACCGCCGCTCGATCCGGCATTGGAGAAGATGGCCCGCAAGGCGCTCGGCCTGGATTAGGGGTCAGGCGCGCGCGAACGCTCCGTTCTCGTCCATCACGTGCAGCACACCGTCAGCAATCGCGAAATAGGCGCCGCGCAGCCTCAGCGTCCCGGCCGCTTCGCGCTCGGGGATACAGGGGAAGGTTCGCAGGTTGGCAAGGCTGACCCGCACCGTCTCCAGCTCCAGTTCATGGACCGCCTCGGGGCCGGTGCCATATTCGGCGACGACCCGGTCCCGCGCATCGTCGAGCATATCTACCCAGTGATCGATGAAGCCGCCTTCGCCAGGCGGCTTGCCGGCAAAGCGCTGCGACAGGGCTGCCGCGACGCCGCCGCAGGAACCATGGCCCATCACCACCACCTCGGAGACTTCGAGTTGGGTCACCGCGAATTCGAGTGCGGCCGAAACGCCGTGGCGTTTTCCGTCGAGCTCGAACGGCGGCACCAGATTGGCGATGTTGCGCACGACGAAGATCTCCCCGGGCGAGACATCGAAGATCTGCGCCGGATCGACTCGGCTGTCCGAGCAGGCGATCACCATCACGCTGGGATTCTGACCTTCGCGAAGCTCGGCCCAGCGCGAGCGCTGGCGAGTCCAGTCGGTGTCACGGAAGCGGTGATAGCCGCTGAGCAAGTCTGAAAAGCCGGTCATGGCGCTCCCTTTGCCGTCGAGAGGAGGGGGTGGCAAGGCCGCGCTGCAGTCGCTATCTGGCCCTCATGAACGAGATAACGCCGCTCGCCCGCCCGGAACGCCAGCGCAAGCCAGACTGGATCAGGGTCAAGGCCCCGACCAGTGTCGGTTTCGCCGAGACCAAGGCGATGATGCGCCGACTCAACCTGAATACTGTGTGCGAGGAAGCGGCCTGTCCGAACATCGGCGAGTGCTGGACCAAGAAGCACGCGACGGTGATGATCCTGGGCGACACCTGCACCCGCGCCTGCGCCTTTTGCAATGTGAAGACGGGCATGCCGCGCGCGGTCGATGCGCTCGAACCACAGCACACCGCCGACGCGGCGGCGGAGCTCGGCCTTGAGCATATCGTCATCACCTCAGTCGATCGCGACGACCTGCCCGATGGCGGTGCGTCGCAGTTCGTGAAGGTGATTCAGGCGCTTCGTCGCACCACGCCGAAGACGACGATCGAGATTCTGACGCCAGATTTCAGGAACAAGGCGCAAGCCGCCGTCGAGTCGATCGTCGAGGCCCGGCCTGACGTCTACAACCACAATCTCGAAACCGTGCCCCGGCTCTATCCAACGATACGCCCCGGCGCGCGCTATTATGCGTCGTTGCGCCTGCTCGAGTCGGTGAAGCGCCACGATCCCTCCATCTTCACCAAGTCCGGTGTCATGGTCGGGCTCGGGGAAGAGCGACTCGAAGTCCATCAGGTGATGGACGATATGCGCTCGGCCGACATCGATTTCCTGACGATGGGCCAATATCTCCAGCCCACCCCGCGCCACGCCAAGGTGCTGGATTTCGTGACGCCCCAGGCATTCGACGCCTATGCGGCGATCGCGCGCGCCAAGGGTTTCCTGCTCGTTGCCGCAACACCGCTGACGCGGTCGAGTTATCACGCAGGCGATGATTTCGAGAAAATGCGTGCCGCGCGCGAGGCCCAGCTTTCGAGGGGGCTTGCGAAGGGCTGATGCCGCGCCACTCCGAAACCCGAAGGCTGCCCTATAGCCGCGAACAGATGTTCGATCTCGTCGCTGATGTCGCGCGCTATACCGAGTTCCTGCCCTGGGTCAGCCAGATACGGGTTCGCTCGAACAGTGAGACCGAGATGATTGCCGACTTGATCGTCGGCTTCAAGGGCCTGCGCGAGACCTTCACCTCGAAGGTCGAGAAGGTTCGGCCCGAGCACATCCATGTCGATTATCTCGATGGCCCGCTCAAATATCTGCGCAACGACTGGGTCTTCCGGCCTGAGGGCACTGGCTGCGCTGTCGACTTCAGCGTCGATTTCGCGTTCAAGAACCGGGTGTTCGAGATGCTTGCCGGCCAGGTGTTCGGCGCGGCGCTGCGCAAGATGATTGGCGCGTTCGAGGATCGCGCGGCCGTACTCTACGGAGCTGCGGGCGCGTCCCCAGCCGGTGGCAACAACAGCTCGAGCGCGCACAAGGCCGCCTGAAGGCGGATGCCGCCGCGGCCGAGGTCGCCGAAATCCTTGCGATCGGCGACGACGTTACCCGGATCTCCGCCCTTTTCGGCACGCGCGAACACAACCGTTCCGACCGGTTTCTTCTCGGTACCCCCGCCAGGTCCGGCTACCCCGGTGATCGCCACCGCAACATCGGCGCCGCTCAACTCGAGCGCGCCCTGTGCCATGGCCCAGGCAGTCGCGATCGACACGGCGCCGAAAGTTTCGAGCACGTCGGAACTGACCTTCAGCATGTCGAGCTTGGCGTCGTTCGAATAGGTCACAAAGCCCGATTCGAAAATCTCGGACGATCCGGCAATTTCGGTCAGGGCGGCGGCCACAAGGCCGCCGGTGCAGCTTTCCGCCACGCTGATGCGCCGGCCGATCGCGAGATTCTCCTCAACCACCCGCCGTGCGGCGGTGACGAGTTCGGGTGGGAGAATCGTGTCCATGTATCAGGACCCAGCCACCGGGCAGATCGGCAGGTCCCGCTTCTTGCCCTTGGCGATATTGCCCTTGTCCACCATCTCGATCACCGTGACGATCGCGTCCGCGAAATTCGCAGGTGGAAGCGGCGCGAGTGAGGTCACCATATGGTCGATCGTGGCGCAATCCTTCGGCTTGATCGCCTTGGCAAGCTCCGGCGCGAGCATCGCGATCACCATCGGCCGTATCTGATCCGAGTCGAGCATTGCCGCAATCAGCTTGCCTTTATCAGACTCAGCGCCGTCTTTTCCGGAACCCGCGGCAAGCTTGCCGATACCGGATTTTGCCTGAGGCCAGGCGCGATCGGCTTCTGCCTGGAACGCCTGGATATAGGGGCCCGTCGTCTGTCGGATCAGCGCCGTCGACGGAAGGACCTGCGCGCAGGCGGTGCCAGCCGCCTTGATCGCTTCGGGCGCAAGCACCAGCACCAGGCTGACCGCTTCGCCATGAGTCACGCACGGCGGCTGCGCGACCTCGGCGGCCTGTGCGCTGGTCGCGCCGACTGCCAAACAGAGGGCGGTTGCGGCGGAAGCAGGGATTCGTTTCATCATCATTATTCTCCCTGGATTCGAATGGTCGCGATTGCCTGGGCGGCGATCCCTTCGCCGCGACCGGCAAAGCCCAGCCGCTCGGTCGTCGTCGCCTTGACGCTAATCTGACCCGGCGCGAGCCGCAACAGCGCTGCGATCCGGTCGCGCATCGCGGTGCGGTGCGGGCCGATCTTGGGTGCTTCGCAGATCAGGGTCAGGTCGATGAAATCGATGATCCCGCCCCGCGCCGAGACTAGGGACGCGGCGTGTTCGAGGAATTGCGCTGAATCGGCGCCGCGCCATTGCGGGTCGGTCGGTGGGAAATGGGTGCCGATGTCCCCCTCGGCGATCGTGCCGAGCAGCGCGTCGGTGATCGCATGGAGTGCGACATCGGCGTCGCTATGGCCCGACAGCCCCTTGTCATGCGGAATGAGCACGCCGCCAAGCCATAGTTGCTCACCCTCGACCAGGCGGTGCACGTCGAAACCGGTCGCGCTACGCACCCGCATACCACCGGCGTGGCGCGCCTCGGCTGCGGCGAAATCGGCCGGGTAGGTGATCTTCTCGAGCATCATATCCCCCTCGACCAGCGCGACGCCGCTGCCCGCCTTGCGTACCATCTGGGCATCGTCAGTCGGCTCGTCACCGGCCCAGCCACGATGGGCGGCAAGCACGGTATCGAAACGGAAAGCCTGCGGGGTCTGGATGCGGTGCAATCCCTCGCGCGGCACGACCTCGCCAAGCGTCGCGTCCCTCAATGCCCTATCAATGCCCGCCAGTGTATCGGCAACGGGCAGGGCAGGGACGGCGCCTTTGCTCGTGTCGAGCGCGGCGAGCAGACGGTCGATGACAGCGGCGTTCAAAAAAGGGCGTGCGGCATCATGGATCAGCACGCGCTCGGGATTGCCGCTTGCCAGCGCCTCGAGCCCGGCCAGCACCGACAGGCGCCGGGTCGCACCGCCGGTGACGTGCTCGACATCGCCCAGAGCCGCCGCCAGTGCCGCTTCCTGGCCCTGACCGATCGCGACGAGGACCCGGTCGATACCGGGGTGCCCGGCGAGCGCCGCGAAACTATGTGCGATCATTGGTTTGCCGGCGAGGATCGCGAATTGCTTGGGCAGAGTCCCGCCGCTCCGCACGCCTTGTCCGGCGGCGACGATCAGCGCTGCGGTGCCGGTTCGCGTCATCGCGCCCGCCTAGCCGAACGTCGGAGCGACCGCCAGCCTTGCCGGAAGGGCCGACCTCCCCTATAGGCTGCCCGTTTTTCAGGCACATGACCCAGACACTCGCCCCCATCCAGATCGGACCCGTCCGGATCGAGCGCCCCGTGATTCTCGCGCCGATGACGGGCGTCACCGATATGCCGTTCCGCACGGTCGTGCGGCGCTTCGGTTCGGGGCTGAACGTCACCGAGATGGTCGCGAGCCAGGCAGCGATCCGCGAGACGCGCCAGTCGCTGCAAAAGGCGGCGTGGGATCCGGTGGAAGAGCCTGTCTCGATGCAGTTGGTCGGCTGCACGCCTCATGAGATGGGGGAGGCGGCCAAGCTCAGCGAGGACCGCGGCGCCGCGATCATCGACATCAATATGGGCTGCCCCGTCCGCAAGGTGACGAGCGGCGATGCGGGCTCAGCGCTGATGCGCGATCTCGATACTGCCGGGGCGATCATCAAGGCGATCGTCGCGGCGGTCAGCGTCCCCGTCACGCTCAAAATGCGGATGGGCTGGGACCATTCGAGCCTTAACGCGCCTGAATTGGCCAAAGTCGCCGAGGATCTCGGCGTGAAGATGGTTGCCGTCCATGGTCGCACCCGTAACCAGATGTACCGCGACACCGCCGACTGGGCCTTTATCCGTCGTGTGAAGGACGCGGTCTCGATTCCGGTGATCGCGAATGGCGATATCTGCTCGATCGAAGATGCCGAGACGGCGCTGGAGCAATCGGGCGCCGACGGCGTCATGATCGGCCGCGGTGCTTATGGCCGGCCCTGGCTGCTCGCCCAGGTAATGGAATGGTTCGCCAGCGGCCGGCGCATCGAGGATCCGACGGTCGAGCAGCAATATGATCTGATCACAGAGCATTATGATGCAATGCTCGCGCATTACGGCAATGAAGTCGGCGTCAACATGGCGCGCAAGCATATCGGCTGGTACACCAAGGGGCTGCACGGCTCGGCCGAGTTCCGCAACCGCGTGAACCAGATCGCCGACCCGAAGACGGTCCAGGCAATGCTGGCGGAGTTCTACGCGCCGTGGCGTAGCCGTGCGGCGGCTTGACCTCATGGCCGAAAAGGCGGGGCCCAGCTTCGCCGCGCTCTTTGCCAGCCTGCCGATAGCCGTGATGGTGATCGATCCGCAGGAGCGGATCGCCTTCGCCAATGCCGAGTGCGAGACCCTGCTCAACCTTTCCGAGCGGGCGATGCGCGGGTTGCCGCTCGAAAGCGTGCTTCAGCCGCCAGGCGAACCGAGCCGGCGCGACAATCAGGGTTTCGCTGCCTTCGATGCCGAGATCGAAATCGTCCGGGGCGGGCGGGTGATGGTCGATTATGTCGAGGCGCGGGTGCCCGACCACCCGGGCTGGCGCTCGATCACGCTTCACACAGGCGCCACCTCGCGCCGGATGGGCCAGTCAGTCGATCGAGCCTCGGCGGCGCGCGCGGCGATCGGCGCGGCGGCGATGCTTGCGCATGAGATCAAGAACCCACTTTCAGGCATTCGCGGTGCGGCACAGCTGCTGGCGGCTGACAGCAGCGAGGAACTGACCACGCTCATCACCACCGAGGTCGATCGGATCACGGCGCTGATCGACCGGATGCAGGACTTCACCGACACGAGGCCGCTGAGCTTGAAGGCGGAGAATATCTATCCGCTGCTGGGCCATGCCCGGCGCGTCGCGCTTGCCGGGTTCGCGCGGCATGTGCTTATCGAGGAACGTTTCGATCCGTCGCTGCCGCCGGTGCTCACGAACCGCGATGCACTCCTCCAGATCGTGCTCAACCTGATCAAGAACGCGACAGAGGCGATGCGTGACCGGGCCGATGCGCGGATCACGCTCGCCACCGCCTATCGTCACGGCATGGCAGTCAGCCCCGCGCCGGGCCGGCCGCGCCAGCCGCTGCCGATCGAGATCTGCGTGATCGACAATGGCCCGGGCGCGCCCAACGATATCGCCGAGCATCTGTTCGACCCGTTCGTCTCGGGCAAGCCGGAGGGGCAGGGGCTCGGCCTCGCTTTGGTCGACAAGCTGGTGCGCGACA
>JBDTXU010000612.1:0-3653 GCA_040006055.1 Sphingomonas bacterium | reverse complement strand
GTGCCCGTCGCGCCCGACGGCCGCTTCCTGATCGCGTTCGATCGCGATGCCGGCCCGGCCGCAACGCTTGTCGCAACGCTCGAAGATGGCCGCACTCTGCGCGACGTCCTGACTGTCGCGCCACGCCCCTGGGATATTTCGCGGCTCGATAGCTTGCCGAAATTCCCGGTGCCGCAGCCCGAATTCGAAAAGCTCCGTCCGGCTGAGCTCGCGCAGATCAACGCCGCGCGGCATATCCCGGTGGTGTCTGACGGCTGGCGCCAGCCCTTTATGTGGCCGGTGCTCGGCCGCATTTCGACGCTGTTCGGCTCGCAGCGAATCTACAAGAATGGCGAGGCGGGCTCTTATCATTCGGGCATCGACATCGCTCGGCCGACCGGTACCGTCGTGCTCGCCCCTGCCGACGGCGTCGTCATTCTCGCGGCGGATCATCCTTTCACGCTCGAGGGCAATCTGCTGATGATCGACCATGGCATGGGGCTCAACAGCGCCTTTCTTCACCTTTCGAAGATCACGGTTCATGTCGGTGAGCGGGTGCAGCGTGGCCAGCCGGTCGGACTCGTCGGGATGACCGGCCGCGCGACAGGTCCGCACCTCCACTGGAGCATGAAGTGGCGCGATTCCCGGATTGATCCGCTGCTCGTCGCAGGGCCGATGCCGGTAGCGCAGTAACAATCGGTGCATTCGCACTTGCAATAAAGTTACGCGTAAACGGCGCTGAACTGCACCGACATGTCGCGCCTGTGTCATTTGGGATACATGTCCTCCCAAAGGCGCGGGGCAAAGATGAATGGTACCTTTACAGCCGGTGGCCGCTTGTCCCATCAACCTGCCCATGTCTCTGGGGGCCGTATTGCGTGCGGTCGATGGGGGCTTGGCAATTGCCCGGCCGGACCGCGAAATGCGGCTGGAGGGGTCAAGCGAGGGAAAAATTCCGTGACCAAATCCAACATTTTTGCGGGCAAGTTGCGCCTGCTCGCCACCGCGGCACCGTTTGCGATGATTCTGGGAGCGACGCCTGCGTTCGCGCAGGATGCGCCGGCCGCGCCGGCCGCAGCCGAACAAGCGGATCAGAACGACATCGTCGTCACCGGCACGCTGTTTCGCCGTACCGATACCGAGACGCCGTCGCCGGTCACTGTGCTGAAGGCAGACGATCTCCAGAAGCGCGGCATCAATACTGTTGCTGAAGCGGTCCAGCGCCTCTCGTCCAACGGTTCGGGTGCGATCACCCAGGGCTGGAACAACGGCAGTAACTTCGCGACTGGCGCCAACGCAGTTTCGCTGCGCGGCTTGACGGTCCAATCGACGCTGACGATCTTCGACGGCCTGCGCATGGCGCCGTATCCGCTGGCGGATGACGGCCATCGTAACTTCGTCGATCTCAACACCCTGCCCAACGCAGTTGTGGACCGGATCGAAGTGCTGAAGGACGGCGCTTCGTCGACCTACGGCGCCGATGCCATCGCGGGCGTCGTCAACGTCGTGATGAAGAAGGAAGTGACCGGGATCCATCTGAACGCGTCGTCCGGCATCTCCGAGCATGGTGACGGCGCCGAAGTGCGTGCCGACGCCACGATCGGCTATGGTAAGCTCAGCGAGCAGGGCTTCAACATCTACATCACTGGTGAATATCAGAAGAACGAAGCGATCTACGCGCGCGAGCGTGATTATCCGTTCAACACCAATGATCTGAGCAAGATCTGCGATCCTGCGACGCCGACCCATTGCCTGGCGAACACCGTCAACTTCGGCGTCAATGCCGATGGCGCACTCAGCTCCGCCACCACCACGACGGCCAATCTCGTCGCGCCGTACAGCATCGCTGCCGGTGGACGCACAGATCAATATAATCTCCTCAACACTGCCGCTGGTTGTAGCGTGGCAGAGGGTTTGACGCCGACCATACTCACTACAGCCCAGCGGGGGCTCAGCACCCTCGCTACCAGCCCCTCGTTTGGCAAGTATACCTGGAATGCAACCCAGTGCATGCAGGATACGCGGGCGCAGTACCAGACGGTGCAGCCGGAGCAGAAGCGCTATGGTTTCGTGTCCCGCTTCACGGCCAATATCGGAGATCACGCGCAGGCCTATGCGACGGCCAGCTACTATGATGTGAAGACCGCGACCTATGCGGCACCGCTCGCCTGGGCGGGCGCGACCACGGCGCCGCAGGCACTCACAATCGGCAGCGTGCTGTTGCCGGTGTATGTCTGCCCGACGGGCGTTGGTACGGTTTCGACTGTCCTTGGTCTCAATGCGATCGGCGGCAGCGGCTGCACCGCGGCGAACGGCACGCTCAATCCGAACAATCCGTACGCGGCAAGCGGCTCGCTTGGTCTCCTTCGCGGCCGCTATGATCAGCCGCGAATCTTGTTGTCCGATGCGCGTTCGCTTCGCGCCGCCGCCGGCATCAGCGGCAGCTTCGGGGACAGCTGGACCTATTCAGCCGACTTCACCGTCTCGAACGTCAAGCTCGCCGTCACCTCGAAAAACTTCCTGATCCCGCAGCGCCTTGCCGACGTGATCGCGCAGGGCACGTACAACTTCGTCGATCAGTCCAAGAACAGCCAGGCGATCCGCGACTATATCGCCCCGGTGAACACGAACGTTTCGAACTCCGATCTCTGGCAGGGCCAGGCGACGATCGGTCGCTCGCTGTTCGATCTGCCGGGTGGTCCGCTTCAGGCCGCCGTCGGCGTTGCCTATCGCCACGAGTCGATCAACAACCCGAGCGCCAACCCCTTCAACGGGGCTCATCCATATGATCGCTATTATACGATCAATGCGGTGGGCGCGATCGGTTCCCGCAACGTGAAATCGGCCTTCTTCGAGATCAATGCGCCGATCCTCGACAACCTCGAGATCAACGGTTCGGGCCGTTATGACGATTATTCGTCGGGCCAGAGCAATTTCTCGCCGAAGATTGGCGCGAAGTTCACGCCGATCAAGCAGGTCGCGATCCGGGGTACCTTCTCGAAGGGCTTCCGTATTCCGAGCTTCAATGAAGCTTATGGCCTGCCGACGACGGGTTTCAGCACGGCGACCGTCAACTGCGCGACTTTTGCAGCGTTCTGCGCCATGCACCCGAATTCTAACCCGACGCCTCAGAATCCCTATAATACCTATGTCACGACGCCATACTCGCTCGGCACGACGCTGACCGGCAACTCCTCGCTCAAGCCCGAGAAGTCGACGAGCTTCACGGCGGGCGCGGTTTTCGAGCCGATTCACGGCCTGAGCTTCACGGTCGATTACTGGAATATCGAGGTAAAGAATCTGGTCTCGCAGGTGTCGCCAACGGAGCGCGCCCTGGCGATCTCGCAATATTACACTACAGGTACGGTGAATATTCCAGGTATTACCGTGACGCCGCAGGGCGTTGACCCGGCGTTCCCGAACGCACGGCCATTGCTGGGAACGATCAACGCATCCTATAACAATGCCGGCAAGGAAAATGTCTCCGGCATCGATTTCGGCGCCAACCTCGTGCTTCCGATCACGAATGGTCTGACGTTGCGCAGCTCGTTCGACGCATCTTACCTGATCAAGTACACGCTGACCCGCGTGGACGGAACGGTTGAGAAGTATGACGGCAGCCTCAGCCCGTGCGACTATACCTCGTGCTCGGGCTCGCCGAAATGGCGTGGGTC
>JBDTXU010000611.1:0-2570 GCA_040006055.1 Sphingomonas bacterium | reverse complement strand
CTGACCTGCCAGACGGCACGCGGGTGCTCGGTTTCAATTACGATACCGGCGAGCGCTATCTGTCGGTGCCGGATTTCCTGCCCGAAAGTTAGGGTGCGGCGCAAAGTTAACCTCGCGCAAACCATCTGCCTCGGTTATATTCCTTCAGCGATGCGGGGGCATCGCGGGGGAAGCGAAATGCGCAAGGCGATGATTTGCGTCAGCGTGATGCTGGTGCTGCTACAGATATGGCCGATGCTGTTCGGGCATCGGGCGGGCGAGGCTTCGGCCGCAATCTCGGCCGAAGTCAGTGCGCCAAAGGTGATCGCGGCTGTCACGACGACCCAGGCGATTCCGGTTCCGGCGGCGGTGAGCGTGCCCGGGGATGGCGCGCCTATGGGTTGCTACAAACATTATACGACAGTGTTCGCGGCCTGCTCGCGTGATGATCAAGCCTGCCACATCAAGGCAGCGGACCAGTGGGACGTATGCGAAGCGACCGGGTTCTGGCCGAAATAATCGGGTGATTTCATCGGGATAATGACTGATGGGTGAGTAGCGGCGGGAGCGGTGTTCGCCCGTTCGAAAGCGCACGCCTGCGCTTCGTTTCGGACTGCCGTCCTCCATTCCTCATCCTTCAACCTCTTCCCCGGCGAAGGCCGGGGCCCAGTTGCGACGTCCCCCAACTGGCCCCCGGCCTTCGCCGGGGAAGGATTTTTTGGGTGCTCCATCCGCCAATACTATCGTCGCACCCGGGACTTCGACGGGAAACCGATGACGCGCATGCGGTGCCCGCCCGCACCTTCCTTCGCCCCGTCAGCTCCAATCCGCGACTCGAGCCGCCTGTGCAAAGCGAGAGACCCCTCGAACCATCCCGCCGCTTCAACCCCTGTCTAGAATCGAGACTCGGGCTAGCGGGATAAGGCAGCCATTCCATCCTCCAGCTAACCATTTCGCATTCGGCGCATTCTGGGGTACACGCGCCTCCGCTGACCGTCAGGAGCATCGCTTGATCCTCTCCCCGCATTGCTCATCCGACCGCTGATACAGTTCGTGACTGAGCTCCCAATCCAGCCTGACAAGCCGAGCCTCGGCGTGTCGCTCGTTCTGCTGCTGATCGCGGCGGTGGCGATTGCGGCGCCGTTGCTGATCATCATGCACGCACCGCCGGTCGTTCCGCATCGCCACGTAAAGCTGGTGCCCCAGCGCGTGGTGCCCAAGGCCGAGCTCCCGCCGGTCGAGCCGGTCGCCTTCCAGGATCTCGACCCGGGCGACGCCCGTGCCTTCAACGCGACCGTCCCCTTCTCGACCGGTCCCAATCCGGCCGCCCGCCCCTTCAAATTCCTCGGCAGCGATGATCAGCGCGCGCGCGCGATCGACTGCCTGACCGCAGCCGTCCTCTACGAAGCCGGTGACGATGCCGAGGGTCAGCGCGCGGTCGCGCAGGTGGTGATCAACCGCGCGCGCCACCCCGCCTTCCCCAAGACGATCTGCGGCGTGGTGTTCCAGGGATCGGAGCGATCGACCGGCTGCCAGTTCACCTTCACCTGCGACGGCGCGCTCGCCGGCCATACATGGCCCGAAATTTACTGGACCCGTGCCCGCACTACCGCCACCGCGGCGCTGGATGGGGCCGTCTACAAGCCGGTCGGCTATTCGACTCATTATCATACCGACTGGGTGGTGCCCTATTGGCAATCGAGCCTCGACAAGGTTGCGGCGGTCCACACCCATTTATTCTTCCGCTGGACCGGCTGGTGGGGCACGCCGCCTGCCTTCAACCATCATGTCTCGGCCGAGGAGCCAGTGATCGCGGCGATGGCCTTGTGGTCGGAGGCGCATAAATCGGGCGAGGCACTCGCGGCGGTCTCAGCCGAGGAGGCAGCGGCAGCGGCCTCGGCCGCGCCAGTGTCCACATCGCTGCCGAACGACATCAACAGCTTCCTGCTCACGCTCGATCCGAAGATGCCGCCCGACGCCTATGCCCTGCTTGCGGCGCGGACATGCGGCGACCGGCTCTATTGCAAGGTGATGGGCTGGACGAACAAGGCCAAAACGCCGGGTGCGCTCCCACTTCAGGCGAACCAGATCGCCACCATGTCGTTCAGCTATCTGCGCGACAAGGCGCATGGCTATGACAAGGCATTGTGGAATTGCGGCGAGTTCAGGCGGGCCGATTTCAGCCAGTGCATGAAACTCCAGGTCCTGGTGCCGGTCGTCAGCAAGCCGGCGGACAATTTCAAGCTCGAAAGCCTGCCGGGCGCGACACGCATCCCGCCCACGCAGGTTTCACTGACGATCAAGCCGGCGCTCGCCAAGCCGCAAGCCGCTCCGCCCGGCGCTGCAATGCCGAAGGCTGAGGTGCCGGCGGCGGCCAAGGCGCCGACTGCTGTGGTGGACGCCCACTAGAGCGGGCTGCGTTTCGATGGAAACGCAGCCCGCTCTAGATTCTTTGTGGTCGCGTGCTTGTTTGCGAATAGCCGGATTCCACCTATTCGCAGCACGCTCCAGCCGTCAGGGCTTGCCCGGATATTTCGGTGTAGGTGTAGGTGTAGGTGTAGGTGTAGGTGTAGGTGTCGGACTTGGGGCCG
>JBDTXU010000610.1:0-3968 GCA_040006055.1 Sphingomonas bacterium | reverse complement strand
AGAGCAAATATCCGCTCGGCAAGATGATCCGCTTCGCGCTCGATGCCGTCACCGGCTTTTCGACGGCGCCCTTGCGCTTCGCCAGCCATGTCGGCCTTGCGCTGACCGGAGCGTCACTGCTGCTGTTCGTCTATATCGCGATCGGCTTCCTCACCGGCAGCGCGGTGCAGGGCTGGACCTCGACGATGCTCGTGGTGGTGTTGCTCGGCGCAGTGCAGATGTTCGTGCTCGGCATGATCGGCGAATATCTCGGGCGCCTCTATGTCGAATCGAAGCGACGGCCGCTTTACCTGGTGGCTGATGTCGCCGGGCCCGTGCTGGGCCGTGCGACGCTGGGGTATCGGGCTGAGGCGCCGATAACGGCTTATCAGGTGGCTGAGCCAGCCGCGGGCGACACCAAGGTGATGATCGAGAGCCCCGGCGAAAGCGGTACCCTCCCGACCAGGTGACGCTCGAGGCGGAAGATCGCCTCGAACAGCGCATTCACGATTTTGGGCGGCGGCGAATCGTCGCTGTCGTCGCGGCCGGTCAGCCGGCCGCCGATGCGGGCGGCGGCGGCGAGCGGGAACAGCAGCGAGTTGAAATAGCCGAGCTTGCCCGGCTTCAGCCCAGCCGCACGGATCGCCGCCAGGAGCGTCTTTTTCGAATAGCGGCGATGATGGTGGTTCACGACATCATGCGCGCTCCACATCCATTGATGCGCTGGCACGGTGATCAGGATCTTGCCGCCCGGCTTGAGGCAGGTCGCCATCGCCTTCAGCGCGGCGACATCGTCCTCGATATGCTCGACGACATCGAGCACCGCGATCAGATCAAAAGCGCCGCGATCCACCCCAGTGAGTTCGGGAAGTGGGGCCGCCCCGACCGGGCTGCCAAGCCGCGCACTCGCGATCTCGCGCGCGGCGGGATCGATCTCGATTGCCTCGACGCTGCCGAACGCGGCGAGCATTGGCAGGTTATGCCCGGTGCCGCAGCCGATCTCGAGGATGCGCGCATTCGCCGGCAGATTGCCCTCCCGCGCGAGATAATCGGCGAGGATGTCGCGGCGCGCGCGATACCACCAGTGCGTTGAATCATGCGCCGCCATGCGGTCGTAAACGATACGGTCCATCAGAAACCAGCCATCTTAACCGAACACCCATTGGCGATTGAGCGCAAAGGTCGCGACCGGTGTGATCGTCAAAACCGGAATCATCGGCAACCAGGGCGACCCATGGAAGATCGGCCCGGTGATGATCCAGGTGAAGGCTGCGTTGAGCAGGAGACCGAAGCTTTGCACGATGAAGAATTTGAAATGCTGGCGCCCGCTCTGGTCGCGCGTGCCATGCCCCTTGAAGCTCCAGGCGCTGTGCAGGAAGAAACCCGCCACCACCGCCACCAGAAAGGCGGGCGGCACGGCGAGCACAGCGAGCCGCGCGCCGAAGACATAGAGCGCGAGCGGCATATAGACCGCGAAATAGATGACGCTCGAGATTCCACCGGCAATGCCGAACCGGATCAGCTGATCGAGCATACCGCTCGCCCGCCAGGTCTCGATCTGTTTGATGATTGCCGTCACGCGTGTCTTGCCCTTTGCGTGGGCCGCACTAGAGGGCGATCGTGAGCGAGGGAAGCCCTTTGAACGACGACACCATGATGCCGGGCTCACTGAGCGCCTATCTCGCACGGCATTGGCTGAGGCTGACGCTCTTCGCCTGGGCCGTTCTCGCAATCTGGTATCTGTTCTCGCGCTGGACTTCGATCCAGTGGCTGATGCTCGTCGATACCGATGACAATATGCGGCTGATGCAGGTCCGCGGCCTGCTCCAGGGCCAGGGCTGGTATGATCTGCGCAACTACCGGCTCAACCCGCCCCAGGGCTTCGACATCCATTGGAGCCGGCTCGTCGATCTGCCGATTGCCGGCCTGATCCTGCTCTTCCAGCCATTCGTCGGCTGGGCCTGGGCCGAGCGGCTCGCCTGCGGCATCGCGCCGCTACTGCCGCTCAGCATCGCGATGATCGGCATGACCGCCACCGTGCGCCGGCTGGTCAGCCCCTTTGCCTGGCCGCTCACCATCGTCATCCTGGTCGCCAGCTGCGTCGCGACACTGAGCATGTTCATGCCCGAGCGGATCGACCATCATGGCTGGCAGCTTGCCATGCTGAGCATGACAGCGGCCGGCCTCGCCGACCCGAAAGGCGCGCGCGGCGGCGCGATCGTCGGCGTGGCGAGCGCGGTCTCGCTGACAATCGGGCTGGAAATGCTGCCTTATTGCGCGATGGCCGGCGCGATCATCTGCCTGCGCTGGATATGGGACCGCGCCGACGCGCCGCGCATGACGGTCTACGCGCTGACCCTCGGCGGCGGCAGCGCGATCGGCTTTGCGCTGTTTGCCTCCAACACCAACCAGGTGTTGCGCTGCGACGCGCTGACGCCGGTCTGGCTGAGCGTGATGGTGGCGGCGGGGGCTCTCCTGTTTCTGCTCGGCCGGATCAACCCCGAACAGCGCTGGCTGCGGCTGACGCTGGCGATCCTCGCCGGTGCGGCAATCGCGATCGGCTTTGCGATGGTCTTCCCGCAATGCCTTGGCCGCCCGGAACAGGTCTCGCCCGAACTGGCGCGCAACTGGCTGAACAATGTCCGGGAGGCGAGGCCGATCTACAAGCACCCGTTCAGCACCGCCTTCCCGATCGCGGTGCTGCCGGTAATCGGCATCATCGGCGCCTGCATCGCGACCTGGCGGGCGCGCGCGACGCCGAAACTGGCGATCTGGCTGCCGGTGCTGCTCTTCTGCAGCTTCGCCGGCGCAATGCTGTTGTGGCAGACGCGCGCGGGGCCGGCGGCACAGATGCTCGCGCTGCCCGGGGCGACAGCGCTTGGCTGGATCGTCCTGCCCTGGTGCCTCAACCACAAATCCATCCTGGTACGCGTGCTCGGCACGGCCACGGCTTTCCTGATCGTCTCCGGCCTGTTCGGGGGGATCGTCGACTATCCGCCGTTCAACAAGCCTGAAAAGCACACCCAGACAATCAACAACGCAAGCGGCCGCTGCCCGATGATCTGGGCGCTGGCGCCGCTCGACCGCTACCCGGCGCAGACGATCTTCACCTTCATCGATCTCGGCCCGCGTCTGGTCACGGTGACGCATCACAGCGCGGTTGGCGGCCCCTATCACCGCAACGGCGACGCGATCCTCGACGTGCAGCACGCCTTTGGCGGCACGCCCGACACATTCCGGGCGATCGCGAAGCGCCATGGCGCGACGCTGTTGCTGGTCTGCCCGAACATGGCTGAATCGACGGTCTATCGGGTGCGGAACAAGGGTGGCTTTTATGACCAGCTTGCGAGCAAGAAGACCTTCCCGTGGCTCGAGCCGCTGCCGTTACCGAAGAAATCGCCGCTCAGGCTGTATCGAATCCACTGACACTCAACGCTTCGGCTCGACCGCGCCGCCATAATGTTCTCGCAAAGGCGCGAAGGCACAAAGAGGGCGCGCGGGTAGAGAGGTGGTCCTGACTTCCCCCGAACAGCGCGAGTCTGAAGAGAATAGGGCGCGGCTTTACGTGCAACCTCTTCGCGCCTTCGCGTGAACCTTTTCAGCGAACTCGGCTATCGATCGATCCTAAAGCAGGCTGGTCTTCACTCCGTCGATCACGAACTGGACCGCGAGCGCTGCGAGCAGCACGCCGAGCAGCCGGGTGATCACAGCCTCGATCTTCGCGCCGAGCACGCGCATGATCGGGCCGGCGGCGAGCAGCGCGATAAGCGTGAGCAGCAGGATCGTCGCGAGCGCGCCGAAGATGACGAGCGAGCGATAGAGCCCTTCATTGCGGCTCATCAGCAGCATGACGCTCGCGATCGAGCCGGGGCCGGCAATCATCGGCATCGCCATCGGGAAGATCGAGACATCCTCGACTTCATGCGCCTCGAGGATCTTCTGGGCGCGGTCCTCGCGGCGCTGGGTGCGCTTTTCGAACACCATTTCGA
>JBDTXU010000609.1:0-3022 GCA_040006055.1 Sphingomonas bacterium | reverse complement strand
GGCTGCCGCCGGGCGATTTCCCGCTGTCGATCTTCGATACGGTGCTGAACGGCATCACCGTTCGCGGATCGATCGTCGGGACCCGCCTTGATCTCCAGGAATCGCTCGACTTCGCGGCCGCGGGCAAAGTCCGGGCCACGGTCGAGACCGATACACTGGACAATATCAACACCGTGTTCGACCGGATGCATCGCGGCGAGATAGAGGGCCGGGTCGTGCTCGATTTCGAAGCGGCGACGGCTGCTCGTGTGGAGGAAGGCGCCTCGGTTCTGGTCGAGGCGGACTGATAGCGGGGCAGTCGGCTCATCGTGCTCGATCCCGCAAACTGCCGGGCGGCGATTCAATGGCGCCCCGGATAAGCCATTGGCGGTCGCCAGTCCTTCATGTCGGCCGTATCACTCACCTTCCACGGCGTGCCCCGGCTGGTCAGGAACAGCTTCTCCATCTCGGCTCGCGTAAAGGGCCGCGAGCCTAGCCGGCCGAACACGGCGATCTGCCCGCCGGTCTCGTCCACCGCCCGGTCGCGGTCGAGGCCCTTGGAGAGGGCAAGCGCGGGGGAGGGGGTCTTTGCCCAGGCGATCAGCTCGGGCATCGGCGCCGGCGAGAAGCCGTAGAAATTGGGTTGGCTGGCGGGCGAAGTGAGCTGGAGCACTTTCAGCCCGTTCCGCCCGTCCGCGACATAGGCGAACAACGAGGCGTTGGTGCTGCCGACGATCACATCCTGTGCATCGTTGAGCTGCCCGCCGAAATCGACAGTCTTGTAGAGTACGGGCCGGGTCGGGTTGGTGACATTGGCGATCACCAGCCCCTGCGCGCCCGCAGCGATATAGGCATAGGTCCGCGCGACATAGAGCCGCCGCGCGTCGCGCAGCGCGATCGTGCCCGAGGGCACCGGCACCGGATCAAGCAGCCGCGTCACGTCGAACAGCTTCACGCCATCCGCATCAGTCACCCAGAGATAGCGGAACTGGATTGCGCTAGCCCGCGCATCCCTGAGCGGACGCACCGAGGCGAGGCGAGGGTGGAGCGGATCGGCGAGATCGACCACCACCAGCCCGACATCAGCGGTGATATAGGCGACCGGGCCCGCCAGCACGATGTGCCGCGCGCCCTTCAGCACGCCTTTGTCGTTCCACGTCACCGCACGCTTCAGGAAATTGTTGCGGAACTCGCCGTCAGCCATCGTCTCGACATTGACGAGGATCAATCCCTCGACCGCATCGGTGACGGCGGCATAGCTGTAGATCGGCAGGAAGTTCTGTTCCTGGTTCATCTTCCGCATCGCGACCGTATTGCGCAACGGGTTGATCGGCTGGTCGGTCGGCAGCGCCATGCAGGTCGCGCTGGGCGAGGCGACATGCGCGTTCTGGCCGAGCTTAGAGAAGGGGGCCGAGACGATCTTCTCGGAGAAGCCCTTGTTGGCGATCGAAGCGACATCATAGACGCGGAAACCCCCGCGCCCTTCCGCCACATACATATATTCGCCGCGCAGCTGGAGGCAGCCGACCTTGTCGGTCGTGCCCTGGACGACATTGCGGAACTCCTCCTTCGGGCGCGTCTCGCCCGAGAACCTCTTGTCGAAGGTCTTGCCGCGCACCCAGTTCTTCAGCTCGCGCTTGTTCTGCTCGACATGCATCCGCCAGTAATCGGGATAGGCGTAGCGCTGCAGATAGGAGCCGATCACCGCCTGGGGCTCGTCCCACTCGGTCACGCGCACCGCCTCGAAGCCATGATCGAGCCCGGTCCAGGCATTCAGCCCGACGAAATTGACGTAGTTGGTGCCAAGCAGCATCAGCTGCGCCATGATCGCGTTGTTGTCGTCGGCCGCCGACAGATGGCAGTCAGTGCAGGTCTTGGTCTCCGTGGTCCGAACCGTATGCGGGAAATGCGGGGCGAAGGCCTGGCTGGAAAAGCCGATCGAACTGATCGGTGGCTGCTGGATGTAGATCCGCTCGCGATTGACGTTGGTCGAGGAGAGCACCAGCGCCGAGGTACTGCGCACCGGCGTCACCACATTGCCCTTGGTCGTCATGCCGCGCCCGAGCTGGAACATGTCGTCGCGCGCCACCTGCGGGTTATAGGTCGCGAAGTTGCGCGTCTCCTCGCCCTTGAAGTGGTGGCTGGTCGTCTTCCAGTTCGCCTCGATCGGCAGATGGCAGCCGCCGCAGCTCGTCGTCCAGCTGAGGTGGCAGGTGTAGCAGGTCATCGTGTCTTCGCCGTGCGCCCGGTCGGAGGCGGGCACGCCGGGGCCGAAGCCGAACTGGCCATCCTCGGCGCCGGATCGACTCATCAGCTTGGCGCGTGCTGCCTTGGCGTTGAAATGCGCGTTGGCCGGGTCGACGCTGTCCTTGACGAGGTGGACCTCCCAGCTGAGCTTTGGATTTACGATAGAACGCTGGATCAGCTTCCTCGGCCCGAGCGGTTTGCCGATCCACTCGAAGCGGCGCTCGCCGTCCGGGTTGCGCAATATCTCGAGGTCATTGCCCTGCGGCCGCGCCGCCGGGCCCGATGTGCGCAGCGTTGGATAGGCATCGACCGTGCCGTGGCAATCCTTGCAGCCGATCTCGACCGCATTGGCGACTTCGCCATAGATCAGCCCATTGCCATGGCTGTCCTGCGCGAAATGGCAGTCGGCGCACTGCATGCCCTTCTCGGCATGGATATCCATGAGGTGGACCGCCTTGCCCGGGTTGACGCCCGGCGGCACGAACTTGCGCTCGCCGGTCTTGCGCCATTTCTCGGGATCATCGGGCCAGACGATCTTGCCGTCCTTGTCGAGCAGATTGCCCTCGCGATCGCGCTTGAACACGCCGCGGAAATTCCAGCCATGGCCGTGATAATCGGCGAACTGGGTGTCCTTCAGCGTCGGGTTCAGATCATAGACGTTGCGCAGGAAATCGGGGTCGCTCCAGTTGCCGCGCACCGCCGCCGCTTCCGGGTTGCGCTCGTTCGCGGCGCGGGTCTCGGCGGCGGTCGGGTATTTCTGCTCCTTGGGCCACATCGACGGCGCGTCGGATTCATA
>JBDTXU010000608.1:0-1699 GCA_040006055.1 Sphingomonas bacterium | reverse complement strand
GTCATCGAGGGCGGCAGGATGAAGACGCGGACGATGTCGCCGCCGGCGAGCTGGTGGAGCTGCTGCGCGCCCTGCCAGTCGATATCGAACAGGATGTCGCGGCCCTGTTCGAGCACGTTCCACACCTGCGCCTTGGGCGTGCCGTAGCGATGGCCGAAGACATGCGCCCATTCGAGGAACTCATGGTTCGCGACCATTGCGCGGAAGCGTTCGAGATCGACGAAATGATAATCGACGCCATCGACTTCGCCGGGGCGGATCGGGCGGGTGGTGTAGGAAACCGAGACGACCAGCTCGGGCTGATCCTCGCGCAGCATGCGCGCGATCGTGGATTTTCCCGCGCCGGACGGCGAGGAAAGAACGAACAAGACGCCACGGCGCTTGAAGCCATGCGGATCGGAATCGGGGGCGTCCATGCGCGCTAGTGGCGCGGGCGCCCCGCCCGCGTCAACCCGCCTTGAGTGAGATCAATCGTGTGAGGGGCGCTCGCCGAGCACTGCGTCAGTCACTTTGCCGAGGCCTCGCAGCACCAGCCAACCCACGGCAAAGGTGATCGCGATCGGCACAACGATCCGCGCCGCCGTGACCACGCCCGCGCCGATCAGGGCGCCGTCGGCAGTGCTGTCTTCGCCATCCCTGCCGTCGATCATGCCGCCGATCGCTGCGCCGAGGATTGTGCTGGCCTTCATGGATGTCCTCCGTTTTCGTGAGGCAGAGCGTTTGAAGGGACTTGTGGTTCCAATTCCTCCCCGTTCCGGGGAGGAACTGCTCACACCATCGCTTCGGGCCGCACCAGCCGGTCGAAGGTTGCGGCGTCGACCAGCCCAAGCGCCAGCCCCGCCTCCTTCAGCGTCAGACCCTCGGCATGCGCGTGCTTGGCGATCTTCGCTGCATTGTCATAGCCGATCTCGGGGGCAAGGGCGGTGACCAGCATCAGGGAGCGGTCGACCAGTTCGGCGATGCGCGCGCGGTTGGGCTCGATCCCTTCGACGCAGCGTTCGGCGAAACTCGCCATGCCAACGCTCAGCAGTTCGATCGAGCGGAGCAGCGCAGCGCCGATCACCGGCTTGAACACGTTGAGCTCGAGATGGCCCTGCAGCCCGCCGATCGTGATCGCCTGATGGTTGCCGATCACCTGGGCGGCGACCATCGTCAGCATCTCGCACTGAGTCGGATTGACCTTGCCGGGCATGATCGAGCTGCCGGGCTCGTTCGCGGGCAGATCGATCTCGCCGAGCCCCGAGCGCGGGCCTGAGCCGAGCAGACGGATATCGTTGGCGATCTTGGTCAGCGCGACCGCCAGCGTGTTCAGCGTTCCCGAAAGATGGACGATCGGATCGTTCGAGGCCAGCGCTTCGAACTTGTTGTCAGCCGTCCGGAACGGCAGGCCGGTGATGGCAGCGATTTCGCGGGCGATTGCTTCGCCGAACCCTTGAGGCGCGTTGAGCCCGGTTCCGACCGCGGTCCCGCCCTGGGCCAGTGCCATCATGCCGTGATTCACCGCCGGGTCAATCCGGTGTCGGCAGCGATAGAGCTGATGGGCATAGCCGGAAAATTCCTGGCCGAGCGTCAGCGGTGTCGCGTCCTGCAAATGGGTGCGGCCGATCTTGACAATATCGGGCCAGTCCTTCGCCCTAGCATCCAGCGCCGCGTGCAGCCTGCCGAGCGCGGGAAAGAGCCGGTCATGCGCGGCGCGGGC
>JBDTXU010000607.1:0-1925 GCA_040006055.1 Sphingomonas bacterium | reverse complement strand
CCTGGGGATAGAGCGCGCGGTTCTCGTGCCAGGCGATCCGCGACGGCGCGGCGGCTGATCGCGTCGCCCAGATGCCAGTGACTCCGAGAGCTGTGGCGCCTGCCAGAAACTGCCGTCGATCCATGTCGCGCTCCCGGGTTATCGATGCGGATAGTCTCGTGGCGACGGCGCCAGGTCAAGGTAATGGCGGTTCTTGTAAACGCCTCTTATGGTGCGGAAAAATGTGACCAGTAAGGAGGATGTAAGATGGCGCGTAAGGATTTCGACCCCTCTGTGGTTCAGGCGGACGGACGTCCGGCATCGCGGGCGAGGCTGTTCGATCCGGCAGCGGGCGGACCGTGGCGGGGGTCCGTTGCCGGAATGGACCTGGGCGGGGACGTCACCGTGCTGGCTTATGGCACCGATGAAACGGGCGTGGGGCCCCGGCTTCATGTGCACCCGTATGACGAGACCTTCGTCATGATCGAAGGTCGGGCGCGGTTTTTCGTGGGCGATACGGTGCTCGATGCTTCGGCCGGAGAGGTCGTGTTCGGTCCGGCAGGCGTGCCCCACAAATTCGAGAATCTCGGGCCAGGGCGGCTGCAGACGATCGATATCCATCACTCGCCGACGTGGATCCAGACGGATCTGGAATAGCGGGTCAGCTGCTGATGCAGGGCTGACGCATAGGGGCTTCCCGGAGTGAGGTGCGAACCTCTCGATAACCAAATGCGGCCATGATGGGGGCCTCAAGCTTCGCCTCTCCCGGGCGAGACCGGCATGTGGCGTATCACAGCCAGTTCAGGACAAATGCTGTTGCGTATCGTTGGTCCAGGGTCAAATTTCATCGTTCCCAGCAAGTCCGCTGCGATCCAGACCGTTCCGGTGCAACCGGTGGCGGGGGAGGCATACCGACGCCCGGGCAAGCTGTTCCGGGGCACGTCCCTCAGGATGGAGGCAGCTGTCTTTCTGCTGCTCATCATGACCTTTGCCGCGGTGCTCGGCGAGAATGCCATTACGCGGCAGAGAACGACATTTGCCCCGATGAGCGGCAATTTCATACCCTATGTTTATAGCGACGGCGACAATACCGGCGCGACGAGCATTTCAATGAATCCCACCCAGCTGTCCTGGACATGCGCGCTGCGCGCCGGCTTCGCCTATCCCTATTGCGCCTATGGGATGATACTCGACCCCACCGAGTCCACCAACGGCCGCGATTTTTCGCATCACGACACCATCACATTGCGGTTCAGATATCATGGTCCGCCCGGACGTCTGAAGCTTCTCCTGCAAAACTTCAATCCAGCTTACAGCCAGCCAGGGGTGAGGGAGAGTGCCAAACCCAACATCGCCGAGTTCGACGTCATCAATGGCGAGAACGAAATCCACCTCACGCGGGGCCAGTTCATGGTCGAACAATGGTGGATAGTCACCCATCGGCTGACATCGGAACAGGCGAAACCCGAGCTCGGCAATGTGATCGCCATCGACATCGGGTCGGGCAGCGGGAAGAAGCCCGGCACCTTCAGCGTCGCGGTGCACAGCATCGTGTTCGAGCGCGCCTATCTATCATCGGCCCAATGGTATCTCCTGATCATCAGCGTCTGGCTCGTGCTGGCCGCGATCTATCTGATCGTTCGCGTATTTCGCGTCTGGCGCGGCTATGAAGAGCGCCAGCAGCGACAGGAGGCTGAAAGCCGCGAGATTGCCGCGGCCCGCGCGGTGGCCGAGGCGGCGAGCGCTGCCAAATCGCAGTTCCTCGCCAATATGAGCCACGAGCTCAGGACGCCGCTCAACGCGATTCTCGGTTATGCGCAATTGCTGCGGAGCGATGATCTCTCCGAGCGGCAAAAATTATCGGCTGTTCAAACGATCAGCCAGAGCGGGGAACATCTGCTGGCAATGATCACTGACCTGCTCGATCTCTCGAAAGTCGAGGCCGG
>JBDTXU010000606.1:0-2377 GCA_040006055.1 Sphingomonas bacterium | reverse complement strand
CCATATATTGAACATCTGTTTCATATTATAGAATAGTCGGAGGATTTAGGGGATGGCCGCACTGACGCACGACGTTCCGCGCGATGCGGTGCTGCAGGCGATCGGCAAGCTGATCGACAATCTCGTCAACCTCAAGGACGAGAGCGGCGAATTCCTGCTGCGCCTTGCCGACGGACGCGTGATCGACACCAAGGGCTGGAACGACTGGGAGTGGACTCACGGCATCGGCCTGTTCGGCATGTATCGCTATTACGAACAGACCAATGACGCGCGGGCGCTGGAGATCATGCTGCAATGGTTCGCTGACCGTTTCGCGGCGGGCACGCCGACCAAGAACATCAACACCATGTCGCCCTTCCTGACGCTCGCCAATCTCTACGAGGAAACCGGCGACCAGAGCTATCTGCCCTATCTCGACAGCTGGGCCGAATGGCTGATGGACCCGGCCGGCCTGCCCAAGACCGAAGAGGGCGGCTTCCAGCATATCGTCTTCAACGACGAGAACCCGCAGGAACTGTGGGACGACACGCTGATGATGTCAGTGCTGCCGCTCGCGCGGATCGGGCTGCTGCTCGATCGCCCGCATTATGTCGAGGAGGCCAAGCGCCAGTTCCTCGTCCACATCAAATATCTGACCGATCGCGCGACCGGCCTCTGGTATCATGGCTGGACCTTTGACGGCCGGCACAATTTCGCGGGCGCCTTATGGGCGCGGGGCAATTGCTGGGTGACGATCGCGATCCCCGAGATCATCGAAATGCTCGATCTCGAACCCGGCGACGCGCTCAGGACCTTCCTGATCGACACGCTCGAGGCGCAGGTGAAGGCGCTCGCCAGGCATCAGGATGCGAGCGGATTGTGGCATACGCTGATCGTCGATCCGAGCAGCTATCTCGAAGCCTCGGCCACCGCGGGCTTTGCCTATGGCATCCTGAAGGCGGTGCGGAAGCGCTATTTGCCGGCCGAATATGAAGCGGTCGGCATCAGCGCGATCCGGGCCGTCCTCGCCAATATCGACGAAACGGGCGAGCTCAAACAGGTGAGCTTCGGCACGGCGATGGGCGACACGATGCAATTCTACAAGGACATCCCGCTGACCTCGATGCCTTATGGGCAGAGCCTGGCGATCTGCGCGCTGGCCGAGTTCCTGCGGACCTATATCTGAACCATGATCCCGCACCCCACCTGCTGAAATGGGGCGCGGGACAATCGAGAGGAAGCCGATGGCCACCGTCGCATCCAGCCAGCCGCCGGCGCGCCAGGTCCGATGGTTCAACTATCTCGCTTATGGCTCGAACGACGTGCTCGGCGCCGGATCGATGGCGGTGGTCAGCACCTGGGTCCTGATCTTCTACACCAGTTTCTGCGGCCTCTCGGCGGCGCAGGCGACGATCATCTTCGGCGTCGCGCGCGTGCTCGATGCGATCACCAGCCCGCTGATCGGCTATACCTCGGACAATCTCGGCCGCAGCTGGCTCGGCCGCAAATTCGGGCGGCGGCGCTTCTTCATCCTCGCCGCGATTCCGCTCCTGCCCAGCTTCGCGCTGATGTGGGTGGGCGGTCAGAGCTTCACTTACTATCTCGTCACCTATGTCCTTTTCGAGATGGTCTATGCGATGGAGATCATCCCCTATGAAACGCTCGCCGCCGAAATGGCGACTGACTATCGCACCAAGGCCAAGCTCGCCGGATCGCGGATCCTGTGCGGCCAGATCTCGGCGATCGGCGCTGCGTTCCTGCCCGGCTGGCTGATCGCGCGGCTCGGCCCGGATTCGCCCGACACCTATCTCTATATGGGGATCATCTTTGCCGGGCTGTTCATGCTCGCGGCGGGGCTGCTCTACACCTTCAGCTGGGAGCGCGCCCGTCCGGCCGGGCTCGATGAGACAGTGGTGGAGCGCAAGAGCGTCGGCGACGCGTTCAAGGACCTTTACCGCAACCTCTTCTCGACGCTGCGCATCCGTGCTTTCCGGCTGCACCTCGGCATGTATCTCGGCGGCTATATCAGCCAGGATATCTACAACGCCGCCTTCACCTATTTCGTGATCTTCGCGCTCGCCGGATCGACCGCGATCGTCGCCAACCTGGTCGGGGTGACCTATGCCGTCCAGCTGATCGCGGTCGCGCTGGCGATCAATTTCGCGCTGCGGCTGTCCCCCGGCATCGCCTATCGGCTGGCGGCGCTGAGTTTCGGCAGCGGCGTCATCCTGTTCATCGCCATGTATGCGGCGGGCTATACCGCGACGAGCGCGATCTTCTGGGTGCCGGTGATATTCGCCGGGCTTGGCCGCGGCGCGCTCAACTATATTCCCTGGGCGACCTATAACTACATGGCCGATGTCGACGAGATCGTCACCGGCAAGCGGCGCGAAGGTGC
>JBDTXU010000605.1:0-2464 GCA_040006055.1 Sphingomonas bacterium | reverse complement strand
CGGAGGCGAGCAGCAGGAAGCGCGGCATCAGGGTGGAGAGCATGAGCGACCTCGCGGATGGAAGAAGGTGGGGAAACCGGATGGCGCCTTTTGCCACCCCGACGCCGGCATAGCGAGGCGCAACATCGGCCAGAGCGCCAGGTTGGGAAAGTTTATGCAACCGAAGCGGCCGCAGCGCCCCATAACATTTGCCTCTCTCCAAGCGCTGCGGCATCAAGGCATGGATGAGATCCCAGACGATGCGCAGCCTGCGCCAGCTCCACCATTATGTCGGCGTGTTCCTCGCGCCCGCCATCCTCTTCTTCGCCTTCAGCGGCGCGGTTCAGACCTTCCGATTGGGGGAAGACAAAGGTTGGGGCGGCCCGCCGCCTGCGCCGCTGGTCTGGATGACGAGTGTCCACAAGGACCAGACGCTGCCTCACGCCAAGCCGGAGAAGCCAGCGGCGAGGCCGGAGGCGGTCAAAGCGGCAGCGCATGATGACGACCATGACGGCGATCACGATCATCAGGCGCCGCGCGGCCCCTCCCCGCTGCCGCTCAAGATCTTCGTGGTTCTGCTGTCGCTCGGCCTGATCACTTCGACCCTGCTCGGCATCACCATCGCCCTCACCAACCGAGCGATGCGGCGGACCTCGATCGCCATGCTGATCGCCGGAACAGTGCTGCCGCTGGTGTTGCTGCTGGTTTAAGGAGCGGAACCGCCTTCTCTTCTCACCGTCATGCCGGACTTGTTCCGGCATCCACCACTCCGCAAGAGTCGAAGCGGCGAGATTCGCGGTGAAATGGACCCAGGAACAAGTCCGGGGTGACGGAGAATTGTGTCGCGGCACACTCGTTCATCTACATTGGGATTATAGAAGCGACATGGTAGCGTGCGGCTCTGTAGCAGCGCTGGCAGAGTGGCTTAAAGCGAGATGGCCTGATCATGCACATCCTGATCTGCGAGGACGATGCCGAGACCAGCGGCTTTATCGAGCGTGGCCTGACGGACCTCGGCCACGCCGTGACCAGCGCCTCCGACGGCGAGCAGGCACTTCATCTCGGCGCTGAGCGAAGCTTCGACGCGATCATCCTGGATCGCATGTTGCCGCAGATCGACGGCATCGAGATCCTGCAACGCTGGCGCACCGAAGGCGTAAAGACTCCGGTGCTGATGCTGACTGCGCTCGGCGGGATTGTCGACCGCGTCGGCGGGCTGGAAGCGGGTGCTGACGACTATCTCGTCAAGCCCTTCGCCTTTGCCGAACTCGCTGCCCGTCTCGCCGCCCTGCTCCGTCGCCCGCCGATCAGCGGCCACCCGACCCGGCTCGAGAATGGCGCGATCAGCCTCGATCTGCTGCGCCGCGAAGTCCGCCGCGAGGGCCGCGAGATCCACCTCCAGCCACGCGAGTTCGCGCTGCTCGAACAGCTAGTGCGCCATGCCGGCAAGGTGGTGACGCGCACCATGTTCCTCGAATCGGTCTGGGGCTTCCATTTCGATCCGCAGACCAACATTGTCGAAAGCCATCTCAGCCGGCTGCGCTCGAAGCTCAACGAGGGCTTCGCTTTCGATCCGATCGAGACCTTGCGCGGCATCGGCTACCGGATGCGCGCCGATGGATAGATTGGCGGCCAGCGCCGCCTACCGCATCGCCTTCACCTATTCGCTTGCGTTGGCGCTTGCGATCATCGCGCTTGGCTGCGCTGTCTATTTCGCCGCCGATGCGAGCTTCCGCAGCCAGCAGGACGGCGCGATCGCTGACGAGAGCGCCGGCCTCGTCCGCGACTTTACGGATGAGGGGATCCGCGAGCTCCGCACCGAGATCGCGGCGCGCGAGGCCGGCAGCTCGACCAATGCCTTCGGCTATGCGCTGTTCGACGCCGGCGGACGCCGCATCGCCGGCGCACTCGATACGCCGCGCCCGCGAGCCGGCTGGCACGACATCATCTTCATCGATCTGAAAGAGGGCCCCGACCCGGCGCGCGCCTATGCCTGCGATCTGCCCGGCGGCATGCGGCTGGTCGTGGCGACTGACAGCGAGGGGGTCGAGCGGATCGATGCCACGATCCTGGCGCTGTTCTCGGGGGCGTTCGTGCTCGTCATCCTGCTGGGTGTCATTGGCGCACTGCTGCTCGGTGGCTATCTGCGGCGCCGGCTCGACCGGATCAGCGGCACGGCCCAGGCGATCGTCTCTGGCGATCTCGAACGGCGCGTCCCGGTGAGCGCGCGCGGCGACGAGTTCGATCAGCTTGCCCTCGCGCTCAACACGATGCTCGATCGCATCGCGCAGCTGCTCGGCAATCTCCGCCAGGTGTCGAGCGACGTCGCGCATGATCTGCGCACGCCCCTTGCCCGCCTGCGCAACCAGCTCGCCGAGACGCTCGATGGCGCCGGCGACGCGGCAACCACCCGTACCGCGCTCAAGCGGGCGATCGGGCAGAGCGACGATCTGCTCGCCCTGTTCGCGGCGATCCTGCGCATCTC
>JBDTXU010000604.1:0-13395 GCA_040006055.1 Sphingomonas bacterium | reverse complement strand
GTGGAAGCCGGCTTCGAACCTGACGCTGACCAACACCATATTCTTCTCGCAATATGTCGAGCATAGCCAGGGGAACAGCGGTTCCGTGGGAGCGAACCCAACCCAGGTATCTGCCGTTATGCCCAAGGTTGGCAGCCCGGTCGAATATGATGCCAATGGCGCCTTCCGCAAGGGGACGCTCATGAACGGAGCCAGCGGCAAGTCGGTGGACTTTCAGAACACGACCACGGGTATCGACTGGCTGCAACCCTGGTACAAGATCGATTGCGGTGCTTCCTATGGCGCTCCCGCGTCGGCGGTACAGTGGGACTGGTCGGCTGATGGAAATGTGAATCCGTCGGATCCGGCTTGGAATGGTAAGTATCTGGCGCAGTGCACCTCCGCCGCCACGATGAACCCCAATGGCGGCGCGACGGCATCGCACAGCAAGAATTCCACGCTGGATATTTCGCAGAGCTTTGTCTGGACCCCTGGGGACCGGGTGGCGGTGCGTGGCAGTGCGCAATATGTCAATTCCCGCTCCGCCGGGCAGAGCATGTATGTTGCCCTTTATCAGTCCAGTCCGCTGGTTAATTCGATGGACGTCGACCTGACAGGGTCGCTGCCGGTCTTGTCTGGCCTGAACTCCGCCGGCGTGCTCGATAAGAGTACGGCGTACTTGACCCAGATTAGCTATCATGAACCCATAAATAAGGGGAAGATGCTGGCCGGCCATCTCGACGTTGATTACAGGGTCAGCGACGGCGGATTCCTGCGCAGCGTCACCGTTGGCGCTCGTGCCGCCAGGCGCACCGAAAGCGACAACTTCGTGGGGACCTATTGGGCACCGCTTGGTCAGTCCTGGATGGGGCATAACTTCGGGGAGCATCCCGGGGACCCGAACTTTGGGCCGGGGAATATTCAATATTTGAGCAACCCAAATGTCTGGCCGTCGGATTATCAAGTTTCCAGCTACCCGAATTTCTTCGGCGGCAAAGCGCCTGTTCCGACGCAGCTTTTCGTCGGGAGCCAATCGCTCCTGCAGCGCTATGACTGGTACCATTTGCTCCAGACGTATAACGGTTCGATCCCCAACGGGACCAAGGATCAGTATTGGACGGCGAATATCGATCAGGGCCTGAACAAGACTGATAGCCGCATCACCAACATGGCGGGCTATGTCCAGGCCAAGTTCGCGCATGATCGTATCGGATTCATTCCGGCGTTCTCGGGTAATATCGGCGTTCGTGTAGTCCACGATTCCCTGCGGGCGAGCGGTCTGCTGTCAACGCCGAGCAGCTCGAACCTTGCTCTGACCCAGGCGGACAGCACGGCATACTTCAACGCGCAGCAAGGTGTGCCTGGGTCGAACGTGTACCCGACGCTCTATGGGCTTACTAAAGCTTATAGCCAGCAGGCCCGCAGCTATGAGTACACGCGTGTTCTGCCTTCGTTCAACATCAAGTTCGCCGCGACCGACAAGTTCATCATTCGCGGTGCGGCGTCGGTGTCGACTTCCCCGCCGAATCTCAATGACATCCGCGCGGGCGGTAGCATCGATGTCAGGTCAATTCCCAACCCTACCAATCCGCTGGCACCCCCAATTCTCACGGGTTTTGCCGCCCGCGACGCGGGCGCAAATCTGAAGCCGACCATGATCACCAGCGAAGATCTGGCGTTCGAGTTCTATCCGTCGTCGTCCAGCTTCTTCTACCTCGATCTGTTCGCCAAGCAGATCAAGGATCATCCGATGTTCTATTCCTTCATCGCCAGCAATCTTCCCGTTCCGGCGCAGGCGTACGCCAATGGTGCGACCCCGCCCTCCTCCGGGGACACGACTCCGAACCCGAATATTACGAATACGACCCTGGATCTTCCGTGGCTCTATGTACAGAACAAGTCGTCGACGCAGAAGGCCTATATCAAGGGCTTTGAGATCGGTGGCCGCAAGTTCTTCGACAAATTGCCGGGAGTATTCAGGGGACTGGGCATTGAAGGCAACCTGACCTACATCGACAGCAGCAACCCCGCCCAGCAGGCCAACAGCGTGTTGGGTCCGACCCCGCCAAACGGGGGCCTCAATCCGGACGGCACGATCCCGCAGACCTACTCGAACCTGCCCTACGCCGGATTGTCGAAATGGGCCTACAACATCCAGTTGCTGTACAGCCGCGGCAAGGTCAACTTCCGTCTGGCGTACAACTGGCGCGACAAGGCGTTGCTATCGACCAATGTCAATCCGCTGTCCTTTCTGACGAGCGGCGGCAATCCTTACACGCTCAATACCAGCCCAACCAACTTTGACGACGCTCATTCCTATCCCGTGTACAACATGATTCCGGCCTACACGGCGGCGGTCGGTTACCTGGATATGGGTTTCGACTATAAGTTGAGCGACAAGGTTTCCGTCTCCTTCAACGCGAACAACCTTCTCAACGCGGTTTCGCGAACCCTTCAGGAGCCTGTGCCTGGCGTGTTCCAGCCGTACGACTATATCGTCAGCGATCGGCGCTACGAGGTCACCGCGCGGGTGCGCTTCTGACGGTCTGAACGGGGAAGGGTGCTTCATCGAGAAGCGCCCTTCTCCTTTTCGAATAGAGTATTGCGGCCAGTTCGTGCCCGGGTGCATGTCACAGGCACAGCCGGTTGGCGCGTGCCTTGACCGGCATCCTACCGCCGCATGGGCGCGAACCCCATTCGGCAGGCACGGCAGCGGGTACGTTCATGGCGAGGCAGTTTTATGAACAACGGCCATCAACAGGATATCGTCATTCTGGGTGGCGGCGCGGCGGGGTGGATAACGGCCGCGCTGCTGGCCAAGAAGCTTAACCCTCAACAAACGCGCATCACTCTGGTCGAATCCGAGGAGATCGGCATCATCGGCGTCGGGGAGGCGACGATCCCGATATTGGCGCAGTGCAACGCCCTGCTCGGCATCGATGAATTCGACTTTGTTCGCAGCACCCAGGGCACGTTCAAGCTGGGCATTGAATTCTGCGACTGGGGAGTTGCCGGAAACCGGCATTTCCATGCCTTCAGCGACTATGGTCACCCGGTCGAAGGGGTTTCGACCCACCATTATTGGCTGAGAATGCGGCAATCGGGCGACGACCGTCCGATCGATGATTATTCGTTCGCCTATGCCGTTGCGAAACACAACAATTTCGCCCCGACCGATCCGCAGAATGCGCGCTATCACCATGCCTATCATTTTGATGCCGGACTTTACGCCCGCTATCTGCGGGACGTGGCGATCGGGCTGGGCGTGCAGCGTATCGAAGGCAAGATGACGCACTGCGATCTGGATGGCGAATCCGGCAACATTACCGCCATCCATCTCGCTAATGGCCTTAAGGTTCCCGGCGATTTCTTCGTGGATTGTTCCGGTTTCGCGTCCGCATTGTTGGGAAAGGCGTTGGACACGCCTTTTGTCGACTGGTCGCGGTGGATGCTTTGCAACAGCGCCATCGCGGTGCCATCGAAACGCACCGGCGCGCCCACGCCGTTTACCCGCTCCACCGCGCATGCCGGGGGCTGGCGCTGGACCATCCCGCTGCAACATCGCAGCGGCAATGGCATGGTCTATAATTCGGATCTGTGGAGCGACGATGCGGCGCGCGACGCCTTGCTGGGCACCATCGACGGCGAACCGATTGCCGAGCCGCGGCTGTTCCGCTTTACCTCTGGCCATCGCAAGCAGTTCTGGAACCGCAATTGTGTGGGGATCGGTTTTGCCTCCACCTTTCTCGAACCTCTGGAGTCAACCGGAATACAGCTGATCGTCATGGGGGTCTTGAAGCTGCTTAAATTTTTCCCCGAACGGACCATCGATCCCGTTCTGCGCGACGAATATAATCGGCTCTCCACCTGCGAGATCGAGCGCATCCGCGACTTCATCATTGCGCACTATCACCTGTCGCGCCGTCCCGAGCCATTATGGGCTGCGTGCCGCGACATGGAGATACCGGAGGGCCTTCGGCACAAGCTGGATGTCTGGAACGCCAGTGGACAAATCGTGCTGGGCGCTTCCGAATCCCATATGGAGCCGAGTTGGCTCGCCATCCTGTTGGGCAACGGTGCCGTTCCAGCGCGCTACGACGTCTCGGCTGATCTCTATCCGCTGGAGCAGATCCGCACAGGTATGGACTTGCGCCGCGAAGAGATCATGCGTTCGGCGCAGGCGGTCCCTTCGCATCAGGATTTCATCGATCGTCACTGCAAGGCTCCCCAAACGGCACCAGCCGACTAAGGTGCGTCACCACGATGTGACTGAGGGCGGGGGCGGTCCGATTTGAGAAAGCCGCCACGAGTTTGTGGTGGCAGCATCCTGTTTTGTTGGTCCCTGATGGGCCTGGAGTGTGCGGACCGTGCAGAAGAAAGTCATAATCGTCGGAGGCGGGACGGCAGGATGGACGACGGCCGCCTATTTGGCGAAGATACTGTCTCACGGGCTGCCCGGCGGGTTGGACATCACCCTGGTGGAGTCGCCCGAGATCGGCATCATCGGTGTTGGCGAAGGCACTTTCCCCAGCATCAGAAAGACCTTCAGCCGTATAGAGCTCGATGAAGACAGCCTGGTCCGTGAAGCCAGCGCGACCTTCAAGCAGGGCATTCGCTTTGTCGATTGGCGTGGCGTCGCGGATAAGCAGGGCAATGATTACTACCTCCATCCCTTTCAGATTTCCGCCCAGCACTCCGATTTCGATCTTTTGCCCTATTGGCTGCTGGGCGTGGCCGGTGACGCCAGTTGGGCAAGCGTCAGCACCGTGCAGCCGCGGGTTATTGACGCAAGACATGCGCCGAAGCAGATCGTTCACGCTGGGCATAATGGGCCACTGACCTACGCCTACCATTTCGACGCGGTGGAGCTGGCCGCGCTGCTGCGTCGCCGCGCGCTCGCACTGGGTGTCAGGCGGATCGAGGATCTGGTCCAACAGGTCACCGTCCGCGAGGACGGCCACATCCAGAGCCTGACCACACGAGCCCATGGTGAGCTCGAGGCCGACCTCTACATCGACTGCACAGGCTTTCGCGCGGAACTGATCGGCAAGGCCCTGGGGGCGGGTTTTCGGTCCCTTCGCGACCAGCTGTTCGTCAATCGAGCCGTGGCGCTGCAAGTTCCCTATGATCGGCCGGACGCGCCCATCGAGTCCCAGACGATCTCCACTGCGCAGGAGGCGGGCTGGACATGGGACATCGGGCTGAGCAGCCGGCGCGGCGTCGGTTACGTCTATTCGACGGACCACATTTCCGATGCCCGCGCCGAGCAGGTGCTGCGTGAATATGTCGGGCCCGCCGCGGCATCGATTGAATCCCGGGTGCTGAATTTCGAGCCGGGCTACCGCCAAATCCAATGGAAGAACAACTGCGTCGCCATCGGGCTTTCGGCCGGCTTCATCGAGCCTTTGGAGGCGACGGGCATAGGATTTGTCGAGATCGCAGCTCTGCTGGTCTCCAACCTTTTCCCCTGGAACGGCAATTACGAAGATTGCGCCAAACAATTCAATCCGTTCATGGCCAAGCGATATGAAAATGTAGCGGATTTCATCAAGCTGCATTACTGTCTGACCCGGCGTGAGGACAGTGCGTTCTGGCGCGATAACGTCAGGCCCGAGACTATCGGCGACGGTCTAAAGGAGCGGCTCGAGCGCTGGCGGTTCCGCCCGCCTTCGTTCCTCGACATGGATCCAAATCATGACATATTCACCGACGCGAATTGGCAATATGTTCTTTATGGTCTCGGCTACAAGACGGATTTGAGCGCTCAGGCGGGAGCATATCGCTACTATGACGAAGCCAGGGCGCAGTTCGCCGAAATCCGGCGTCAAGGCGACAATGCGCTGTCGTCCTTGCCCACGCACCGGGCGCTGATCGAACAGGTCCGGAAAAGCGGCTTCGTGCGGCCCGGGTAAGCGCTCCATCTCAACTGTTTTGCAGCCCCGCCCAACTGAGCCTTTTCGAGGCTGCTATGGGCTTGAGAACCGAGGACACAAACGGCACCGACCGCCTAAGTTGCGTCAGCGCGACGCGACTGAGAATACAAGGAAAAGAGCCGGACCGAACAAGAAGTTTGTACGATATCAGCCATTTGTGATTCACACCCGCGTCGAATCGGGGCCCCAAAGGAGTAGCATTATGCGACATGACTCGAAATCGCGCGGAATTATCGTCTCCGGGCTAATGTCATGCATGGCCCTGGCGATGGTTCCATGCGCGGGGCCGGCATCAACGCTGCATCGGCACGGTCCCGCGGCGAGCGCGTCCAAGGGTCTGTCGACCGCGACCTGGACGCCGGATAACGGCGACGGCACCTTCACCAATCCATTGTTTTATGACGAATTTTCAGATCCCGACCTAATCCGCGTCGGCGACTGGTTCTATCTGACCGGCACCACCATGCACACCATGCCGGGCCTGCCGATCCTGCGCTCGAAGGATTTGGTGAACTGGGAATTCGTCGCCTACGCCCTGGACAAGCTCGACCTCGGCCCGGCCTTCCGGCTGGAGGGCGGCCAGAATATCTATGGCAAGGGTATCTGGGCACCAAGCTTTCGCTACCATGACGGCAAATTCTACATCTTCTCAAACGTCAACGGCCAGACCACCCAGATGTTCACGGCCACCGATCCGAAGGGGCCTTGGACGCACACATCAATGAAGCGCGGCTTTCACGACCTGTCCGTGCTCTTCGACGACGACGGCAAGGCCTATGTCGTCTGGGGTCACCAGGATCTGCAGCTGGCCCAACTTACCGATGACCTGACCGACGTGGTTCCGGGCACCGAGCGCACCCTGTTCACCGCCGACGGCGGGATGGGCGAAGGCGCGCACTTCTACAAGATCGACGGCAAATACTATATCATCAGCGCCGAATATGCCGGCGGTTTTCGCATGCCGGCGGCGCGGGCGGATCATGTGCTCGGCCCTTATGAGGTCAATCGAGCGATCAGCCTGCACGAGGACTTCGGCATGGCGTCAAGCAAGCGCCTGGGAGACCCCAAGCCGCCATTCGGGACCTGGGGCCCCGACGCCCCCGCCAAGCATAGCCTGGCGCTGCACCAGGGGGGCATCGTCCAGACGCCTGCGGGCGAATGGTGGGGCTTCTCCATGATGGATTTCAATTCCGTCGGCCGGCTGACGGCCTTGTCGCCGATCACCTGGAAGGATGGCTGGCCCTGGTTCGGCCTGCCGGGCAATCTGGCACGCACGCCGCGGACCTGGGTGAAACCGAAGACCGCCACGCCGCAGCGGGTGCATGTGCCCTATCGGCGCAGCGATGATTTTTCGGCGCCGCGGCTCCAGCCCCTGTGGCAGTGGAACCATGTACCGGTCGACGGCAAATGGTCCTTGTCGGAACGGCCGGGCTTCCTGCGGCTTCACGCCCTGCCGGCGACCAGTTTCTATGACGCGCGCAATACGCTGACGCAGCGGGCGATCGGGCCGATGTCGACGCCGACCGTCCTGCTCGATACCTCGAAGCTGAAGCCGGGCGACACGGCTGGCCTGGGCCTGCTCAATCTGCCCTATACGACTTTGGGCGTCGAAAAGCGCGCCGACGGGCTCGATATCGTCTTCTTTGACCAGCGCCCCGACAAGACGGTGCGGGTGAAGATGGCGGGCACGCGCATCTGGCTTCGGGCCCATTGCGATTTCATCACTGAGCGGGCGCGCTTCAGCTATTCGTTCGACGGCATCACCTTTACGCCGATCGGCAACGAGGTCGAGCTGCTCTACCAGACCTTCACCTTCCAGGGCGTTCGCTACGGATTGTTCAACTACAACAAGACCGGCGCCGAGGGCGGTTTTGCCGATTTCGACAGTATCAATGTCTATCAGCCGCATACCCATGGCCTGATGCGGCCCATTCCCTATGGCCGATCGATCCGGCTGACCTCGTTTCATGCGACGACCGGACTGGCGGCCGGCCCTGCGGGCCTTGCTTCGGCTGTCCCGACGCGGTTCGAGATCGTCGACCGCCGGTTGGGCCGTGTCGCGCTGCGATCGGGCGGACGCTATGTCACGGTCGGTAAGGATGGAGGGGTCACGCTTGGGGCAGGCCAGTCCGGCACGGCGCAGAGCTTCCAATGGATCGAAACGCCGACGGGCAACCTGGTGCTGATGTCATTGGCCACCAACCGCTTCCTGCGCATCGATCCGCAGACAAGGGATATCCGGGCTGACAGTCCCGGGCCGATGCCGGACGATAGCGACGGCACGTGGTTTGTCTGGTCGGAATGAAAGGGCGGCGGCGGTGGATTGGGGGATCCACCGGCGAATGCATTGCGCGGCGTAGAAACCCTTCTCCCCTTGTGGCAGAAGGAGGGAGGAGCGAAGCGACGGAAGGATGAGGGGGAGTGAGGCTCGGGGGCGCGAACCTCGTGAGAGTCCCCCTCACCCTTCCCGTGCTTCGCACGGGCCCAGCATTGGGTGAACAGCGCCCCGCGCTGTTCAGGGCATGCCGGGGGCATGCCCGACCCAATGCTCCTCTCCCACAGGGGGGAGAGGGAGAAAAGGTCAGGCTGGCCGCTTCGGACTGTCGAGCCCGCGCTGCACCGCCGGCCGCGCCAAGCCGCGTTCCAGCCAGACGGCGACGTTGGCGTATTCGTCGAACCCGACCAGCTCCTGCGCCTCGTAGAAGCCGATCAGGTTGCGGACCCAGCCCAGCATCGAGATGTCGGCGATCGTGTATTCGGCGCCGAGGAACCAGTCCTTGCCGGCCAGCGCAGTGTTCATCACCTGGAGCAGTCGCTTCGATTCCGTGACGTAGCGATCGAGCGGGCGCTTGTCCTCCCAGTCCTTGCCGGCGAATTTGTTGAAGAAGCCGAGCTGGCCGAACATCGGGCCGACGCCGCCCATCTGGAACATCACCCATTGGATCGCATGCCAGCGGCCGGCGGGATCGGCGGGGATGAATTTGCCGGTCTTGTCCGCGAGATAGAGCAGGATCGCGCCGCTCTCGAACAGGGCCAGCGGTTTGCCGCCGGGGCCTTCCGGATCGATGATCGCCGGGATCTTGCCGTTGGGATTGAGCGAGACGAATTCCGGAGATTTCTGGTCGCCCTTCGCGAAGTCGACCAGATGTGGCTCATAGGCGAGCCCGGTTTCCTCGAGCATGATTGACGCCTTCACGCCATTGGGCGTCGGCAGCGAATAGAGCTGGATGCGGTCAGGATATTGCGCCGGCCAGCGCTGCGTGATCGGGAAATCGGACAGATCATTCATGCGGGAACTCCTTCGCAGGCCAGATAGGGGCTCGATGTCGGGCTTTCATCCTCCGCTGGAAAATTGCTTTCGCGCCAAGGCAGGCGGCAAGCTTCCGGATGACGTTATATGACAGAGATTGGCGTTTTCGCCGGGCCGGTCTATGCGCCAGCGATGCAAGCGACCGATCTTCGCGTGGCGCTGTTCAGCGGCAACTATAATTATACCCGCGACGGCGCGAACCAGACGCTGAACCTGCTTGTCGGCCACCTGCTGAGTCGCGGCGTGAAGGTCCGTATCTACTCACCGACGAGCCGGCGGCCGGCGTTCCCCCCGGTGGGCGATCTGGTCAGCGTACCGGCGTTCAAATTGCCGGGCGAGCGCGCCGAGTACAAGCTTGCGCGCGGGCTGCCAGCGTCTGTCCGCCGCGACCTGGAAAGTTTTGCGCCGAACCTGATCCATGTTTCGGCGCCGGAAATTCTCGGCCACCGCGCGGTGACCTATGCCCGCAAAAAGGGGCTTCCGGTCGTCGCGTCCTACCACACAAGGTTCGAGACCTATCCGCAATATTATGGGCTGGGCTTTCTCGCGCCGCTGATCATCACGCTCCAGACGCGCTTCTACAACCGGGTCGACGAGGTGCTCTCGCCGAGCCAGATGATGGGCGAGATCCTGCGCGAATGGGGCGTGACGACGCCGATCAGCCGCTGGTCGCGCGGGGTGAACCATGATCGCTTCAATCCGGACCGTCGCAGCCTCGAATGGCGCCGGTCGCTCGGCATCGCCGATGACGAGGTCGCGGTCGGCTTTCTCGGGCGGCTGGTGAAGGAAAAGGGTCTCGACGTCTTCGCCCACGCCATGCACGCGCTCGACCAGCGCGGGGTGCGCCACAAGACGCTGGTGATCGGCGAAGGGCCGGCCCGCGACTGGTTCGCGCAGGAGATTCCGGACGCGGTGTTCGCGGGCTTCCAGGAGGGCGACGATCTCGGCCGCGCGGTCGCTTCGATGGATGTGTTCTTCAACCCGAGCGTCACGGAGACGTTTGGCAATGTCACGCTGGAGGCGATGGCGGCCGGGGTGCCGGTGGTCGCGGCGCGCGCTTCGGGTGCTGTGGGGCTGATCGATGACGGGGAGACGGGGCTGATCGTCGACCCGACCGATATCCAGGGGTATGCCGACGCACTGCAGCGCTTCTGCGAGGACGATGCGCTCCGCGTCGCGGCAGGGCGTGCGGGCCATACCAAGGCCGCCGGCTATCGCTGGGAGACGATCAACCAGGCGGTGCTCGACACCTATCTGAAAGTGATGGCGCGGCAGGGCGCCTGAGGCCACGCGCCCTTCAATTGTCATCCCCCGCGAAAGCGGGGACCCAGCTCCTGTCGTGTCGCCAATCATCACTATCGTGGATGCGGCACCAGCGGGTGATGGGTCCCCGTTCGCGGGGATGACACATTTTTGTTGGGTTATTGGGCCGCTTGCCAGTCGAACGGCAGCGGCGCCTCGCGGAAGGCGAAGCGGTCGAGGTGGCGGGCGACGGCGCCCTTCAGGCCTTCGAGCTGCTCCGGTGAGCTGGCGTCGATCCGGACCTGCAGTGCGCCGGAACCGCCATCGAAGGTGACCAGTGCGTCGCCCGGGTGATCAGCGCCGCGTGCGTCCCTGGGGAATATCACGGTGCCGTGATCGGCGGTGAATTCCACCGTGAGATTATGGGACCAGTGCTTGCAGAGTTGCTGGAGATATTTGCTGCCGCTCGATGTCGGCACGCTCGCCGTGGCGCTGTGCATGCGGGTCTTCCTTGTTTTCGAATGTGGCACCGGCGGCGGGGACGATCCCCAGCCGCCGGCGCAGGAGTTGGAGGCGAGTCACGGCTCGCCTTACAGCCGTTCGATCTTCTGCACGGCCTCGTCGATCACGGCGGCGACCTTGTGGATCATGTCCGAATCGATCTCGCCCGCGCCAAGGCGCTGCTGCAGCACCGATTTGAGGTTGCCCATGGCGCGCATGATCGGCCCGCCACTGGTGCGCGAGCGGCGTGAGCCGATTTCAGTGAGACGGGCGAATAGTGCCTCGACCTCTTCCTCGCGCTCGGTGAGATGCGCCTGGCCGGCATTGGTGATCGCATAGAGCTTCTTGGCGCCCTCGGCCTTCTGCTCCTCGATCAGGCCCATATCCTCGAGCATGGTGAGGGTCGGATAGACCACGCCGGGGCTCGGGGCATAGGCGCCGCTGGTGCGCTCCTCGATGTCGCGGATCAGGTCATAGCCATGGCGCGGCTGTTCTTCGATCAACTTGAGCAGGACGAGCCGGAGCTCGCCGCCATCGAACATGCGGCGGCTGCGCCCGCCATGATGGCCGTCGCCATGAACTTCCCAGCTTACCGAGAAGGGGCCGCGCGAAAAACGTCCGCCGCGGGGGCCGCAATCGCGGCCGCGCATGTGGTGATGAAACATTCTTGTTAGTCCTTTTTGTACCAAGATGGCTCTAAGATATATCTTGAGTCGATTTTGGCAAGAGGCTTTTTGAAAAATTCATGAGCCGGATCGTCACCCCGGACTCGTTCCTGGGTCCATCGTGCCGCGTGAGCAACTCCTGTAGCGCTCGGGGAGACATGCATGCCGGAACAAGTCCGGCATGACGGGGTGGCTAGAGCCGGTGTGCTCCCCTATCTTCTCCCAATGGCCGACCTCTTCGCGACCTTCGATCCGCCCGCCCGCGAGGCGCTTGCCGAGAATGCGCCGCTCGCCGACCGGCTGCGTCCGGCGCGGCTGGAGGATGTGGTGGGCCAGGAACATCTCACCGGGCCCGAGGGCGCGATCGGGCGGATGGTCGCGGCGGGGCGGCTTTCGTCGATGATCCTGTGGGGGCCGCCCGGCACTGGCAAGACGACGATCGCGCGGCTGCTGGCCGATGCGGTTGCCTTACGCTTCGTTGCGATCTCGGCGGTGTTCTCAGGCGTTGCCGATCTGAAGAAAGCATTCGCCGAGGCGCGCGAGCACGCGAAGATCGGCAGGCGCACCTTGTTGTTCGTGGACGAGATCCACCGTTTCAACCGGGCGCAGCAGGACGGGTTCCTGCCTTATGTCGAGGACGGCACCGTCACCCTGGTCGGCGCGACTACGGAGAATCCGAGCTTCGAACTTAATGCCGCGTTGCTGAGCCGGGCGCAGGTGCTGATCCTGCAGCGGCTCGATCGCGGCGCGCTCGAAAAGCTGCTCGACCGCGCCGAGGAGATCGAGGAGCGCCCCCTGCCCCTCACCCCCGAGGCGCGCGATGCGATGATCGCCAGCGCCGATGGCGACGGGCGCTTCCTGCTCAACCAGGCCGAGACCCTGTTCTCGGTCGATCTGCCCGAGCCGCTCGATCCGGCTGGGCTGTCGGCGTTCCTGCAGCGCCGGGTGGCTGTGTACGACAAGGATCGCGAAGGGCATTACAACCTCATCTCGGCCCTCCACAAATCGATGCGCGGGTCAGACCCGCAGGCCTCGCTTTATTATCTCGCGCGGATGCTGACCGCGGGCGAGGAGCCGCTTTACGTGCTCCGCCGCATCACCCGGTTCGCCAGCGAGGATATCGGGCTCGCCGACCCCAATGCGCTGGTGCAATGCCTTGCCGCCAAGGACGCCTATGAATTTCTCGGTTCGCCCGAGGGGGAACTCGCGATCGCGCAGGCATGCCTCTATTGCGCGGTCGCGCCAAAATCGAACGCTGCCTATATGGCGCAGAAGGCGGCGTGGCGGAGTGCGAAGGAAACCGGATCGCTGATGCCACCGCAGAATATCCTCAATGCGCCGACTAAGCTGATGAAGGATATCGGTTACGGCAAGGGCTATGCCTATGACCATGATAGCGATGAGGGCTTCTCTGGATCGAACTATTGGCCGGCGGAGATGAGGCCTGAGACCTTCTACAAGCCGACCGATCGCGGCATCGAGAAGCGGATCGCCGAGCGGATGGCGCATTGGCAGGAGTTGAAGGAGCAAGGCGGATGACGCTCGACTGGCACAAGCTTATATCCTTCGCGCTAGGGCTGCCCGATACCGAGCTGTCGACCAGCTATGGCAAGCCCGCGATCAAGGTCACCTCCAATGGTCGCGCTTTTCTCCATCCGAGCCGTGAGGAAGGATCCTTCGTGCTGGCGATCGACCAGGACACCAAGGAAGTGCTGATCGAGACCGATCCCGAGACCTTCTGGCAGACGCCGCATTATCATGGCTG
>JBDTXU010000603.1:0-16768 GCA_040006055.1 Sphingomonas bacterium | reverse complement strand
CTGGGGGTCGCGACCTGGCGCCACCGCGCCCGGCTGCGGCTTGGCATCATCGAAAACTGACGCCGGTCATCGAGCGGCTGTCCCGCGAGATCGGGAATCTTGCCGCGCTGATCACCGGCCCGGCCGCTTATGCCGACCAGGCGGCGCACATCTCTCGCGCCCGCGCGCAGCGTGCCCAGGCGTTCGGACCCGCGGCGGAGCTGTTCGGCGATCCCGCCTGGGACATCCTGCTCGACCTGTACACTGCGCATGTGCGGGGCCAGCTGATCTCGATCAGCAGCGCCACGATTGCCGCTGCCGTGCCACCGACAACGGCTCTGCGATATATCGAAGCATTGCAGCGCCATGGCCTGGTGGAGCGGCGGCCCGACCCGGAGGACCGGCGGCGCTGGTATCTGATCCCGACCCAAGCCGCGATCACCGCGATGGAGGCGTGGTTCGCGGAAATCTGATCAGGTGATCCGAGGGGCTTTTGGCCTGGCTCTGCTCACGGGCGCCTTGCGATCAGGATCATGCTTTTCCAGAGGAAGGGGAAGCGGCCCGCTCCCTTGAACGCTTCGATTCGAAACCCGGCCTCGATGAGGAGCGCCGACAGCGTTTTTCGGCTCCAGAACTTGATATGGCCACCGTGCCAATGGGCGGTGAAATGGCTGTCCCATTTTCCCGTCAGCGACAGCACGAGGTTCTTGAAATAGCCATGATAGGGCGTGCTGATGATCAGCACACCACCGGGCTTCAAGGCATCATAGCAATAGCGCGCCAGCTCATGGGGCGCGTACAGGTGCTCGATCACTTCCGTGGAGCACACCATATCGAAGCGCCCGGGCGGCGCGTCGCTGAAGAGCCCTACCTCGAAACGGACGTTCGGGAACATGGCCCGCGCGACCTGCACGCCGCCTTCGTCCCCGTCGATCCCTGTCACGTCATAGCCGAGGCCTTGCAGCAGGCCGGCCATTTGGCCATTCCCGCAGCCTGCATCGAGGATGGTTTTAGCCCCAATCCTCCGCGCCTCCTCGACAACGGCCGAGTGGAGATATGCAGCGGTATGGAGCGGCTCGGCACTCCACTGATAATCAGCGGGTTTGTTCATACTCGCCGCCTTATCATCGTCGACGATATCCTAGAAGCCGCCGAAGAATCTCGGCTTTGCCTTTTTTACTGCGGCCATATCACGCGCCTCGCACCGCCCGATGATCGCCAGCGCATCGACCGTGCGTCCATTGGCCTTGTCGAGCTGTGCGGTCTGGGCATCGCCGAAAGCGATCCAGTCAGCGACAGTGTTGCCGTCCGGCAGATCGGCGCCGGCAACTGGCGCCCGCCAGCTATCGGGGATCAGCGTGCTGCACGCATTTGGGGTCGTGACGATAGGCGGCGCGCCGACACAAGCCGCGCAAAGCAGCATCGCGGAGAGCGGGATCGACAGGCGCATCCGCGCCCGGGGCAGTCCGTATCGCATGGTCGTTTTCCCTGGTGACGGTGTCAGTGCCGGCGTCCGCTTCCATGCGGTTGCCGATGGCGTTGGCGGCATCCCGGCCGCTGGCGAGCGCGGCGCCGGCCTGGCCGGTCGCGAGCCTCGTCTCGACTTTGGCCGTTCGGATAACCCGCCATTCATGCCAGCCGAACAGCGCGAGCAGGATCAACGCCGCTGCCGTGACAAGGCTGACCTTTGCGAGGTTCTTTTCAATCCACCCCATATCCCGCCTCCCGTTCCATAGAGAGGATCAGGGCGAACGCGGCCACGACCAGCCAGACGGTGTCGATCACGGCCTGTTTCAGCCTGATCATGGCGCCGGTTCCTGTGGTGCAGCAGCCCTGGCGACCGCTGTGTCCTTCATCGCGGTGGCCCCGCCCCCGCCAGCCATCAGCAGGCCCATGCCAGTGCCGAACTCGATGATGCTGAAGGCGTGATCGATGACGAGATGCGCGCCGGCGAACCCGATACCGGACACAACGGACACAGCCCATAGCATCCGCGACAGCTCGAGATGCTGGTTCGTCGGGCCCTTCAGGAAATTGAGCGTCATGGCCGCCCCCGATACAGAGTGGCCTCAGCCGCGCGGCGACGGGTCAGGCCAGTCATCGGTCTGCCCCCGGCCCGGTTCCATCTCGCGAATTCGATTGCGGCGCCCGCCTTGTCGCCGGCCTTGTGGGACGACAACAATGTGGACTTGCCGAGATTGCCAAGCCCGAGGTTGAACGCGAACGAGACAAGCGCATCGAACTCGTTCTGCGCGGTCGGCGCTGCGCCAATCAGCATGGCCACGCCCTCATCGAAACGCTTCAGATCCGCATTGAGCGCTGCGTCGATCCGGGCATCATCCCATGTCAGGCCCTTGCGAACCTCGGGCCCGGTATGGCCGATGCCGATCGTCCAGGGCGCGCCGCCCGTCGCCGGATCGGGATAGGCCTGGTGACGCCGGCCCTCGAAAGCGGCGATCAGATCGCGTGCTGCATCGCTATGGGTCATGGGTGGACCTTTCCGGTCAGGATCGCCCAGGCCGAGACGGAGACGCCGACGAGCCAGCCAAGCACCGGGCTCCTGAGCAGCACCTGCACGACGTTACTGGCGCCCTGACGGCGGTTATGCTCGGCCTCGAGCGCTGAGACCCGCGCCGCCAGCGCATCGATCTTGATGCCCGTGGTGTTGGTCGAGTGGATAAGCTCACGCATCTGCCCGCGGATTTCACCGAGGAGCAGGACAATGCCGGTATCGAGGTTTTCGAGCGCCGGCGGTTCGGATTTGCGCTGTGGCATGGATCGGCTTGCTCCTGTTGTTTCGGCCTTGCGGGGCGCGCTCATCGCGCCGCTCCGCAAAGGGTGGTGACTTGAATGGAAGGCATTGCTCGCCTAGGCCCTGCGTCAGCCGCAGGGAGAAATTGCGTTGTTCGCTGAAGGGTTTCGCCGTTTGCTGTCATGGCACGCCGGCAACCGGGCCGTATTGAGCGGCCCGCTTTACAAATTCAGCCGACGCTATGTGATGGCGTGGAGCAATGTCGAAGCTGACATCAACATCAACGGCGAACGGTGGATAATCGAGGCTATCGCCCGCAAGGCGCCGTTGGAGAACGCCGTGTTCTTCGACGTCGGTGCAAATGAGGGCGAGTGGAGCAAGGTCGTCCTCGCGAACGCGCCCAATGCCCGGCTGCTCGCTTTCGAGCCGGTCCCTGTCGTGCTCGATCAGCTCAGGCTGGCCCTGGCCGGAACCAGCGCCGAAGTGCTCGAATTCGCACTTTCCGACCAGCGCGGGCGCGCCCGGATCAACTACACGCCCGACAACCCCTTCCTGAAGGTCGACACCGAGGGGCACGACCTGAAAACCATCCAGGGTTTTCGCAGCATGCTGGACCGCGGCGCGATAGGCGTCATTCAGTTCGCGTATAATTTCATGGCAATTTACTCCCGAACATTCCTGAAGGATTTCTTCGCCGAACTGTCGCCCCAGATGCGCATCGGGCGATTGCTCCGGAACAGGGTCGAGTATTTTGATTATGTGCCAGCGCTCGACAATTTCATGCAGGCGACCTTCATCGCCGTGCGCACCGATCTCGCTGATGGCGAGCTGAGGTTTCTCGCTGGCCACTAGACGAATCGGCAGGTCGTGGTGATAACTGCACGCGAGTTGGATTGACTGAAAAGACGCAGAAGGCGGCGGGACCGCCTGCGGAAGATATCCGGCCAATTGTTGTAGGCCGAAGAGAGCTGAGCCGCCTAGGTTAGAACCAGAAGTGCGTGTCGCACGCTTTTCCTGGCTTACAGTCTGGGCAGTCCCCGCTGGGCGAACGGAGCCAACGCAGGAAGAGGAAAAGCCACTGCACGACTGGATAGTACCGAATTGGCCCAAGATTTGCAACATCAGAACCAACCACGCTGCTTGAACGCGCGGTATAGACGCAGTGCCCACAGCTGATTTCCGATCGTGTTTATGTGCAGCTGGTCGCCGCCGAGAACACCCGCGCCACCACTATAGCCGCCCGCGCGCATGCCGCGAGGAATCCAGCCGCGAGCCACAATGGAATTGCTGGCGAAAGTCTGTGTGTTGTTGATCGTGTAAGTGCCCGGCCCCCCGGTGCCGGTGCCAAGAGCCGTGATGACAGTATTCGACATTATTGGAGCGCCAGTGCTGGCATCGACCGAACCATTGAGGGTTTTGTAAATCTGGAGTTTGCCGCTGGCGACCGCTGCAACTGTAAGCGTGGTGCCGGAAATGCTGCCCGTGAAGGTGCAGTCCATGTCGTTGAGGTCGTCGGTGTTCGGGGTGAACGCGAGTGTCGACATTTCCTCAGTGGTCGGGGCGGAGGTGAGATCCACAAAATATCGAGCGAAGCGTGCCGAGATCGCATTGTTGATGTCATTGATGACGATCGCAGCAGGGTCGCTGTTGCTCTGGAGAACCGAGCCGATCAGGAACCGCTTGTCATTTGGGCGCATCGAGCGGACTTGGCGGTCATAGTGATCAGCGATGAAATTGCCGGTCACCGTGCCGCCAGTGCCGCCGACGTTGTTCCTTCCCCAAATCAGAACCTGATGCTTGGAGCAGGTCGCTTCGGCCTGTGTTGGCAGGAAAGTGGAGTTCTTTGTGATCGGGACCGCAGAGCCCGCCGTCGTGCGCGTGAACGTGAGGCCAACGACTGTTCCCCCGTTGCGCACTGAGGCGAGGACGCCGGGAACTCCGCCAAGCGTCCCTACGAGCGGATCGGTCAAGTTCGTGCTGTTGCTTGCGGAAGTGATCGGCGAATTAGCCGCGTCAAAATTTGAGATCGCAACCGCCGCAGTAGTGGCGGGGATCGCGTCCCCGACGAGCGACAGCAGGACTGGAGAACCACCAGCTCGCATCGCGATTTGCTGTGCGTTCTGCGTCGCAACGCCGAGATTCTGGACTGTTACACCGCCCCCGAAAAGCGTCGAAAGAGCATCGCTGATAGCCCCAGCCGCGTGGCCGAAATCAACGAGGCTGTCGCCCCATAGATCGACCGCAGCGGTTGGCGCCGCAAGTACAGTGCCACCGGCAGAAAGCGCGGTCACGATTGCGCTGGAGATATAATTGCGGACGGCCAATGCTGGCTTGCGCACTGGCGGAAGCTCGAAAGCAGCGGCTGCAACGAAATCATCGCAAACCACGGCCTCAGTGGGAGAGTAAAAGCCGACGGTTAGCCCGCGCAGTGGATAAGCAGGCGCCGTTGGGTGCGCCGGGATTACGCATTGCAAATCATAAAGGAAGTGCCCATTGTCGCCGGGGATTTCAACAACTTTGGCGACCAACGCGGGCCAGTTGAAGGCGTTGGGATCACCGGTGTAGGCCGTAGCGATAGCGGACTGTAGCAATCGACTGTTCGCGCGAAAGCGCAGGCGGTATTTTCCACCCACGACGAAGGAAGCGCTGTTGGTCCCGAGCCCACTGGCGGCGCCTGCATCGGCTGGCTGGGTAAGCGCGCCGTCCACAAATGTCCCACCAGTGCCTTGATCAAAAAAAGTATAGGTGACCGCCGCGAGCGGGGCTTCGTTCAACTGTTCAAGATAGTATCCCTGAGCTTCGTTGTAGAGGGCGTCTGTGGGCACCGTAGCGGGCTCGCCCAATGAGACAGCCATGAAGTTGGTAACCAGCGCTGAGCCCCCGCTGGTAACCTCTAGCTGGAGCTTCACGGTAGCAGCGTTCAGGACGACGCCGTGGAACCCGATTTCGGTTGAACCGATAACCGCTGTCGGGCGGGTGCCGACTTCAGCATTTGCGGCGTTGAACTGGATAAGCCGCGCCGATGCCGGAGCGCCCGATACGATAGGCAGGCGGGCGGTGAACGGGAAAGACGCGTCGCGCCATGCCAACTCCACGCCAGACAGGTAATAGAGAAATCCCTTGATCGCGCCGCCGCTCACGAAGGTGACTCGTCCGTTGGAGGCGGTGCTGGGAGTGCCGTAGCCGTTGCTCAGGTCCGACGGCGGTACGGTTCGCTGGAAGCCCTTCCTTTCCGAATTCAGCAGAGCCGTCGTCGCAAGCGCCGCAGCGAGGGCCGCCGAGGTGGGGATGGACGCGATCGACGGATCGGCGGTCGCCACGCCTGCCACATTCTTATAGCGATCGAGTGTATTGCCGTCCGCCGATTGCACCCAATAACCCGAGGCGTTGCCGATCCGGAACCCGTTCGTGAGCGTCAGCGCCGCTCCGCCGGCCGCGCCAAGCAGGGCAACGGTTGGTGCAGAAATCGCAGCGCCAAAATATAAGCCGGGGTCCGCAAGGCGAACATTCGTCACGGCCCCGGCCACTATATCGAACAGGATCGTCGGGTTGCCGAGATAATTCCCGCCCGAAAAAGTCGCCGCGATATTCGTGCCGTTTGTTCCGCCCGAGCCAGGCGCAAGGGTAAAGGCCGCCGCACCCTGGGGCACGAACGAGGACCCCGCCGATTTGTAGGCCCCCTGCGTCGCCGCCGCGATCGACACGGTGGTCGACGCGTTTCCCGCCGCAAGGGCGGAGACGGCGGCAAGCCCCGCCTGCGTCGTCGCAATTCCGGTCTGCGTCGTGGCAATGAGCGCGGATGCGGCAGCCTGAGCCGGCGCCTCCGGATTGATCGAATCGACCCGGCCTTTGAGCACCAGATCGCGGATCGCTGCCCGCTTGTTGATCAGATTGACCGTAGCGAGATTATAGGACCCCTCATTCTCGAAACTGCTCGCCTGAAAATAGTCGGGGTTCGACCGAAGCAGGATCTGCGCATGCAGCGCTGGCGGGGTCTGGAAAGTGACGGTGCCGCCATCATCGTGGAATGTGACCGTGTAAGAATCTGGCAAAACGGGCTGACCGTCCATCTCCACGGCAATCTCGTTCCCGGTCGCGATCCAGAAATTGAAAGGAAACACGGTTTGCGCGCCGTCTGCGCTATAGGGACCATCATAAATATTTGAGCTGATACCTGCCACGCGCACCTCCTGATAATGGAGGGGAGATACGCCGCGGCGGACAAGGGTTGAATCAACGGCGCTTGAGACTGAATTGATCGCGTTGAGCCACCGCCTTGTGTTTGATCGCAGATTCCAGTCTAATCGGACGGACTTAAGCCAGCGTATCGGTGGCCGACCGACCATTGCCTTGCGTGGCCCTTTCCAGCCCGTTTTTGGGATTGCCCGCGCGCAGCCGTTGGAGGCGACGAGGAATCAGCCCCGAACGTCGTGCGCATGGCAAATGACGACCGGAGCGGTACCTGAAGGCAGGAGCACTATTTATAGCCGCCCGCGCCTGCCCGGTGGTGTTACCGGATAGGTAGAAGACATTGGAATCGCTCGCGGAGGACGTGCCTATTTTACTATGGGCTGCCACCTTGCGCGCGCCACGCTCTCCAAGCAAAGAGGCGCGATGACGGCTTCGAGACGAACCTATGAAACCATGAATGGACTGAGGGGGGTCGCTGCGCTCGCGGTAACGATCTTTCACATGTTTTCGTTTTTCTGGACCCAGACGGCAGCCAGCGGCTATCTGGCGGTTGATTTCTTTTTCGTGCTCAGCGGCTTTGTCGTGGCCGGAGCATATGGAACCAAACTCAAGTCGGGGTCCCTCACCACCAGGGACTTCGCAATCAAGCGCCTGATTCGCTTTTATCCGCTCTATCTGGTCGGCCTGGGGCTTGGCGTCGTGCAGGCTGTTGCGGGAAATCTGCTGCATCTCGGGAACCCGCTCCCGCTGGACGCAATTGGGTGGGCGCTCCTATGCGCGCTGTTCTTTCTACCGGAACTCGCGCCTGACAGCTTCTATATCACTCCCCTCAACGGGCCTGCCTGGTCCCTGTTGTTCGAATATTGGGTAAACGTGGCTTGGGCGCCGCTATCAAAGCGGGCTCCATTATGGATATATCTCATCCTTCTTATCGCCGCTGCCGCAGGCTTCGTATGGGGAGCTGTTCTTAAGGGAGACGCTGGCGTCGGCTCATTTTGGGTGACGGTCCCGGGGGGAATCGCGAGAACGATCTTTTCGTTCACAGCCGGTCTGCTGATCTATCGATGCAGAGGCGGCGCGCACGGGCGCCGGGTCGGCTGGTCCGTTGCGCTGATGGCGGGCTTGTTGGGACTGCTATTCCTAAAGCCAACGGCGGACTTCAGGTTACTATATGATCTCATATTTGTATTCGCATTGTCCCCACTCATAGTCTTCTTGGCATCGACATGGGAGCCACCCGCGGCTTTCCGCGGCGTGTTTGCTTTGCTCGGTCAGCTATCGTTCCCATTATATGCAATCCATTTCCCGCTCATCGCAGCAGGCATCATATTGACGCGGAAGCTGCATATTCCTCCAGTCGTGGGCGGTGTGCTGGTGCTCGTCGCCGCGATCGCCGCTGCCTTTGTGATGGACAAAGTCGACGTTCGCCTGCGGAGATGGATCGCGGGCCGCCTCCTCGCCGTGTCGCCGGCCACGCATGCCTGAAACCGTGTCCAATCCAGGCGCCCGCACATGCCGTCCAGCCCATATGGCCGTCCCTCATCGCATTCCGGGTCCGCACGACCCTGCGTCGCTAGAGCGTGCTGCGAATAGTCGGATTCCGGCTATTCGCAGCACGCGACCACAAAGATCGGGCGCGGGCTGCGTTCCATCGAAACACAGCGCGCTCTAGTTTTCCGCGCGTCCCAACACTTTGCGGAACACAAGGTCGGGCTGGTAAGGGCACACAAGGCTTGCGTTCGACCCTGCCACCCCTAGTCTGTTGAATATGCCGAATCCTTCCCTGCCCTTCTCGCTGCCCACCCCCACGCCTGGTGGCCTTCTGAACCGACTGAAACTCTATCGCGCGCGTTATGGCGCGGTGCATGCGGTGACGCGCTTCGCCGGCACAAAGATTCCGTTCCTGTGGCAATTGCTCGGGCCGACGGTCTCGAAAGCCTATCGCCACAAATGGGAAGCCAGTGCGCAGGGCCCGCGCCTGCTGAATCTCGGCGGCGGCGGCAACACCATCGAGGGCGCGTTGACGGTGGATATCGATCCCCGCGCCGATAGCTATGTGAATGTCATGAAGACCCTGCCATTCGAAAGCGGGTCGGTCGATCTCATCCTGCTCGAGGAGCTGATCGAACATGTCGACAAGGATCGCGGACTCGCGCTTCTCCGTGAATGCTTCCGGATCCTGAAGCCTGGCGGAACCATGCGCGTCGCCACGCCCGATCTCGACTGGCTGAGCGCGAGCGTTCTGGATGGCTCGGTCTCGTGTGATCTCCTGAACTCGACCTTCAACGAACACGGCCATGTCTATATCTATTCGCGCGCTGAGCTGTTGAGCGCGCTCGGCGCTGCCGGCTTTTCCGACTGCGTGCATTATGCGTACAAGGATCCGGCTTCGTTGCTCGGCTTTCTCGATTCCCATGCGGACCGCTTCGACCACGACCCGCGACTTTCCCAATATGTCGAGGCGCGCCGGCCGACGTAAGAGGTTGGCTGCACGGCTAAATCGCGAATTCTGGTTCGGGCGAATATCTTCATTGATACGGAAGGCGCGAGCTAGGTAACTCTAACAAGCGTCAGATAACGTCGACATGAGGGGAGGATTTGATGGGGGCATTGCGGTTACTGCTGGCCCTCTCCGTCGTGCTTTCTCACGCTGGCGGATTTCTCGGGTTCCAACTCGCCGGCGGGGCCTTCGCCGTCCTTATATTCTTCATGGTCTCTGGTTTTCTGATGCAGCTGGTGCTCACCACTCGCTATGATCCGATCAAGGATCTCAAGCTCTTCTACAGCAACCGTATCCTGCGCATCTTCCCGCTCTATTGGACCACATTGGCGAGCGCGCTGGCTCTCTCCTTCTGGCTGTCCTCCCGTGGCGCCGGCTATTTCGCGCTGGTCGGATCGCATCTGGGGTCACTCGGACCTCGCGACGCAGTCATCCTTGCTTTTACGCAGCTCGCACTCATCGGCAGCGACGTTTTGCTGTTTCTGAATATCACGTCCCGTGGGATCGGCTGGTCAGGCGGTTCGGCGGACGCCCCGGCCATGCTGCTGATGATCAATCCTCCTGCATGGTCGCTTGGCATCGAGCTCCTCTTTTACGCGCTCGCGCCGTTTCTGGCGCGCAGGAAAGCGGGTTGGACGATAGCGCTGTTTGCCCTTGGCGTGGCCGCGAGAACCGTCCTGATCAGCTCCCACAACCTCACGGGCCTGACGGCCGACCGCTTCTTCCCGACCGCTTTGCCCTTCTTCCTGGCGGGCATGCTCGCCTGCCGATGGCGGGCCGCAATCACCCGGCACCCCACCTCATCCTGGGTTGCGGGTGGGGGCACGATCCTCTGCCTACTCTCCATCAGTGCGGTGTCCGTGGCCGGCATTCGCGCCGGCATACCGGGCCAACTCTTCGGGCTGATCTTTGCCGGAGTGGCGTTTGTCGGCATCCCGGCACTCTTCGCTTTCTCCAATTCGCCACTGGTACCTGCTTGGGTGAGGCGCTGGGATGCCGAACTGGGGGCGCTCTCCTACCCGACCTACGTCGTCCACTGGCAGGTCATCACAGCCTTCGACGCGTTCCTGCCCGAAACGGCGATGCGATCGGCGTTGATCGTTGCGGCTGTCCTCAGCTTCGCGGCCATCCTGACACGATGGGTCGAGGCGCCAATCGACCGTTATCGCGACCGGAGGCGAAAGCGACAGCCTGCGCGGGTAGAAAAATCAGAAGCCCGCAGCCCATCATTCGGCAATCGCGACTTCGTCGGATCCAAAGGCGATGATTCCAAGTCAGCCCCTACGTAACAGCAGTTTGTTCCCCATAAATCAATGGGCTGTGGCTGAGTTCGGCTTGAATCCATCCAATTCAAATGATTGCCAACTCGAGCGAGAGTTCATGACCGTGGGTGCCTCCGCTTCGATATGTGGACTAAGCGAGATGCCCACCAACCTGATCGTGATTCACTCAACACGCCCTGAAACAGCATGGTGCTTCCGCGACTGCCGATCGAATATCGCAAGCCTCTATTTGACGACCACTCGGGAGAAGGAGCGATAAGCCCTGATCAGCGCGAACGATGCCCCGATGATCAGTGCAGTGAGGAATACGCCGGGCCAAACATCGGGCGGCGACTCATCATCGTGCCCCAAGGGCCCTAGTAGAAGGACAAAAGGCGCACTGAGCGCAGATTTGACCAAGCAGAGCGGCGCTGAATCGGGCGATACCGGCCCCGAGCCGTCGAAGCATCGATGTCCATACCATGTCAGCCAATAGATCGATGGAGCAAGGGGCAGCGCCAGTAGCGCAATGCCTAGAGCGATTGGAAGCGCCGATATAAGAAATGGGGAGAATTTCTTGAGCAGCATCCTGAGCCTCACACTCCTATTGCAGTCATAATACGCTAAACTCCACGTCGCCTTCAGCACGGCACCGTCCGCTCGCGACTATAGATGACGCTCCGAAGTATCATCATCCACTTGTTTCAATATAGGCCCATAGGCTGCGATGGATTGCAGATTTTGCCGTATATCCTGATATTGAGCAGGACGCTCCCGCTTGATCCAATCGGCCTGTAGAACGCAGGAGTAGAGAATGCTCGGCGTTGCCCTGTACATCTCCGCCATCTTTATGAATAGCTTTTTATCATTACTCAACAGGATTATATTACATGCCATCTGATAAATCGGTTCCGAAAATCCATTATCATCATCCTCACCGCTCTTTATAAATGGCAATACCTTGTAGTAATCATAATTATAAGAATTTTTATAGAACTCGTCGTCGACCTGAACAGCTTCAAGCGCGTAAACAAGCCTGAATCGACAAGGCTGGCAATTTTCATCTCTGATAGAGAAAACTTTGTCCAAATAAAGTGATCTTAGACCCGACGGAGCAAGCGCAATAAACTTCTTGTTACTTTCACCGTCGAGTGTAAAGATCACAATATAAATGAAAAATACGATTATGGAGACCGTACCGATGGTGATCACGGTCATCCTGCGTTTCGTCAGGCGAAGCATAGCGGCCATCCCGTCAATGTTCAGCGGTCGTCTTTCGCATCTTGCCTATGGGATCCGTCTGCGGGACGAATCGACGGCGAGTATACGCTCCAGGCCACTGCTCTAATTTCAGCCGAACACGCGAGACTGCACACTTGGCCTCGCGCATTTGCCAACGTCGCGATGATCACGTTTTGTTCGCTACTTGTCAATCGCGATTTCTGCAGCTTCGACATGGACATTTCCGATTTGATCACGCCAAGAATGATAATGGGATCAATATGATAAGGGACGACACAATGGTGGTGATCGCCCTCGCGCTGCCTTTCATAGCAGGAAATTATGGCGGAGAGCTCAGCTAATATTCAGCGACTCTTTCTGGCGGGTGGGAGCGCTTGCAAGACCCACGCGCGTTCCTTCGCGAGAGGTGGAAGAAAACGCCGGCTCCAGGCTTCGATTTCATCGGTCTGTTTCTGCGCTCCCAGTAGTTCATCAGGCCTCGCGAATTGGCCACTTGGTGCCAATTCGCGATGGGTGACAACATATGGCAAACCTTGCGCGTTGGTATTCACGCCATATGCGCGATTGAGTTCCCTGATCAAGTATTTGGTCGAATTTATCTGGGCAGGCTTCAATTGCCGCTTAGAATAGTCTCCAAGAAAGGCGATTCCGATATTCCGCTCGTTCTGATTCATTACGTGAGCGCCTTGATAGGCAAGTGACCTGCCTTCATAGATAGTGCCATCGCGACCGATCAGGAAATGATATCCAACATCACCATAAGTGTCGTAATCTTCCTGGTTGGCGGGATTATTGATCTTTCTGCCGAGTTTGTGCCACAGCGGTTCATGGCCATGCAGGGTTTCCACGGCCTCCGGCGTATCCTCGCTACCCGTATGGTGCAGCGTTATCCGATCATAGGGGCGAGCAAGCGTTTCCGGATGCATCTTCTCCGCATCCGGCGCAAATTTCTTCCATGCTTCAGCCGGTACAAATTTCGGCAGCTTGACACCCTTTTTGCGCTCGGCTTCCCATAAGGTGCTGAAATCCCCATAGTCGAGTTGATTGGAAGGCACCCGTTTCTTGACAGGCTGTGGTGGCGGGAAAAGCGATCCCAGGATCGCGTCTGATGGCGAAGCACCATCCGGGCTGACGACCGGCCGGCCATTGGGGTCAAACGTAATCTGACCATTCTGCTCCGATGCGATATTCCTGAACCGCGCCTCCGGCACGAGCTCCTCTGGATTCCCTTGGTCGGGCAAGCTCCCGACCCCGCCTGGATGATCGTCAAAGCTCAGACCAAGCGAGCGTCGCGCATAGGCTTCGTACAGCTGGTTCTGGATCTGGTCCGGAGTCCAGTCATTGCGCAGCATTTCCCGTATCGCTGCCTTGGTCGTGTCCGCGCCGCGCAGCGCCTCTGGTATGGTTTCGACATTCGCCAGGCGATCGACCTCTTCATCGGTTTGAGAGGATCGCTCCGGTGCGGCGTCTGGCGGTGCGCCGCCTTCGATGGCAGTTGGCTGGTTCGTGACGTCAGCGCCTCTCGGGCCGACATCCAGCCCGTTTCGTTGCATTGTTTCCAGCGCACGCCGCTGAGTCATCGCTGAGGGCGCAGGCGGATAGGTACCGATGCCCTTCTGCAACCGTCCCAGCGCGTCATATTCAACCGGCGTCATCTCGTCGCGGCGCAGGCGGAGATCCTGCTTGGCGAACGTTTCCGGATCGGTAGCTGCCATCCGGTTGAGGTCCATCGCCACATCGCCATGCGCGGCAACCGTCATCGGATGCACATTGCGATTGGCCCGCAGCGTCAGCGCGGCCATCGCGTCCTCACCGAGATCGCGCCGTACGGCGGGCGGAAGCTGGTTGACCGAGATGAACCCGGCGCCGAGCTTGTCGATCGTCGCGAAAGCCGCCTCCTTGGCCTTATCCCGTGCCTCTGTCCGACGCCTGTCCTCGAGGCCGGCACGGGTGTGCAGCTCTTCATGCGCGCTCTGTTTGCGGGCGTCGTCCCAGGGCTGAGCGTCGATCCATCCGGCAATGGCCGTGCGGTCCTCAAACGCGAGGGCCTCGCGCGGCGAAGTGCCGGCACCAAGCATCCCCATATCGTGCGCAACCGCCTTGTAGGTTTCTGCGGGTAGTTCCCCGAACCAGTCTTTGCCGTGCTTCGCAACCAGCGCATCAACCGCATGCGTGCCGAGCAAGGATGCCGCCAGGCTCTTCGGCGCGCTGCCACGATAGCGCTGCATCAGCGCGAGCATTCCCGTGGCGCTCGCATCGGCGACGCCAGGCGCCGAGGTGACTTGCTCACTTCCCGCATCCCCACCGGTTCGGCGCGCCGCCCCGACATCGAGCAATCGCCCGGTCACCGTGGCGATATCTCCCGGCGGCGTCGCCGGCTCGGTCGCCGATCGCAGCATCGGATAGCTGTCGATATCCGCCACGCCCCGGAGCTGCCCAAGCGCCGGGGCCAGCAACCTGGCTGCCTCGAGCTTGTGCGGCTCGATCATGTCGCCGCTGTTCTTCGCAAGATAATGGTGGGCGGCGAGCGGATCATGCCCCTTCGGCCCCAGGATCACATCGAGATGAACGGAGGAGCGATATTTCGCCACCTTTTCGTCAACCGACGCCGGGTCCCTGCCCTGCACTATCGCCTGCGTCTTGATCGATTCCGATCCTGTCTCGAGCAGCTTCGCCGCAAATGCTGGATTATCGGCATTGTGGACCGCATCGTGCGCGAGGCCATCCTGGGCAATGACGCTCTGATTGTCCTGCTCGACCCCCTTTGCGCTGGCGGCATAGGCGTTGAAGCCGATCACATCATAACCCAGCGGCCCCTGGACCGCGCGGTCGAACATATCTCGCCGGCGCTGACTCGTCAGGTCGGCGTGCAAGGCGGCCTTGGCGCCGTGCAGTGCCTCGATCGACGGCTGCAATGCCGCGTCGGCCGCCGCCCCGCGCTGGGCATAGAAATTCGCCCTGATCGCACGCGCCTGGTCCGAATACGCGTTCCACGCCGCTTTGACTGCGGCGTCATCCGCGATCGCGACCCGGTGCTGCTCGACTGCAACCCTCTGTCCGGTTTCGCCAAGCGACTGCACGCCGGAGCCGAGCGCCTGAAGCCCGGTGCCGGAAAGATCAGCCGCCTCGAACTTCGCACCGGACACGCTGGCGAGGCCGATCTTGTTCTGTTCGGTTGGGACGACGGGCATCTCAGCGCACCGCCGATTTGATTGCGGGAATATTCGGGGCCACGGGCACCTCCTGGTTCTGGAGGCAATGGCGTAAGCCCATGCGCGATGAACTTGAATCGATCGCCGCGATTTCCTGCGAGGCCGTAGGGCCTTTATCGATCGCGGCGGATGAATGCGTCGCGGCAGGTGTCGAAGGTCGAGCCGACCGGCGGACCCTCAAGCGCCATCGTCAGCCCGCGCCCGGATCAGGCTTGTGCTCGCAAAGGCTGCCGTCGCCATCCCGCGCGGTAAACATCGCGCCGGATTCCAGGGCTTCGACCTCCGACTCCGGCAAGCAGACATTCCGGCTTTGCTGCTCCGAGATGTCGTTCCAGTTGATTATCCGGCAGCCGAATTTCCCATATTTTCTTATAAATACGAGCTTCTCGATGCCCTGGTGAAGTATTTCGGGCTGTTGGCGCTCAACCGCATACGCTTCGGTTCGACATCGAAACCGCCAGATACGATTCGAGTGATTTTGACCCTCACGCCGTACACACCGCCCAGAAATATCTTTCCTTCATACGGGCCGCCTGTCTCTTCGCTCGGCGAGGTCAAATATCTGGGTTCATAAAGCTGAGCGATCGCCAATATATAATGGTGAGGCGGCTGTTCCCCATATGACACGGAAGCCGGCGCCAGAACCGAGAGCGACACCAGAATGGTGAGCTTCAAGGCTGATATCTTTGCCATCTTCCCGGCACCCCTCCGCGCCCGATTTCGCGAAAAACCTCACGTCCGTTGACGCGCCCTATCTCCCATACTGTATCGCCGCCGTTTCCGATTAGAAAACTGGAAATATTCCCTGATCGGACGACGCTATAAGCGCGTCACGCAGGCCGTATGCGCCCGCTCAGCCAATGTCGGAGCCTACGTCCGCTCGCGTGATGAACAACAATTCGCGGATGCGCGCCGCGGGATAGGAATGTCTCACCGCGTCGATACGCGGCGGTTGTGGAACTACGACAATGGATCTCAGTAGATATTGTCGCCGCCGCGAGTGGAGATGCCGTACGCATTCTTTTTGAGGCCGTCAGGCATGCCCCCCTTCATACCGGCGACCTGCGATACACCGCTAAGCGCGGTACTCAAGCCGTTGAAGATTCCATCCATCAACGCGCCCCGCCCCTTGGCCCGGTCGCCCGCGGCCTGGGATCGATAGTTGAAAGCGTTGATCTCGAAGCCCTTGGTCTGCTCGTTGCCGCCCTTGTAGAGCTGGGCCATATCCTCGCCGCCGATCATCGCGGTGTCGTGCTGGACATCCACGGCGCTGCCGAAATTCAGGTCGATGCCATTCGCCGCCATTGCCGCGGTCTGCGCGCCCTTGGTCTGAGACAGTTCGCGGTACCGGCGCTGCGCCGCCAAATTGGTGTTCAGGATTGAATCCTGCGCCTGGTTTTCGGCAATGCGCGCATTCTGGTCGGCGACCTGCGCCTGATAATCAGCCTGCTGCTTCTGCCCGATGCCGGACAGAATGGCGCCGCCGGTGGAAACCACCGTCGAGGCGATCATCAGCGGTACGGCGAGTGCGGGGGCGCACATCAGCATTCTCCCTTCGAAAATGTGACGAATTCGGTGCCGGCGAACATCATCCTGTCCTCCCTGATGGTGAAGCCGAGCCAGCGCAGGA
>JBDTXU010000602.1:0-2861 GCA_040006055.1 Sphingomonas bacterium | reverse complement strand
ATAACTACATGGCCGATGTCGACGAGATCGTCACCGGCAAGCGGCGCGAAGGTGCTTTTGCCGGGGTGATGACCTTTGTGCGCAAAATGTCGCAAGCGCTTGCGGTGATCCTGGTCGGGCAGGTCATGCAGGCCTCGGGCTTCGTCTCCAAGGCCAGCGTCCAGAGCCCGGTGGCGATCACTGCGATCGTCGCGGTGCTCGGGCTGGGCACGGTGGCGATGCTGGTGTTCGGCGTCTTCGTGTCGACGCGCTTCCGGCTCGATCCGCGCACCCACGCCGTGCTGATGGCCGAGATAGAACATTTTCGTGCCAATGCCGATGCAACGCCCACGTCACCGGAAGCGCGGGCGATTGTCGAGGACCTCTCCGGCTGGCGCTATGAGGCGCTTTGGGGGCGGAACACCGTGGCATGAGCGTCGCGCCTTTTCGAGTACTGCGCAGTCCTCGCTCTAGGAAATGTCATGCGACCGCGGACATTTCCAGCTGTACAATGATTGGTACAGATTCGCTGACAGACCAGGCCGCGTCTCAGGCCGCCAGGCTGTTGCCGTAACCGATGACGATGGTGGCCATTACCAGCAGGCCGACGCCGCTCCAGACCATCAGGCGCAACCTTGGAGGCGCGTCCCTCCATTCGCGGAATGCGAAGCCCCAGAGCGTGCCGAAAATGATGATCGAGGCCATGTGCAGCGTCCAGGACGAGAAGCCGAAGCGCCCCATCTGGCTTTCGCCCATGGTGTAGAAGAAGAACTGGAAATACCAGGCGGTGCCCGCGACGGCGCAGAGCAGGAAATTGGCGAGCAGGGGCGCGCCGACCGCGTCGCCGCCACCGGTCCATTGGTTCGCGCTGCGGTTCTTCACGATCAGCCAGGCGCACCAGGCCGCGTTGGTGAGGAGGCCACCGAACATCACCAGGCACAGGACCGGCAGGCCGATCCAGAGCGGTCCGGTGCCCGCCTCCGCCGACAGCCGCTTGATCGGTTCTCCGGCGGCGAGCCCGAAGGCGAAACAGGACGACATGATCCCGGAAAAGATTGCGACCGCGATGCCTTTGCGGAAAGCGAACTCGGCGACGGTCTCCGCCTTCTGTTCGGCGCTGAGCGCGGCGTCCTTGCGCGCGCCGGCTATGGCCACGACGATGATGCCCGCCATGGTGATCGCCAGCCCGAGCAGGATGATGTTGCCGCTCGGCGTATCGAGCAGCTTGGCGGCGAAATCGCCCTGGAAAATCGGCGGGATCAGGGTGCCGAATACTGTGCACAGCCCCAGCACCACCGCCATGCCGAGCGAGAGGCCGAGATAGCGCATGGTCAGGCCGTAGGTCAGGCCGCCGAAACCCCAGAGGATGCCGAAGACGATCGGCCAGACGATCACCGGCATTGGCGCAGCCTGGAGCACGCCGAGCAGGTCATGAGTCTGGATCGACGCGAAGAACCAGGGCGCGAGCAGCCAGGAGAAGATGCCGCCGGTGAGCCAGTAAATCTCCCACGACCAGCGCTTCACCGCGCGATAGGGGACGTAGAAGCTGGCCGAGGACAGGCCACCGAGCCAGTGGAATAGGACGCCGAGCAGCGGGTTGGGGTTCATGATGTTCTCTCCGGAGTCGTCTGCCCAAATCTCATCGTCATGCCGGACTTGTTCCGGCATCCATTCCGCGGCTTGGCGCTGCGTTTGATCGGAGAGGGGTGCGCCCGAACCCCGATGGACCCCGGAACACGTCCGGGGTGACGGTGTGGATGCGGCTGGCTCCCCACTCTAAACATCCAGGCCGAGCCGGTAGATTCGGTTAGCGTTGCGGGCGAACAAAGCGCGGCGATCCTCCTCGCTGAAATCGGCGACTGCGTCAGCGAGCGCGTCCATCGTCGTGTCGAAATCGGCGAACAGCCGGTCGGTCGGGAAATTGCTTGCCATCATCGCGCGGTCGATGCCGAAGATGTCGATCGTCTCGCGCACACGATCCCGCACCGCCGCCGTGTCGAACGGGCGATAGACGAAGCCGAGACCGGAGATTTTGATCGAGACGTTGGGCAGCGCGGCCATCGTCTTCATCGCCGTGCGCCAGCTCTCGTCGCCGTCGACACCGAGGCCGGCGTGGTCGATGATCACCGACGTTTCGGGGTACCGCTCGATGAGCCGGGCGAGGCCAGCAAACTGGGTGGGATAGGCCTGGAGATCGAACGACAGGCAATATTTCGACAGCAGCGCGAAACCGCGCGCCCAGGCCGGATCGAGCGTGATGTCGCGCGGGATATAGGTGCGGTTCGGGTCTCGGTGCCAGCTGATGATGTGGCGAATGCCACGCACATTGGCGCGCCGGGCATGACTGGACAGCAGCGCCTCGACATCTGGATCGTCCAGCGCCGCGTTCGCGATGATGCCATTGGGCATGCCGCGCGCGTCGGCCATGTCCTGCAGCCAGTCGGTTTCGGCGAGCGGATTCTGGGCGCCGGCATCGAGATGCACGAAGCCGACGACATTCCAGTTCGCCGCCTCGGCGAGGTAGTCGTCGAGCAGCTGGTTGCGGGCGATCGACTCGGTGTTGCCGTTGGGCCCCGCGTCACGGAATGGCGGCGAGAGCCATGCATAATGATCCCGGGCGAGATCCCAGAGATGGACATGGGCATCGATGAACGGCAGCGCGTGCATTCTCGTCCTCCCCTTCGTGCCGGGGGTTTGCCGGTCACGATTCTCGATATCGTCGGTGATCAGAAGGTCGTCCGCCCTCCGGATGTGTCGAAGGTCGACGCAGTGGTGAAGCTGCATTCCTCGGATGCCATGAAACAGGCCATAGCCGCGGTCTCCCGGACGTCACCGAGCCGGCCCATCGGGATCTTGGCGAGCATATATTCGACCTGGCTCGG
>JBDTXU010000601.1:0-2312 GCA_040006055.1 Sphingomonas bacterium | reverse complement strand
CGGTGCCCACGCCCTATGCCGAAGCGCGCGACCAGGTGCTGCGCGACTTCCTGGCGGACAAGGTCGCACGGCTGCAGGAGGGCAATAAGCGGTTCCTGAGGAAGCGCGCCGACATCAAGATCGCCTCGGACCTGCAATGAGCGCGCGGATAATCGGGCGGGCGCTTCTGGCGCTGGCGGCGACATTCCTGTGGCTGGCCACGCCGGCGAGCGCGCATACCAGATCGGAATCCCATTCGACCTGGCTCGTCGATGGCAGCCTGGTGCACCTGACCTTTTCGGTCTCCGACCTCGAGGCGCGCCGGCTGACGCCCGATAGCCGCCCGCCCAATGGTCCGCAGCTGATCGCCTATCTGACGCCCAGAGTCGGTGCCACCGCGGAGAATAAGCCCTGTGCGCTCGCCGGCAAACCGCGCCCGGTCGCCGCCGCCACCGGCTATCGCCGGGTCGAGTTCCTCTACAACTGCCCCTCGTCGGAAGGGATCGCGCTGCACGACGGCGCCTTTTTCGAGCTGGTGTCGACTCATGTGAACCTGGCGCAGATCCAGACCGCCAAGGGGGATTTTGCCGAGGAAGTGCTCACCGCCGACTCCCAGAGCATCGACATGAGCGAAGCCCAGGGTGGCGAGATCGAGGGCGCCGGCCTGCTCACCTTCATGAAGATGGGCATCATGCACATCTTCACCGGCATTGATCATATGAGCTTCCTGCTCGGGCTGGTGCTGATCTCGCGCCGGTTCAAGGATCTGGTCTTCGTCATCACCGGCTTCACGCTGGGACACAGCCTCACCCTGGCGCTTGCCGTCACCGGTATCATCCGGCCGCATGCCGAGTTCATCGACGCGCTGGTGGCGCTCACGATCGCACTGATCGGCGTTGAGAATCTGGCCGTGCAGACCAATCGACCCGGGCTGTTCGCCCTGTGGACGGCCGGCGCGCTGTTCGCGATGGCCGGCCTCAGACTGCTGGGGATCGGGCTGCTGCCCTTCACCCTGCTGCTGGGCGCGGGGCTGTTCGCCTCCAACTATCTGCTGGTCGCCGGCCATGTTCGCAACGCCGGGCGACTGCGCCTCGTCATCACCCTGGTCTTCGGCCTGATCCACGGCTTCGGCTTTGCCGCCGACCTGCTGAACGAAGCGATCCCCCCGGCCAAGCTTGCCGAGTTGCTCGTCGGCTTCAACCTCGGCGTCGAAGTTGGCCAGTTGACGGTCGTGACCGTGCTCGTCGGCGTGGTGCTTGCGCTCAGGCGCTTCAAGCTCACGCTGCCCAGACCGATCGTGGTCGATCTGTGTGCCTCTGGGCTTGTGCTGATCGGCGTCTATTGGTTCGTCAGCCGCAGCTTCATCTGAGGCGATGAAATTCCCTGTTATTTGCTCGGAACAGGGAATTTTTTCTTTTTTTCGAAGCCATTTTCGGGTCGAATTCTATAATTATCTTTATATTACAATGGTTTATTAGATATGCAGGTTCGCCTGTTTGGGCCGGAACAGGGAATAATAGGGAAATTAACAGGGAATTTGCCGCGCAAGCGCCGTCCGTGGCGCCGTGCGCAGCATTCGAAGAGTCAGACGATGGGAAAGAGCAGCTCGGGCTTCTGAGACGTCCCGTGCGCATCTTATGGCCGATCCAGGGATGCGATTGAATCATGGCAGCGCCCCGGAGCGTCCATCCTTCAATCGGCAAACTGTTTCGATCCCAGTGTGATCCGCCGGCTTGCGATGGGCGCCGATGCGGAGCTGGACAGCGCAATTTCGTAGGTGGCCGCCTTGATCCGCCACCGGTGAGCCTTCGCGTCGTACATCGCCAGCAACCGCGGATCGACATTGAGTGTCACCGTTCGGCTTTCTCCCGGCTTCAGCGACACGCGCTCAAAGCCGAGCAGACGCACGTTGACGGTGTTGTCGATCGATCGCAGGTAAAGTTGCGGCACGTCGGCGCCCTCGCGGCTGCCGGTATTGCGCACCGTGAAGCGGGCGCCTGGCGTCTTTCCCCCCTTCAAGCCCAGGCCGGAATAGGCGAAGCTGGTGTAGCTGAGGCCATGACCAAAGGCGTACATCGGGGTGAGCCGTCTCCGCGCGAACCAACGATATCCGACGTCCGCCCCCTCGGTCATCGCGACCGTGACCGCGGTGTTCTCGGGTGTCCCAAAGCTCGGAATGGTTGGACGAGGCAGTTGCTCGATCGCATTCGGGAAGGTTATCGGCAGACGGCCCGACGGATTCACCTTGCCGGTCAGCACCTCGGCGATCGCCTGCGCACCTTCCTGCCCCGGATACCAGGCGGCAACGATCGCCTTCACCTTGTCGCGCCACG
>JBDTXU010000600.1:0-3431 GCA_040006055.1 Sphingomonas bacterium | reverse complement strand
CCACCTCGGAGATCAAGGTCTCGGTGCTGATCGAGGAAGATTATACCGAGCTCGCAGTGCGCGTGCTCCACACCGCTTATGGGCTCGACGCGGAGGACGCGGCGTGAGCATCGGCGAGGAGCGGCTCGCCCGCCGCATGGCGCGCGGGGCCGCGTTCCTCGGCAGCGACGTCGCTATCCTGTGCGGCGCCATGTCCTGGGTCTCGGAACGCCATCTGGTCTCGGCCATGTCGAACGCGGGGGGCTTTGGCCTGATCGCGTGCGGGGCGATGACGCCCGAGCTGCTCGATGCCGAGATCGCCGGCACCAAGGCGCTCACCGACAAGCCGTTCGGCGTGAACCTCATCACCATGCATCCTGGCCTGTTCGACCTGATCGAGGTCTGTAACAAGCATGGCGTGGGTCATGTCGTGCTGGCCGGCGGTCTGCCGCCGACTGGATCGATCGACGCGATCAAGGCGAATGGCGCCAAGCTGATCTGCTTTGCGCCGGCACTCTCACTGGCAAAGAAGCTCATCCGCTCCGGCGTTGATGCGCTGGTCGTGGAGGGCATGGAAGCCGGCGGCCATATCGGCCCGGTCTCGACCAGCGTGCTCGCGCAGGAGATCCTGCCCGAGGTTGCCGAACAGGTGCCGGTGTTCGTCGCCGGCGGCATCGGCCGGGGCGAGGCGATTGCCGCCTATCTCGATATGGGCGCGGCCGGCGTCCAGCTCGGCACCCGCTTCGTCTGCGCGACGGAATCGATCGCGCATCCGGCGTTCAAAAAGGCGTTCATGCGCGCCTCGGCCCGCGATGCGGTGGCCAGTGTGCAGATCGATCCGCGCCTGCCGGTCATCCCGGTCCGGGCACTCAAAAATGCCGGCGGCGAGCTGTTCACCGCCAAGCAGCGTGAAGTCGCCCAGCTGCTCGATGAGGGCAAGGTCGAGATGATGGAGGCCCAGCTCCAGATCGAGCATTATTGGGCGGGTGCGCTTCGCCGTGCAGTGATCGATGGCGATGTCGAGCATGGCAGCCTCATGGCCGGCCAGTCGGTCGGCATGGTGACGAAGGAAGAACCGGTCGCCGAGATCATTGCGACCCTGATGGCCGAGGCGGCGCGCGCCCTGGAGAAGCGCGCCGCCTGACCCTTCAGCTGGCTTGTTCACGTCTGCGGCGGCTCAGCTGCCATAATGCGCCCGCGCCCTGAAGGGTCAGGACCACGCCCACCACGACGATTGCGATCCGCAGGGCCAGGTTGAGGCTGGCCTCGAGTTCGATCGCCTTGGCCGCGGGCATGCCGGTCGCGATGACCGTCGCCCAATGGCCGGCGCGATAGATCATGGCCACCAGTGCGACCATGCCGATGGAGGTCGCGATGTTGAACACGCCGGTCATTACCGTCCAGCGCGGCCGCAGCCATTCGATCAGATTCTGTACCAGCCGTACGGATAGCAGCGCCAGGATCGGCCAGTAATATTGCATGAAAACCGGCGCCGGCACGAGCTGGAAGTCCCGTCCGCCGGTGACGAGCGGGAAATGGATGAGGCCGGTCCACCACAGCAGGCACGCAATACCCGCAGCGACTTCGAACGCGGATTCCCAACGCCCCTTCCGCTTGAGCCGTACATCGGGGAGCTGCTCGGGCTTCCAACGCCGGAGATGATCCTTGGGAAAGCCGGTCCGTTCCAGCACTGCGAAGACAAGGGTGACGATCGCCACATTGAGCAGCAGCGAGGTCCAGAGGCCGCCGACCGTCCGGGCGACGGCGCGGATCGGATCCTGGTCGCTGAACAGCCCGTTGATGACGCCGACCACCAGCATCACCGCCAAGACGATCAGGACCACGATCCGCATCACGAACAGGTAGAAGGGGAACACATCCGGCCCGATCAGCCATTGTTGCTTCCGGTAGCGTGAGGCGACCACAAGCGGGTGCCCGAATTCCTTGAGCAGCGCGCTGATCTCGTCCGCGCTGAGCGGCCGGCCAAGCGCTTCCTCCCGGTCCTCCATGCGCGTGACGAGCTCGTCGCGAAGCTCGGCGGTGATGTCATCGGCCTTGGCGGACGGCAGGGTCCAGCGCACGGCGTGAAGATAGCGGTCTAGCAGGTCCATCACATTTCCCTTTCGGTCAGGCGGAGGATCGATTCGGAGATCGCGTTCCATTCGCCGAGGAGTTCAGCGAGGATCGTCTCGCCGTCGGGCGAGAGGCGGTAGAAGCGCTTGTTGCGCTTCGCCTCTTCGCGCCATTCACTGGTGAGCAGGCCCTGCGCCTCGAGGCGCCGGAGCAGCGGATAGAGCGCGCCCTCGTCAATCGGCAGCCCGGCATCCTCCAGGCTTTGACGCAACGTGTAGCCGTATCGCTCCACCCGTAGCGCCCCGAGCACCGCGAGGATCAGCGATCCCCGGCGCAGCTCGATGCGCAGCTTTTCGAAAATATCGTCTTCGACGGGCATTGCCTGTGTCCCACATGGTGTATGACACATACTGTGTGACACACAGGTAAGTGATTCGCAAGACCCCTTGATCGCGGCGCTAGGCGGGCGCCCCGTCGATCTGGTAGCCAGCGCCCTGGATGCGCTTATGAGGTTCGATGATGTCGGAGCCGGAGACCCGTGCAGGCTTGCCGATCCTGGCATTTGCCGATGCCGCCGCCTGGGAGGCGTGGCTGGCCGCGCAGCCCCGCAGCGCGCCGGGGGTCTGGCTCAAGCTCGCCAAGGCAAGCGCGAGCGCGGCTTCGGTTTCAAAGGCCGAGGCGATCGATGGCGCGCTCTGCCATGGCTGGATCGACGGTCAACTGAACCCTTATGACGAGCATTGGTGGCTGATCCGCTTCACGCCGCGCAAGGCCCGCAGCAAATGGTCCGAGAAGAACCGCATCCGCGCCAGCGAACTGGTCGTCGCCGGGCGGGTGGCAGCGGCGGGCCATGCCGAGATCGATGCGGCGAAGTCAGACGGGCGCTGGGACGCAGCCTATGCCCCGCAAAGCACCATCACCGTGCCTGACGATCTCGCAGCCGCGCTTGAGGTGGAACCCGGCGCGCGCGCGTTCTTCGACAGACTCGAATCGGCCAATCGCTACGCGATCCTCTACCGCGTCCACGAAGCGAAGAAGCCGGAGACGCGGGCTGCGCGGATCGCGAAGTTCGTCGGCATGTGCGCTCGGGGAGAAAAGGTTCATGCCACGGCGGAGAAGACCGCTAAATGAAGAGAGCGGTGGTCCAGCTCGAGCTGGAAGGCGCTGTTAGCGCCGCCACCTTCGCCCCCCGCGTCCGCCGCGAAGCAATTTCACAAGGAGCAGCAGCAATATCGCGCCGACGGTAGCGTTGATGATCGCATTGATAATGCCGGCGCCAAGATGGACGCCAAGCTTCGGCAAAAACCAGCTTCCGACAAAGGCTCCCAAAACCCCGAACAGGAGGTCGCCAAGGAGCCCCAGGCCCGTCCCCTGCACAA
>JBDTXU010000599.1:0-1649 GCA_040006055.1 Sphingomonas bacterium | reverse complement strand
TTGCGAACGATAAACCGGAATTGGCGGCCCTGATGCTTGGATCCAAAGCGCTTCTCACTGAGCTCGCCCGCCTCAAGGCGCAGGGGCTAACGACCAACGCGAAGCTCTCGCGCCTGCTCGAACTGCCCTCTTCGCGGATCGCCGAGATCTTTGCCGGCAAGCGCCAGGTGACGATCGACGAGATGAAAATCATGGTCGAACATTTCGGCCTCGAAGGCGCGGCGCAGACGCCTAATGCAGAGACGCTCGAGCCGATCCTCGATGCCCTGCTCCCCCTCGCGCCCCCGGGAAAGCTGACGGATCAATCGCGGCGAGCCTTAGCCGAAGCGCTGTCATATGGTCTCGAGCTGCTAGGAGCGCCGTCTGCCAGTCAGGCCAGCCCGGATGCGCTAAAGGTGGCTGCGCGCGCAGCAGCCGCTCGATTTCGCGAGACAGCGATAGCATCGTGACGCGGCACAAAGCGCAATCGAGATAACAGGGCGAGCAGCCCTTAACGCATTCCGGACTGTCAAGCGTGGTGCGTTCCATGGAAATGCGCGACTCCGTGTTATGTTCTTATTTTGTTCTGTGCGCTTGAATCCAACTTGTCTAGGATTTTTCCTATGTCGCATGCCGCGCTGTCGCTTTGGCATAGCGCATCTGCAATAGCGCCCGTCGGGACGTTTCGGAGGGGAAGCGGCAATGCGAAATTCCCGCCACTGAGCAGGCTATTGGTCGGCGCGCTGGCCTTCGCCACACCGGCCGGCGCGGCCACACATGCCGAGCTCAGGCAGGCGAAAGCCTATGTCGAAGGCATCTACCGCACCATTCCCGGGCGTTTCGATTACGCATCGATACACTATGCGCCCGAGCTGAAGAATCTGGTCGATCGCGACGGCGCATGGTCTCGGGCGAGCGGCGATGTCGGCGTCGTCGACGGCATTGCATTCTGCGACTGCCAGGATACCGCGCCCAATTACCGGATCATCACCAGCAGCGTGGCGGCGCGCGGGGCGACCGGGGCGGTGGTCACGGTGATGCTGCGCAACGAAAAGACCGCGCGTTTCACGATCGATCTGAGCCTCTCGCGCGGTCATTGGCTGGTGGCCGATATACATTCCCCCGAGACGCCAAGCTTTCTCGGCCTGTTGCGACGCGAGGTCCCGCGCGAAGAGGCCGAGCTTCGGGAATCCAGAGGATCACAGCAGCGCCACCCATAACGCCGTTGGAAATGTCATGAGGGGTCGCTGACATTTCCTATATGTACAGAACATTGTACATATAGACCCTCAGGCTTGGGCTGTTGCGCCTGTATTGTGCGCCCGAACACGTCCAATCGACCTGAAAAACGGGCGGCGGCCACAACCGCCGCCCAGAATATGCCGGGACGCTCAGCGGCAGATGCGAACGCGGTGGTGCCGGCGCCACTCAGTCCAGCAACGCGGGTAGCGCCAGCCATAATCGGCGCGGCGCCAATATGGCCTGTGCCGGTAACCACGGTAGCCGCGGTCTCCGTGCCAGCCGCGGTCGCCCCGCCAGCCGCGATCGCCGTGCCATCCACGATCATCGTGCCAGCCACGGCCACCGTCGCCATGCCATCGTTGCGCCTCCGCACTCGTGCTCGCGGTCATCGCGGCAACCACAAGGCCGGTTGCGGCGAAGATATGGGG
>JBDTXU010000598.1:0-7036 GCA_040006055.1 Sphingomonas bacterium | reverse complement strand
TCTACATCCCCGGCACGCTGGCCGACATGAACCGGGGCGAGATGGGTCCGCTCGGGCACGCCACGCCCGGCATATTGATCGGTGTGGCGCTGATGATGGCGGTGCCGAGCCTGATGGTGGCTCTGTCGCTCCTGCTGCCGGCGCGCCTGTGCAAATGGATATGCGTGATCCTCGGCATAGCTTATACCGGAATCATGGCGGTCACGCTGCCGGGCTCCCAACCCTTTTACAAAACGCTTGGTGCGATCGAGATCGCGCTGACGGTGACGATCGCCATCATCGCTTTTCGCTGGCCGCGCGCGGTCGGCCATGATTGACCAGGCGCCGCCCACCCAAATCCCTCGGGCATCGATCGCACGCCTCGCCGGCGCGCTCTATCTCGGCACGATTATCGGTGGCCTGTTCGCCGAACTGATATCGCGCGGCTCGCTGATCGTTCGCGACGACGCCGCCGCCACCGCTACCTCGATCCTCGCCAATCAGGGGCTGTTCCGCGCGGGCCTGGTCGGCGATCTTGTCATGCTTGCCTGTTATGTCGGCGTGACGGCACTGTTCCATGACATGTTCGCGCCGGTGTCGCGCCGGGTGTCGCTTACGGCGGCCGCGTTCAGCATGATCGGCATCGCCGTCCTCGCCGTCGACAGCTATTTCCTGCTGGCCACCCTGCGGCTGCTGGATGCGCCATCCTATCTGGCGACGGCATTGGATGCGCCGCAGCGCGAGGCGCTGGCGCTTTTGTCCCTCAAGCTGCACGGCGACGGTTATGATCTCAGCCTCGTTTTCTTCGGCGTCTATTGCCTGATGCTCGGCTGGCTGGTGTGGCGGAGCGGCTTTGTGCCCAGAACCATCGGCGCGCTGATGGCGCTGGCGGGCATCTGCTATCTCATCAACAGCCTGGCGGATCTCGCCGCGCCGGCCTTCGCAAACACCTTGTCGCCACATCTGATGGACCCGACGCTGATCGGAGAGGCGGCGCTTGCGGTCTGGCTATTGGTGTTCGGCAGCAAGGGTGGGTTTCGGGGTGGGCGTTTGGCTCGCTGAGTGTCATGAAGCGGGTCGAGAGCCGATCTTCCGACCCCTCCCCGCCCTGTCGGTTCCGAATGGTTATGCCGGCCGAACATTTGAACCCCTGGCGGACGCACAAGATTAAGGATGTGAAGTGACGCCCTGTTTAAGGCTTTGCGCCAATATCCCGGGCGGGGCCGCACATAATGCCCCGGGGGGAAGGATGTTGAAAATCGTCGGATATCTGGCTGTGGTCGCCGCATTCGCACTATTGCCACCGCCCGTCATTGCTCAGGAGGTTGCGCCATCGCCCGGTGCCGAACAGGCCGACGCGGCGACCTCGGCATCCCTTCCGCCGGACGTCAACGCGATGATCCTGGCAAATCTGCCTCCTGACGCCCAGAGCGCAGTATCGGGCATCAATGCTTTCTCGGTCGATCTCTACAAACGTACGCTCGTCCCTGACAAGAATCTGTTCCTTTCACCCGCGAGTGTCTCGACAGCCATGGCGCTCGTCTATCGCGGCGCTGTCGGCACCACCGGCGACAAATTACGCAATGTCATGCATTATAACGCCGCGCCGAACGCCTATTTCCGCGCCAGCGCCCCGATATTCGCCAGCATGAATTTTTCGGGCAATGGCCGCATGCTGCAGACGGCGAATTCGATCTGGATCCAGCAGGGAATGCAGCTGAAGCCCGATTATCTCGCCGATGTGCAAAGCTTCATGAAAGCCGGGCTGTGGCAAACGGATTTTCAGCACGATCATGAAAAGTCGCGGCAGGACATCAATGCCTGGGTCGCCTCATCTACCCACGACCGGATCGTCGACATTCTGGAGCCGGGCGACCTTACCGAATTGACCAGCGCGGTGCTGGTGAACGCGATTTACTGGAAGGCCCGGTGGCTCCAAACATTCGCCAAGGATGAAACCGAACCCGGGCGCTTCACACGTCTCAACCGCAGCAAGGTGACGACGCCGTTGATGCACCTTCGCACCTACTTTTCCGTGGTGGAGCGAGGCGGCGTCAAGGCCATCGATCTGCCCTATGTAGGCAATGAGGCAAGCCTCGTGGTGTTCCTGCCCAATTCGTCCAACGGACTGAAAAAGTTCGAGCAAAAGGTCACCGCCGAAGAACTCGATACATGGTTTTCGGCGCTCAATGCGGCGGAACCCAGGGACACCGTGCTGACGCTACCCAAGATGCACCTCGAATGGCGAAAGGATTTGGTCGACACGCTCGCTGCGATGGGGGCCGAAACCGGCATTTCCGGCGACGCCGACTTCTCGGGAATCGCGACCTTTCCCAATCCGGGCGGAGACCCCCGTGCAAGGGGGCTCGCGATCAAGCAGATCATCCACAAATCCTGGCTGGATGTCGACGAAGAGGGGGCCGAGGCGGCCGCCGCCACGGCGGTGGTGATGGACATCGTCACTACAGGCCGCAGAAAAAACCAACCGCCACCGCCACCCCCCATCATCTTCCGCGCCGACAAGCCGTTCCTGCTGGTCCTGCGCGACCGCCGCACCGGGCTGATCCTGTTCATGGGTCGCTATGTCGGTCCGGCCGAGTGATGTTGATCCTCTGGCCGCGCTTCTGGCAACAGACGTTCGGACTGCCATTCAACCGGGAGCGTCGCGCTCTGATTCAACCTGACCACGGACGGTGGCAGGAGCGATCGGGCAGCACCGTTTCTCAGGCGCAGTCCCGCTTTTTCTCAGCTTGAATATTGGACGATTGGCGCTGGCCGCTAATCCCCGGAACAGCGGCAACGCTGGCTGATACCCGGCTGAGAACCGGCTGTTAGTCGATAACAACCGGCTCGAACACCGACCACCCGGTGCGGTGCACCAGCCGTTCGAGCGCCAGCGCGCCGAGCTGTGAATTGCCCCGTGCGTTCAGGCCCGGCGACCAGACTGCGATCGACGCCCGCCCCGGCGCGATCGCGAGGATGCCGCCGCCGACGCCCGATTTGCCGGGCAGGCCGACCCGGAAGGCGAATTCGCCCGAGCCGTCATAATGGCCGCAGGTCATCATCAGGGCGTTGATGCGCCGCGCGCGTTGCGTTGAGATTACGGAATGACCGGTCGCGGGGTTGATGCCGCCAGCCATCAGATAGCGCCCGGCGAGTGCCAATTGGCGGCAGCTCAAAGCCATTGCGCACTGGTTGAAATAGACGCCCAATGTGCGTTCGACCGGGTGACGGATATTGCCGAAGGCGCGCATGTAATTGGCCAGCGCGATGTTGCGGAAGCCCGTCTCCTGCTCAGCCGCCGCGACCGCGCCGTCGATGAAGATGTCGTCCTCGCCCGCCAGCGCCCGGGTGAAGCGGAGGATCTCGCCGATCGCCTCGCGCGGCTCGTGATTGCCGAGGATCATGTCGGCGATGACGATCGCGCCGGCATTGATGAAGGGATTGCGCGGGATGCCGGCTTCGGTCTCGAGCTGGACGATCGAGTTGAACGCAGTGCCCGAGGGTTCGCGCCCTACCCGCTCCCATAATTTGTCGCCGACCGCGCCCAGTGCCAACGTCAGGCTGAAGACCTTGGAGATGCTCTGGATCGAGAAGGGCTCCTCGGCATCGCCGGCCATGTGGCAGGTGCCGTCCGCCTCGACCACGGCGATGCCGAACTTCGCCGCATCGATCGTCGCCAGCGCCGGGATATAGTTGGCGACTGTGCCGCGATCCGAGGCGTCCGCCATTTCTTCGGCGATCTCGGCGACGATCGTTTTGAGCGGCGAAGTTTCGGGCGGAGGCATAATGGCTTTTAGCGAGCCAGTCGCGCCTGACCAGCGGTGGATTTTGCGGGGATCGCGGCTTGCCTTGCCGCCCGCGCGCGGGGAATGTGGCACGGGCAGCGTCAGGGAGCAGGATCAATGGCCGACATCATCAACCTGCGTCAGGCCCGCAAGGCACGCGCCCGGACGGACGCTGAAGCCAAGGCCACCGCCAATCGGGTGCGCTTCGGCCGGACGGCACAGGAAAAACAGGCAAGCGAGGCTGAAGCCCGGCGCGCCAACAAGCTGCTGGACGGCGCCAAGCGCGAGGGCGATGACTGACCGATTCTGAAAGCGGTTAAGTTTTTAAAGGCCTTGACGAATTTTTCGCGCGAGCGGCGGAACGATTGATCTCGATCAAGGTTGGTACCCCAGTAAGGGGGTGAGATGCCGAAATCCAGGAAACTCGATCCGCTCGCCGAAATTGAAAAGGCGCAGGAGCAGCTCCGCGAGAATATCGAGGAGAGCAAGTTGCTGGTCGAGCAAACCCAGCGGCTATTGGAGAGGGTGAAGGATCAGTCGTCGGACTGACGCGGTTCTCACCCCTGCTATGCTGTGCGATCTTCCGCAGCGGCTCGATCCCAACGGTGCCTCGATGCGGACCGCGCACCTCTTCTGCAACTACGGGCGGCCCGACCAGAGCGAACAGGCAGTCGACATCGAGCTGACCCGCGACGACAAGGGCTGGAAAGTGATCGGGCGGATCGTGGTGCCCGGCGCGGGTACGAAGCCCTGAACGTCAGGCGGGCGCCGATTTTCCGTAAGCGGCGCGGCTCTCGGGCTGCCCTGCCGGCAGGTGGCCGGTTTCGAGCCACTCCTGCTCATCGCCATAGCCAAGTTCCCAGCGCGCGGCGAAAACGACCCGAACGCTTTCAGCCAGGCTACGCACGCCGAGCTTCTTCATCATGTTCGCGCGGTAGATTTCCACCGTGCGCGGGCTGATGCTGAGATCATGGGCGATCACCTTGTTGGCCTGCCCCTCGAAGAGGCGCCTCAGCACATCGCGCTCGCGGCCGGAAAGATGCTCGATCTTCACGCGTGCCTCATTTTCGACCAATGCCGCCGCACGGTTGGTCGCCAGGCGCGCAAAAGCGGTCTCGACCATGGCGAGCAACACATCCTCATTATAGGGCTTCGGGACCAGATCGACGGCGCCGGTCTTCATCGCGCGCACTACGAGCGGCACCGTGGTCGCGCCCGTCAGGAGTACGGGCACGATCCTGTCATCGCCCTGGGCACGGAGCGCGTCGAGCACCGCCATGCCACTCATATCCGGCATCTCGAGCTCGAGCAGCAGGACGCCCGGATCGAGCGCGTCGATTGCGGAGAGGAAGGAAGCACCCGTACTGAAGGTGCGAACGATCATGTCAGGGCGATTACCGAGCAGCCAGGTGATCGAGGTCCGGATCTCGGGGTCCTGATCGAGCAGATACACAAAGCGCATGGTTACACTCCACCGCAGCCCATCTCGGGACTCGCAGCAACCTCACGGCCACTCAAAAGCTCGGGAAAGTCTGGTTAACGGGAGATTAACAATAGCGTCGCGTGAATCCCCCGCATTTCAGGACTTGTACGTAATTGAGAGCCATCCCCCTGAGGCACCTACCGCGCCTCATCTGCGAATATGGAAGTCACGGCAGAAGGGGCGATGATCCGATGGTGCTGTCGCTTTTACGCTTGTGGCGATCAGTCAGCGGCTATTCTGCTTGAGCCATGGGAAGCCATTGTGCCAGCAGGTCGAACGACACCGGCGTGTAGAATGCCACACCGGCAAAACCGTCCCGGTTCCAGCGCACCTGACCGATGAGCGGCGCCAGGCCGTTGACGAGCAGGGTCAGCTTGACCCCGGGTTCGAGCGGGTCGGCGCAGTGGATTTTCGCACCGGCTTGCGAGATGTTGCTGAGCGTGATCGCGCGGTGCGTCGCCCCAAGCCGAATTGTCGCGGGAATGTCGAGCTCGATCCGCGGCGCGCGCGGTTCCGGCGGGGGGGGCGAAAGATCACGCAGGCCGAACACGGTCGCGATATCGACCCGATCAGCGAATTGCGCGCCGGCGACATTGTCGCGTTGCCAGACGATACTGGCGCGGACAACCGCCCCGGATGTGAACTCGAAGGTGGCCGCGCCGCCAATATCCAGGCTCGAATAGACATGCGCCGTCAGGCCGCCGGGCGAGATGTTACGGACGAGGCAGAGCGATTCCCCCGAGATGGTCCGCAGCTTCGCGACGAGATGGGCGATAGGCTGACGCGAATCCTGACGACGGTCCTGATCCGCGACGGTGTCGCCCTCTGGCAAATCGCACCGCTCGCCTTCGGCATTCCCGGACATCACCAGACTCCCTGCGATGATCTGCGATCTCAACGGGCCCCTCCCGTCAAAATGCCACCAAAATCTCTGCGCGACACATTGGGCGTGCCAGGGTTACAAAGACGTCAATGATGTCCCCGCAGTGGCTGTAACGAAAGCGCTGAATTGCAGCGGGAATAAACAGATCAATCCAACGGATTCTCGCCAGGGGCGTCGTCTTGTCCCGAACGAGCGCGCGGCCGCACCGCGAGACCCCGAGCTGGCGAGACATGCCTCTTCCCTTATGTTCCCTTTTCGTTCTAAACTGCCCGCATGCCCCGATTCGCTCCAGACCCCGCTCGCATCTCCACCGCCAAGGCCGCGATTGCGGAGTCGCCGGGTTGGGTGCGGGTCGGCTTGACCTTTGGCAACCAGCGGTTGCGCGAGGAGGCGCTCGAGGCGCTGGCGGTCACAGTGGTGGAGCGACTGGAAAACCCGCCACCGGCTTATGACGCGGATCAACTGCCGTTGGCGCTTTAAGCGCGACCATTTCGGCGCTTCGGGCGTTACGCTGGCCATGACTGACACCTCTACTGGAACTGCCCGAATCGAAAGAACAGGCGGCTGTGCCTGTGGCGCCATCCGCTTCGTCGCGACAGGCGAACCACTGCGCATGGGGCTGTGCCACTGCCTGACCTGCCAGCGCGCGCACGCCGCCGCGTTCTACCCGTTCATCGTCTATGATCGTGCGCAAGTGCGCTTCAGTGGGGACGTGCGGACGTGGCAAAGCTCGCCCCCCTACCACCGCTTGTTCTGCGCGGGGTGCGGATCACAGGTGATCGGAATGAGTGCGAACGAGGCGGAGCTTTCTCCGGGGAGCTTCGACGAGCCCGTGCCATTCGTGCCGGAATATGAGAGCTGGGTGATAAGACGGCTGGCCTGGGTGCCGGCGCTGGATGTCGC
>JBDTXU010000597.1:0-12531 GCA_040006055.1 Sphingomonas bacterium | reverse complement strand
TGACCACGATCGGAATCATCGGCAGCGCGGGCCGCATGGGCCAGGCGCTCGGTGCCGTGCTTGACGATCTGGGTGCCAGCCTTGCCGGTGGAATCGATGCCGGCGGCGACCCGGCGACCCTCGCTGAGGCAGCGGATGTGCTGGTCGATTTCTCGGCACCGTCGGCGCTCGAGACCAATCTCGCCGCAGCCGTCGCGACCGGCACGCCGATCCTGATCGGCACCACTGGCCTCTCGCCGACGCACCATGCGCTGATCGACGCCGCGGCGGCGAAGGTCGCGGTGCTGCAAACCGGCAATGTCTCGCTCGGCGTCACCCTGCTCGCGCGGCTGGTGCGCGAGGCGGCGGCGCGGCTGAACAGCGACTGGGATATCGAGATCGTCGAGATGCACCATCGCCACAAGGTCGATGCGCCGTCCGGCACCGCGCTGCTGCTCGGCGAGGCGGCGGCGGCGGGGCGCGGCGTGCCGCTTGCCGAGGTGAAGGTCGCTGACCGCTCCGGGCTCACCGGCGCACGGGCCGAGGGGACGATCGGCTTTGCCTCGCTGCGCGGTGGATCGGTTGCCGGCGATCATCAGGTCATCTTCGCGGGCACGGGCGAGCGGATCGAGATCGGCCACCGCGCCGAGGACCGCGCGATCTTTGCTAAGGGGGCGATCACCGCCGCGCTCTGGCTCGCCGACAAGCCCGCCGGGCGCTACCAGATGGGCGACGTATTGGGCCTTTAAGAAGGTATCGGGATTTTGAAGAAGGCGGATATCGTCGAATTCTACGCGCGGCTGGCGGCGGACAACCCGCATCCCGAGACCGAGCTCAGCTATAGCAATCCCTATACCCTGCTGGTCGCAGTGGCGCTGTCGGCGCAGTCGACCGATATCGGCGTCAACAAGGCGACACGCCGGTTGTTCGAAGAGGTCGATGCGCCCGAAAAGATGGTCGCGCTGGGCGAGGATGGGCTGAAGCAGCACATCAAGACGATCGGGCTGTTCAACACCAAGGCGAAGAACGTCATCGCGCTCTCCGAAAAGCTGATCGCCGATTATGACGGCGAGGTGCCGGCAAACCGCGACGCACTCGAGACGCTGCCGGGCGTCGGCCGCAAGACCGCCAATGTGGTGATGAACACAGCGTTCGGCGCCGAGACCTTCGCGGTCGACACCCATATCTTCCGCGTCTGCAACCGGACCGGGCTGGCGCCGGGCAAGACGGTGCTCGCGGTCGAACTGAAGCTCGACAAGGCGACGCCGCAGCCCTTCCGCCTCCATGCGCATCACTGGCTGATCCTGCACGGCCGCTATACCTGCAAGGCGCGGACGCCCGAATGCTGGCGCTGCATCGTTCACGACCTTTGTGCGTTCAAACCAAAGACGCCCCCACCCAAGACGCCCCCACCCAAGACGGGGGCGCCCAAGACGCGCGCCGCGCCATAGCCCAGGAAGACCAAGCCATGCGCATGATCCTGACCGCCCTCGCCATTGCCGCCGCTGCCGCCCCGGGCGGCGCGCGCGACCGCAACCAGGTCCCGGAGGCGACACCTGTCGGCAAGCCGGAAAGCTGCATCCGCACCATCTCGATCCGCCAGACCTATGTCCGAAGCGACAGCGTGATCGATTTCGACATGGGCGGCGGCAAGGTTTACCGCAATACGCTCCCCTATTCCTGCCCGCAGCTCGGGTTCGAGGAGAAGTTTCTCTACAAGACCTCGGTTGGCGCGCTTTGTTCGGTCGACACCATCACCGTGCTGCATGACGCTATTAGCCAGGGCGCGACCTGCGGGCTCGGGCAATTTCAACCGGTGAAGCTCGTCAAGCCCAGCCGGTGAAACCGGGCAAGCATCAACGGCCGCGATCGAAACGGCTGGCGTAGCGCCGCGGCCTTTGCTAGGCGCTTGCCCCCTAGGCACCCGTAGCTCAGCTGGATAGAGCGCTGCCCTCCGAAGGCAGAGGCCACAGGTTCGAATCCTGTCGGGTGCGCCAAATCCCGCCGTTTGCCGCCGTCTGCTACGCACTGGCCGACCAGAGTACGACAGCGTAGCGTCAACGGCGTTTCCTTGCGGTGAGAGGGCTCGAATCCCCCAAGATGAGACCGCTTGGCGCCCAAGGACGGCCGTCGAGGCGTATTGTCTCCAATCCCGTAAGCGGCCATCGAGAAACTGACTTCTGACACCCCGACGCCCGCAGAAAACCGTGGCTGAATCCGCTGTGTCAAAACCGACCGGCTCTGCCGTCCCGCAAATGATCGCGGACTCGTGGATCAGAGTTGGGCACCTTTAGCGGCCCATGCCGCCATTTCACCATCCGCGATCGTCCAGGACACCCGCCAGCGGCCGCTACGGCGCAGAATGTAGTCATGCCCCCACTCGCCCATGAGCTTACCGCCTTCGCCGTGCGATCGGTATGCCAAGCGAGCTTAGACGACGCTCGGGAGAAGTTCGATCACTGGCGTGTTCTTCTCCGCCATGTAATCCCGCAGCTCGCCGAGAGCTGCGGGATTATTTTTCCTCAATTACTTGAATAGATTGGCCTTAAGCTCTTGTGCCGCTTGCGCCATCGCGCTGCGGGGTGCCGGCAGATGGCTGATCACGTTCAATAGCCCAAAATCATGAATCATACCGTTGTAGCGTACCGACTTTACAGGGACGCCCACGGCATCGAGCTTGCGGCCGTAAGCTTCGGCTTCATCGCGCAGGACATCGAATTCGGCGGTTTGGATCAGCGTCGGCGGCAAACCCCTGAGCTGCTCCGTCGTTGCCTGCAACGGCGACGCGTAGATCTCCTTACGTGCATTCGCATCGGTCGTGTAGTTGTCCCAGAACCATGTCATCAAGTCCTTCGTCAGGAAGTAACCTTCGGCGAATTGGTGATACGACGGTGTATCGAAGTTTGCATCGGTCACTGGACACAGCAACACCTGCGAGCGAAGTGCGGGGGCACCCTTTTCATTAGCCATCAAGGCAACAGCGGCAGCGATGTTACCGCCAGCGCTGTTGCCAGCCACGGCGAGGCGCGTACCGTCGACGTGGATCTCCTTGCCATGTTCGGCTACCCATTCAGTCGCGGCATAAGCCTGCTCGATGGCGACGCCAAATGCCGCCTCTGGCGACAGGGCGTAATCGACGAAGATCGCCACCGCGCCCGAGCCTGCCACGAGATCACGCACTAACCGTTCGTGGGTAGGGAAATCGCCCAGCACCCAGCCGCCACCGTGGAAGAACATGAACGCGGGCAAGGTTTCCTCGTTGCTACCTGCCGGGCGCACGATGGTCAGCTTCAGGTCGGGGCCATTGACGCGAATCGTCTTCTCACTGACGTCAGCCGCCGGCAGGGCCACATTGGGGCCAGCCTGTGCGGCCACCAGCGCGGCGCGGGCTTCGATAGGCGTCATGGTTTCGAGAGGCTTGCCGCCTTCGAGAGATCGCAAGAAGTTTGCCGTGTTGCGTTCGACGCCTGGCAAGCTGGTCGCAAAAGCATTGCCGGTTGGCGGGGTCACGATCGAAGCGCCGGGCGATGGAGTGGGGGCGGACATGATTTGACTTTCTGCTGGCCGATAAGAGGAAAACCGGCGAGGTCATTGCGTGTTGATGCGAGCCACGATGACGCAGCGGGTCTCGGACCAGTTGTTAAGGTTGCTGGTTACGGCGCTACGTGCGTGTGAAAAATCTTGTTGATCACGGTCCACTTGCCTTCGACCTTCAGCAGATGGAAGAAGTCGGTGAAGGAGATGCCTGAAACGTCGTTGGCGTCGATGCGAGCACTGGCCGCCGTACCGACGATCTCAATGCGGACGATTGCCGCCTGAGCATCAGGAGAGGGATAAAAATCCTTGTCGACACCGCCAAACAGGATCGGGATCGCGCCGCCCGCCAGCTTTCCATCTGCGCCAACATTATACATCGTTGCCTGTGGGTTGAAAGATGGCTGCATGATGCTGCTTTTGGCCTGTTTGCAGCCCTCGATATATTTGTTCAGCACCTCGGTGATGGCTTGGTATTCCTGCACATATGTAGGATTGCTCATGGTTTTCCCTTGACTGATTTGTTGGTGGGTTGGCAGATCTTCTGCTTGTGCAGTCGCGCCCAAGCTGATGCTGATCGCGACGAATATGAACGCGTTGATGAAGACATTTTTCATCTCAGAGTTCCTGGCAACATGGTGCGAAGGAGGGCATCATGGTCGCACTAGCGGCCCGCTTGCATCCGTCGGCGCCATGGTCGTCGATATAGATCGGTTTCGTCATGGTCGCTCCTTTCGTGAATGATGTTGCGATCGGATGCCCAATCTTCAGGCGACTTCTTGAAGCTGGAGAAGGCCGAGTGCGCCCAGGTGGCGTCTGGGCTAACGTCGTTCCAAGCGTCTTTGATTACTGTAGTGATCGATACAGACCGATATGTGTATCGGACGATACAGGTTGTCAAGGGCTTTTCCCCTCGCCACTGGGATTGCAGGCCATGACGGTTGAAGGCACTTAAACTCAACGAAAGTCAGAGGTCGTCCCCGCTTGTTGAGCGCCCTTGTTGACCGCGAGGCGTCCGCAAGCCGACTCCGAGTCCAACGGTCCGATTGTCGTGCGAATACTGCCAGCCAAATCATGACGAGCTACTTGGCGAAAAGCTGTCCCAAGTCGTCGAACGCCTTCATCTCGATCGCATTGCCGCTGGGGTCACGAAAAAACATCGTCGCCTGTTGGCCCGGCGGCCCCTCAAAGCGGACATAGGGTTCGATAACGAACGCCGTGCCTGCGGCTACCAGCCGATCCGCCAGCGTCCGCCAGTCCTTCATCTCCAGCACGATCCCGAAATGCGGCACGGGGACATCATGGCCATCGACCGCATTGCCGCCCGCATCCGGTGCCTCGCGGCTCGGGACGGCATGCGCGACGATCTGATGACCGAAAAAGTCGAAGTCGATCCATTCGGCCGAGCTGCGACCTTCGGGACAGCCCATCGTGCCGCCCCAGAAGGCGCGTGCGGCGTCGAGGTCATGAACAGGGAAGGCAAGATGGAAAGGACGAAGTGCCATGATGGTACCCCCTTGTTGTCAAGAATGGGGGAGCAGAGCACGCGCGCCGGCCGCGACCTGATCCAACCGCGCACGTGAAGCGCCGTCGCTGGCCTCAATCGACATGCCCTGAAGCAGTGTATTGAGCGTCGTGGCGATGCCATCGATGTCGGTGCCGACTGGAAGCTGACCGTCCGCCAGCCCTTGCGTCAGCCGTTCGAGGAACAGGCCCCGGCCTTCCTCCCGCAGCTTGCGCAGCGCATCGACAATGCCCTGCGCTTCGGCGGGCACATTGATCGCGCCCAGCACGACCATGCACCCGCAAGGTGCGTCCGGCGTCGTCAGGATGTCCACCGCCGCAGTGAAGAAGTCGCCGATCGCGGCATGGACGTCCGGCTCGTCGCTCATCCGGTCCCAGGTCGCGTCCCAGAACAACCGCTCATAATGCCCAACCGCTTCCATGAAGAGCTGCGCCTTGTTGCCGAAGGCGGCATACAGGCTGGGCGGATTGATCCCCATGGCCGCGCATAATTCAGCGATCGTCGCGGGCGCGAACCCCCTGGCCCAGAACACCCCCAGCGCCTTTTCCAGCGCCGCAGCACGATCAAATGTACGCGGTCGCCCCTTGGCGCGATGCGGCTGGATTGGATTCTCAATAACGGGCGTGGACACTTTTCTTGGCTTTCAGGGTTGACGGTCTGTATCGTACACTACATATATGTTCTGTAGCGCACGATACAATATGAATTGAGCGCTGACCAGACTCTGCTTTGATCATGGAGAACATTATGTCCCGTAACCTCAAGACCATTCCTACCAGCGACTATGATGCCGTCGTCGCTACCGCTCAGACCTACGTGGATGGCCTTCGTGCTGGCGATGCCGACGCCACCATGAAGGCGTTCCACAACGATGCGGTCATGTTCGGCTTCACAAACGGCGAGCTGCTCGGCGGCACCGCCCGCAACCTGCACAGCTTCATCGCTGAGAACGGCTCAGCGCCCGACATTACGACGCGCATCGACGTGCTTGCGATCACCCCGACGACGGCAGTTGTGCGGGTCGATATGGAAAAGGACGCGATCGGTGCCGACTATACCGACTTTCACACCCTGCTGAAGCAGGACGGCACCTGGAAGATCGTGGCGAAGATCTACCACCAGTACGAGGGCTGACGCCTCTGCCGGACCGGGCGCGTCGTCGCCACCCGGTTTGGCCCTCTTCCTCTCGGACAGGAGCCATCATGGCCAAGGTTTTCATCGTCGGCGCTGCCGGCAAGGTCGGCGCACGTCTCGTGAAGCTGCTGGCGTCGAACGGGCATCAGGTCCGCGCGCTTCACCGCAAGCCCGAACAGGCGGCCGCGTTGCAGGCAGATGGCGCCAAGCCTGTTGCCGGCGATCTGACCGCACTCGACGTGGCTGCATTCGCCACGCTGATCGATGACGCCGATACGCTCGTCTTCTCGGCCGGCGCCGGCGGTGCCGGGATCGAAGTGACCAACGCCATCGACGGGCGCGCGCTGGAACTGGCGGTCACCGCAGCCAAACAGGCCGGGGTAACGCGTTTCGTGCTGGTGTCGGTCTTCCCCGATGCGCTTCGCGATGGCGAGCGCAACGAGGGTTTCGAGAATTATATCCGGGTCAAGAAGCTGGCCGACGCGCATCTGGTCGCCAGCGGGCTCGACTATGTGATCCTGCGTCCCGGCACGTTGTCCGACGACGCCGGCACCGGCCGAGTCCGTGCCGATCTCGCCATCCCCTATGACAGCGTTCCCCGCGACGACGTCGCCGCAACCCTACTGGCCATCGTCGAACGGCCTAATCTCGGCCGCATCATCATCGAACTGACCGCCGGCGACGTACCCGTCGCCGATGCGCTCGCGCCCCTCGCGCGCTGACAAGGGTCCATCCATGACAGAACTGAACCGCGTGACGCTCGGCAAGACCGACGTCGCGGTGACCGACATGGGCTTCGGCACCGTGCCGCTTGCCGGCTTCAAGGCGAAGGTGAGCTACGACGAGGCGCAGGCCATCATTCAGGCGGCGTTCGATGGCGGCATCCGCTATTTCGACTGCGCCCCGCTCTACGGGTTCGGCAAGGCGGAGTATAATCTCGGCCACGCAATCCGCGAATTGGGCATCCGCGACCGGATCGCGGTATCCACCAAAGTCGGGCGCATCCTGAAGGCCAAGAGCCGCACGAAAGCGCTCGACACCGTTTACGGGATCGACTGGGTCGAGCCGCTGCCGTTCCTCGACGTCTACGACTATACCTATGACGGCTTCATGCGCTCGTTCGAGGACAGCCAGAAGCGGCTCGTTCTCGACTACATCGACATCCTCTACGTCCACGATCTCGGCCGGGCCTGGCACGGCGACGAGGCGGACACCTACTGGCGCCAGATCCGTGACGGTGGCGGCTACAAGGCGCTGGACGAACTACGCTCGTCCGGGGCGGTCGGAGCGGTGGGCCTGGGCGTCAACGAGACGGAATCGGTGCTGACCGTCGCGCGCGAGTTCCCGATCGACGCGGCGATGATCGCCGGGCGCTATTCGCTCCTGAACCATGAGCCGCTGGACGGCGCCTTCGACGAGCTGCGCGAGCGCGGCGTGTCGGTGGTCGCCGCGGGTGTCTTCAACTCGGGCGTGCTGGCGACCGGCGTAAAGGGCGGCGACGCCAGCTACGATTACGGCAAGGTGCCCGACGCGGTCGTGCGCAAGGTCGAGGCGATCGAGACGCTGTGCGAGCGCCACAGCGTACCGATCGCCACGGCAGCGATCCGGTTCGTCTCGGCCCACCCGGCAGTTGCGACCGTCGTGCTGGCGGGCGCGAACGCCGAAGAGGTCGAGCAGAACATCGGCGCCGCGACTGCCGACGTGCCGGATGCTTTCTGGGCGGACCTCAAGGCGCAAGGGCTAATCCCTGATTCCGCGCCCGTGCCAGGAGAGGGTTGAGTCATGCCGATGATCGATCATGCCGGCGTGCTGGACGTCGACGCAGGAACGGTCTGGACCGTGCTGCGCCGCTTCGGTGGCATCGCCGACTGGCATCCCGTCATCGCGAAGTGTCGGATCGAGAACGACGTCGCCGAAAGCGCACCCGGTTGCATCCGCCACCTGACGCTCGCCGATGGCGCGGTGCTGCGCGAGCGGTTGCTGGCGCTCGACGACGCCAATCGCAGCTTTACCTACCGCTTCGAGGAAGCACCCCTTCCCGTCGACAACTATCACCTGACCGTGGCGCTGGTGCCCCTGACCGGTGAGGCGCGAACCTTCATCCGCTGGACGGCGCGCTTCGACGTGCAGACCGGACATGATCCGGCGGAGCAGGTCACGACGATCCGTGGCCTCATCGCAGGCGGTCAGGACGCCCTGTCTCAATTTCTTCTATCCGAAGGCTAATCCCATGACCGACAATTCGACCCGTACCGACCTGTTCTCGCCCGTGACGCTGGGCGATCTGCATCTCGCCAACCGCATCGCCATGGCGCCGCTGACTCGCAGCCGCGCCAGCGACGAAGGCGTCGTCGGCGAACTTCAGGCGACCTATTATGCGCAGCGCGCCTCCGCCGGGCTCATCATCGCCGAGGCGACCAACATCTCCGCGCAAGGGCGCGGCTATGCGCTCACGCCGGGCATCTGGAGCGACGAACAGGTCGCGGGCTGGAAGCAAGTAACCGACGCGGTCCATGCGGCCGGCGGCAAAATCGTGTCGCAGCTATGGCATGTCGGCCGTTTCAGCCACACCAGCCTGCAACCTGGCGGAGCGGCACCTGTCGCCCCTTCGGCGATCAAGGCGGAAGGACCGACCTTCACCGACACCGGCCTGCAGGAAGTATCGGAACCACGCGCGCTGGAAACGAGCGAGATCGCTGGCCTGATTGCCGATTACGTTCGCGCGGCAGAGAATGCCAAGCGCGCCGGCTTCGACGGGATCGAGGTCCATTCCGCCAACAGCTACCTTCTCGACCAGTTTATCCGCGACAGCACCAACCAGCGCACCGATCGCTACGGCGGATCGATCGAGAACCGCACCCGGCTAACCCAGGAAGTGGTCGAGGCGGTACTTGGTGTCTGGACGCCGGGCCGCGTTGGCATCCGCCTCTCGCCGACCACGCCGGATGCGGGCAACACGCCACCGGACAGCGACGTCATGGCGACCTATGGCCATCTCATTCGCAGTCTCAATCGCTTCGGCCTCGCCTATCTCCACTTCGTGGAGGGTGCGACCGGCGGCACGCGCGAGATCCCGGCGGGAATCGACCTCGATGCGTTGCGTGCCGAGTTCACCGGGCCCTATATCGGCAACAACGGTTACGATCTTGACTTGGCAATCAAGCGCCGCGCGGCGGGCAAGGTCGATGTGGTCGCATTCGGCCGTCCGTGGATCGGCAATCCCGATCTGGTCGAGCGGCTGCGGACTGGCGCCCTTCTAACCGAAGCGCCGCGAGAGGCGTTCTACGGCGGTGGTGCCAAGGGTTACACTGACTGGCCATCGCTCGCTCGGTAAATGCATCAGGCCGCTTTCTCCCTGGGAGCACCCAGAACCGGCCAGTCAACAAGCGGCCCGGAACCGGCCTTTGATTCGGTTGCGGGAGCTGTCGGACCCAGCCGAGCCCGCACCTCGCCGCAACAGGCCCTACATGCGCTTCTCCTCAGTCTTTGCGAACGACTCTATCGTAGTGCCAAAGCGTAGGTGTAGTGCTCATCTTCATCGGGCGTGGCCCGCCACTGCGGTATTGCGCTGGGCACGTCCTCAGCCGCCGTGCCTACGTCGTGGAGGTAACCGCGGTGCACGGGTAGCGCACCCAAGGCATAGCACGCGTGGTCCGCTGCGGCGGCGGAGGGCGGAGATCGGCAGCCTTAGGCTGTTCTAGAGTAGTACAAACGGCGACACATATTCGTTATGTTTGTCCTGCGCGGGGCGCCAGCTTTCCTGACACTCAGCCGAGTCATTCCAGTCCTGCGAGCAGCGGCGGCGATCGGGCGATCGATCTGCCCGACCTTGGTGGGGCCGACACGCTCCGAGCTGACGCGCTCGGGGTTCGGTCGCGGGCGGCGTTTGAGGGGGACTGAGGCAGCTGCCTCGCGCTGCTCAGCCAATCGTTCCCGGCGGGCGCGGGCCCGTTCGCGTTGATTTCCCCATTGTTCCGGACGACGAATGCGGAGCCAGGCGAGCCCCGCGCGCGTATCGGCCGGGACGCGTTCGCGGAACTTGACCCGGATCGGTCCTCGGCGCGGGCCGGGGTGAAGATTTTCTCCACCTGGCGATCATAGCCGCAGGCACGCTGATAGAGCGACAGCTCGACCCGATTGTCCGCTGCTGCCTTGCCCCTGGCGAGGGCAGCGGTGAAGTCCGGGTGGCAGCGCCGCCAGCCATCGAGCGTGGCGCGCGTGACATTCAGGAAGTCGGCGACATCGGTTTCGCTCAGGCCATGGGCACAGAGCTTGCGGGCCTGTTCGGCGTAGATCGGCTGGTATGAGTCGCGGTGCGAATCCGGCTGCGCTGCAGCGTTCGCGCGCGCCTCCTCTGGCCGGGTGGCGGTGGCCGAATTTCCCTGTTCCTGCGTCGGAACAGGGAAATTTTTCTTTTTTTCGAGCTCGGCAAGCTGGAGTTGTCCAGAATTCTGCCGCAAAACCAATCGCTTGATGTCTTTATGATTTTCCCGGCCCGGACGGAACAGGGAAATCCGCGGCGCGGAACGGGGAATTTCCGGAGCGGAACAGGGAATTTGCGCGCGCGCAGTGGCCGGGGTTTGATTCAACCGATCGGCGAAATCGGCTTTGAGGGTGGCGGATCCGATCATGCCCGGAGCCATGTCATGACCGGGCATCGGGTTGAATCGAACCGCGAGGCGCTGATGCCGGACGCACCGATCACATTCAGTGCACGCGAAGACCGCTACTATATTCCTTGACAGGCATATTCTCTTTGGGGAATATAACCGCATGATCGAGACCTTCGCCGCGCTTGCCGACCAGAATCGCCTTCGGATTATCGATGTTCTGCGTGCCGGCAGCCAGCCGGTCGGCGAGATTGCCGAGAAGCTGAATCTACGCCAGCCACAGGTCTCCAAACATCTGGCGGTGCTGAAAGCCGCCTGCCTCGTCGAGGTGGAGCATCAGGCGCAGCGGCGGATTTATCGGATCCGGGTTGAGGGCCTGCGCAATCTCGACAGCTGGCTCGGTGGATATCGGGCCTTGTGGGAAGGCCGCTTCGCGCAGCTGGACAGCACGCTCGCCGCGGTTCTTCAAAAGGAGGTGAGCACCGATGGATCGAAATGAAACCACGATGTCCTTGCAGGGCGACAGGGAAATACTGATCCGTCGGCGGTTCGATGCACCGCCCGATATCGTGTTCCGGGCATGGACCGATCCGGAACTCGTCAAACTCTGGTGGGCGCCACAGGCCCTTGGCGTATCCATGGTCTCCTGCGACGCGGACGTGCGGGTCGGTGGCCGCTACCGCTATGTTCTCGAGAGTCCGGACGGTGGAACGATCGCCTTTTCCGGCGAGTATCGCGCAATCGAAGCGGCGCAGCGGCTCGTCTATACGCAGGTTTTCGAGCCGATGGCGCACGCGGGCGAGGCCCTGATCGAGGTGACGTTCTCAGGCATGCCGGGACAGACCTTTGTCGTTTCGCTCGAAACCTACCCTTCGCCGGAAGTCCGGCACATGGTGGTCGCCTCGGGCATGGAAGCGGGAATGCGACACACCATGGACCAGCTTGCCGCCCTCGTCTCGTCGCTGGTGTCTTGAGGGGAAGACCATATGGCAGGCCCGGCACCAGCAACCATCGACGCGTATCTCGAGACTTTGCCCGAGCGGAGCCGGCAGGCCCTGGAGCAAATCCGGGAGCGCATCTCGACCGCCGCCCCGGATTCTGCGGAGGGGATCAAATACGGCATGCCGATGGCGATGCTGAAGGGAAGGAACATCCTCTATTATGCGGCCTGGAAGGCGCATGTGGGGCTTTATCCGATCTATCGCGGTCCGCCCGACTTCGAGGCTGCCCTGGCACCGTATCGCGACAAGAAGGATACGGTTCGCTTCGCTTTGGACCGGCCCCTGCCATGCGAGATCATCGATCTGATCCTGAATACCCGCCTCGCGATGATGCGTGGTGAAGCGGCTGCGGGTGAGGGGTGAGATGGCGCCGCAGTCAGGTGCAAAGCGTGGCGGCGTTCGCTTCGAGGTTGGTCTTAAGGTCGAATTCGATCAGCTTTACCCGTCATGCCGGACTTGTTCCGGCATCTATGCCTCCGCAAGAGCATTGATCAGTGTGTACGCGGAACCATGGACCCCGGAACAAGTCCGGGGTGACGGTTTGATTTAACCTGATCGCACTCGACTCTAGATTCCCGAACCGGTCGATCGGCCACAGGAGGGTGATCCGTCGGCAGATGCCGCTCCGGGCGAATTCCTAGAGCCGACCGACATTCAGCGCACCAAACTCCTCTCCTTTGGGAGAGGATACGAAGACTTGAGAGCGAAGCGATCTAGTCGGAGTTGGTGAGCGACTGTCTTGGGAGTC
>JBDTXU010000596.1:0-3279 GCA_040006055.1 Sphingomonas bacterium | reverse complement strand
TTGAATCGTTGAACCATTTTACGATTCCTGTCGCCATCGCACCGTCTCCCCTCGGGCAACTATGTCACCCCGACGCACGCACGTGTCAATTCCGTTTCGGAACAGAAACGGTCGCATTTTCGAACCCCGTTGGAGAGGGCGACCCAGAGGGTTGCGTACGGTTTTGATTTCCGGTCGTTTCGAGTGCAGTACACGCCCATGTATGGCGGTATCGACCATTATGCCGTTCTCGGCCTGAACCCGTCGGCGGACGACGTCGTCGTGCATGCCGCCTGGAAGGCGCTGCTGCGCAAACACCACCCCGACACCAACCCGGGCGACCCGTCCGGCGCTCGCGCCCGCGAAATCAACGAAGCCTTCGCCGTGCTCGGCAAGCCTGATAGCCGAGCCAGATATGATCGCCTGCGCATCCGCGGCCCGGAGATCGCGGCGCTCCGCGATGCTCCACCACAGCGCTTTCGCCCGCCGCCCCGCCGCCGCCTCTCGCCGACGCGGTTCTTCGGCACCGCCTTGCTGATCGCCGCCGCTGTTCCGTTCGCGATGACGGCGTTGCTGGCCTTTCCCCCGACCGGGGCGACGACGCGCGGCGCGTTACTCTCGGTCAGCTCGAGCAGCCCGTTTGCCCACGACCTGGTCTCCCGGCTCGACGCGGTCGCGAGGGGCTTTGCCGTCGAACCGGCGGCGCCAGGTGGCGCCACGAATGAGGATGGCGGCGAGGTCGCCGCGAACGATTGAACGATTGGGAGTCCTCGCGCCGGGTCTCTATGTCGGCTTCTGCGCCAGCCAGATCACATGACGTGCGCCGCGGCCGCCAGCCCGACCTCGGGCCACAACCTCCTCGATTGAGTATCCGGCCTCGCCGAGCCGCCGCGTGAACGCGCGATCGGGCGCCGACGACCAGATCGCGAGCACACCGCCGGGCCGCAACGCGCGCCCTGCCGCGGCCAGACCGTTCGCGCTGTAGAGCCGCCCGTTGCTTTCCCGGCTCAGCCCGTCCGGACCATTGTCGACGTCCAGCAGGATCGCATCATAGGCAGTGGTCTCTGCCCAGATCAGGCCAGCGACATCTTCAGTGGCGACGCAGACGCGCGGATCGTCGAGACAGCCGGCGAAGATCTCCGCCATCGGGCCCCGCGCCCAGGCGATCACCGCAGGCACCAACTCAGCCACCGTCACCACCGCTTCCGGCCCAAGCCGGGCCAATGCCGCGCGCAGGGTGAAGCCCATGCCGAGCCCGCCGATGAGGAAATGCGGCCGCGCCGTGCCGGCCAGGCGATCACAGGCAAGCTCGGCCAGCGCCTCTTCCGATCCGCTCAGCCGGCTGTTCATCAGCTCGTTGGCGCCGAGCATGATCGAGAACTCGTCGCCGCGCCGGAACAAGCGAAGCTCCCCGCCATCGGGCACAGCTGCGGTGTCGATCAGAATTCGCGGAACCACCGGGCAGCTTCTCCATGAAATGTCACGAGAGCATTGCCCCGCGCCCGTGCCCTGCGCAATGATGGTGCACCAACCGGACGAAACGATGGCCGACACCTGCCCGCATCAGCGCGACATCAAGGACGTGACACCAAGCGCCGATGGCTGTGAGGAATGTCTCAAGACAGGCAGCTGGTGGGTCCATCTCAGACTCTGCCGAACCTGCGGCCATGTCGGTTGTTGCGACGATTCTCCCAATCGCCACGCGACCAAACATTATCATGCGGAGAGCCATCCGATCATTGAGGGCTATGATCCGCCCGAGGGCTGGGGCTGGTGCTATGTCGACGAAGTCGATTTCGATCTGTCTGACCGGATGACGCCACATCCTCGCCCGATCCCGCGTTTCGTGTAGGGGCCAATGTCGGGTCGGGCAGAGCAAACCATAGCGGCACGTATACAGGAATTTTTCGAGCCAAATTGGCACCAGAATAGCGGGCGCCGCGGATCATGCGGCGCCCGGAACTGTTTCAGCGGCAGTGGACTTCGCTGTTGTTCTTGTCGATCGACCGGCCGGCGGCGCCGCCGAGGATGGCGCCGAGAATGGTGCCGACGCTGCGCGAATGGCCGCCATCGATGACGTTGCCGAGCACCCCGCCCGCCACCGCACCGACGACCAGTCCGGTCGTGCCGTCATTACGCTTGCAATAATAGCGCCCATCATTGCCGCGATAGACGCGTTCGTCCGCGCTCAGCACACGCTCCTGATAGTTGGGACCGGCGCGATAATAGCGCGACGGCTCATAGCCAGTCTCGACCCGATCATCATCATAGCCGCCGCGGGAATCATTATAGCCGCCTCTGGGATCGTCATAACCACCACGATAACCGCCGCGCGGGTTGTTGGCGCGCGCGGCCTGATAGCGATCGAATTCCTGGCGGAAGACCCGGAGCTCATCGTCGAACCGCTGCTGAGCCTGCTGGAAACGTGCATCGTCCTGCGCCGTTTGCGCGACGACCGGGGTCGCAACCGCAAGGCAGCTGGTGGCGATAATGACGGCGATGTTGGTGATATTTTTCATCAGGCTCTCCCGGAATATGTTACGCACGCAGAACGACCCGCATCCCGGATCGTTGCATGATCAATTCGGAAAAAAGGGACAGCCGCGCGAGTGGCGACTGCCTGGTGGCGGGGCGGCGACTGTCGTCGCCCCGCCAATAGGGTCAGCGACAGATGCGCACGCGGCGATGATGCCGCCACTCGACCCAGCAACGCTGGTGATGCCGATCCCAACCATAATGACGGCCCCGATCGTAATGACGATCGTGACGATCATAGCGCCGATCATCACGGCGGTCGTCGCGGCGATCATCGCGGCGGTCAATGCGATGATCGCGATCATAGTGGCGGTCGCCGCCATTATGATCCTGTGCGGAGGCGCCGCTGCTTGCGCCAAGCGCTGCAACCGCGAGGCCCGCCGCGGCGAGAATATTGCGAATCTTCATGGCATTCTCTCCTTGCCCGGGGATCGGGCGATGACGGGAGATACGATTACGCTGACGTATCGTTCCTGAACGCGATTGTCGGCTTAGGTACAGGTTTCTCTCCATGTCGCCGAAAGACCGTGGCCGGAGGCACGCTGCTCATCGCCACCCGATCCGGGCCACGGCCACCCGGGGTCAGTCGCCGCTGCCGGGCGGAACCCAGTGGATAAACAGACGTTTCGTTACCCAGTTGAACAGGAGCGAGGGCGCTCCCGGAATCCGGTTTTGGAGAGACAAGATGCTTTGGACAATCGCCGTAATCCTGCTGATCCTGTGGGCGCTTGGCTTCGGGTTCCACGTCGCCGGCGGACTGATTCA
>JBDTXU010000595.1:0-5071 GCA_040006055.1 Sphingomonas bacterium | reverse complement strand
ATATGGGCCAGCGCGGGCTCTTCTATCATCACGGCGAAGGCCTGTTCGTCTTCGCAACCGATGTGAAGGCCTTATGGGCGGTGGAAGGAGTGCCCCGCCGCCTCTCCGAAGAGGCGATCGGCAGACGCTTGTTGCTTGCGATCGATCGCGCGCCGGGCGAGACTTTTTTCGACCAGATCACTGCGCTGCCCAATGCCACTGTATTGCGGATCGACAGCGCCGGCATCGTGACCAGCAGCAGCTATTGGGAACCGCACGCGGAACCCGAACATGTCGGCCAGGACGAAGCCTATTATCTCGCCGCCTATCGCCGCGTCGTCGAGGAGGCCGTGGCGTGCCGGGTCCGGCGCCTGATCCGCCCGCCCGCGCTCTGCTTCAGCGGCGGTTTCGACAGCGGCAGCATCGCTGCGTTCGCTGGGCCGATCGTGGCGTCGCAGGGCCGGCGGGTCGTCGCAATCGCCTCGGCGCTGGCGGAGGGCGAGCACCGGCCGTCCGTGCGCGATGCGCGCGCCGCGGTCGAGGCGTTCAGGGCCTATCCGTTTCTCGACCTGCATTATTATGTGCGCGGGGCCGACGAAGGGGTTTTCGACGATATCGAAACTTCGTTCGACACCACCCACAACACCGTGGGCACGCTCTATGTCAGGCGCGGAATCTACCGGATCGCCGCGGCGGCGGGTGCACGCCTGGTGATGGACGGGCATGGCGGCGACTATACCGTCAACGTCAGGCCGGGCGCGATGCTGGGTCGAATCCTGCGGCGCGGGCATTTCCGACGCTTCGCCCGTGAATTCCGAATGAGGTTGCACACGACCGGCGAGCCGGCCCTGCGCCTGCTGCGAAACGACGTCCTTCCGGCGCTCCTGCCTTTGCGCGTGATCGCGGCGATCGTTTCGATACGGCGTGGCATGAAGCCTGCCTGGCGCCGGACCGCGATCGCGAGCGACTTCGCCCACTCGCTGTTGGCCAGCGGCGCGGTTGATCCTTCACGGGTGCGGGGCGACTATCCGGTCCACAACCGCTGGCGCGCGCGCTGGCTGCATCTGCTGCGCAAATCCGCCTCCGGGCCGTCCGCGCAATCGACGCTTGCGGCCGTACATGGCCTCGAATTTACGCGCCCTTTCCATGACAAGCGGGTCGTGGAACTCGGCCTGGCGCTGCCCGAGGAAGTGCAATTCGGCAATGGTCACGACCGCTATCTGGCTCGGCGAGCGCTCGCCGAAATCTTGCCGGCCAGCCTGTTGGCGCGGCCTCCGGGTAACGATGCGGAGGATCCCGATTTCTTTCGCATGGCGAACGCCAGCGCGCCGGGCGCCCTTGCCGAGGCGCGCGAACTAGATCGCGACGGCAGGTTGTCGCGTTATGTGGATTTCGGCAGGCTCGAGGCGATGATCGCGGGCGCGCGTGATGGGGGGCATCGACCCGATCATCAACGCCTCATGATGGCGAACCTGACGATCACCCTGGCGCGCTTCGTCGCCTGGTTCGATCGCAATAACGAATAAGGATCGCCGCTACGCGCGGAAATCAGCCGATCTTCGGAATAGATCAGGAGCCGTAGGGAACGCCGAGGCTGGTACCGTCGGTGAAGCGGGTGTGGCCGCCTTCAGTCCGTTGCGATTCGGCAACGATAACGAGCGGCGTCGACCACGGCTTGCGCGCGGTTCCGGCTGCTACTTCAACCATCGCCGTGTCGGACATTTCTGCATTGGGGGTGATTGACGTCATGACGAAACGATTCTCCCAAGCGCAGTGCGCCAAGTTAATAGCCCCCTACCAATGCCATAATGACGCCCTGAGCGCAACTGGTCTCGTGATGCACCGCGGCAAAATTTCCAGCCATTCCTGATGTAATCCGCGCAACTTTGCTATTGTGTCTTTTCCGGGGACAGGTACATTCCGAGCGACGACACCTGGGGGGAGGGTGTTTCGCGCTGCCCCCTCCCGAGCAAATGAAATTGAGAGGCTGGCATGTCGAATTACTTCCTCGGTCAAATCGGTATCTACGGCTTCAATTTCGCGCCGCGCGGCTGGGCGTTCTGCGCCGGTCAAATCCTGCCGATCCAGCAGAATACCGCGCTTTTCTCGTTGCTGGGGACGACCTATGGCGGCAACGGCCAGACCACGTTCCAGCTGCCGGATCTGCGCGGCCGGACCCCGCTTCACTTCGACGGCAACTATCCCCAAGGCGAGGTGGCCGGTGAAGAAACCGTGACTCTGCTTCAGACGGAAATGCCGGCGCATACCCATACGCTGACGGGCTCGACCAACACCGCCAACAAGCGGCCAGTGGCCGGTAAAATGTTCGCGACTGACACGTCGACGACCGACGATTTCTTCGCGCGCGGCCATACTTTGGTAACGCTCAATCCACTGGCGGTCGGTAACTATGGTGGCAGTCTGCCGCACAACAATATGCAGCCTTATCTTGCGGTGAATTTCTGCATCGCGATTACGGGTATCTACCCCTCGCGCAACTAAACCAGCGCAGTTTCGGCCGACGGCACGGAGAACAACATGTCTCAACCTTATCTCGGTGAAATCCGGATGTTCGGCGGCAATTTCGCGCCGCGCAACAACGCCCAGTGCAACGGGCAGCTCCTGTCGATCCAGCAGAACACCGCACTTTTCGCGCTGCTGGGCACCTTCTATGGCGGCAACGGCGTCCAGACCTTCGCACTGCCCGATCTGCGCGGTCGCCTGCCGATCAACCAGGGCAATGGCCCTGGCCTGACACCCCGAGTTATTGGCGAGCAGTCGGGCTCGGAAACCGTGACAATCGACCAGACCACCACGCCCACGCACAATCACATCGCCAATGCGACAACCGACGCCGGCAACTTGCCGGGCCCGAGTAACAAGGCGATCCCTGCGTCGCCGACCGATGGCACCACTCCTGGTTCGCTGTACGTCGTTCCGACCGGACCTGCGGTCGTTCCGGTTCCGATGGCACCCCAGAGCCTGCCGCTCGCGGGTGGAAGCCAGCCGCACCAGAACATGATGCCGAGCTTGGCCATCACCTTCATCATTGCCTTGAACGGCATCTTCCCCAGTCGCAACTAGCATTCGGAGATAGACGGTGACGCAACCCTTCATCGGCCAAATCATGATCTTCGGATTCTCGTTTGCGCCGCGAAACTACGCCTTCTGCAACGGCCAGTTGCTGTCGATCGCCCAGAACACAGCGTTGTTCTCGATTCTCGGCACCACCTATGGTGGGGACGGGATAAACACCTTCGCCCTGCCCAATATTCAGGAGCGGGGAGTCATGAACTGGGGTCAGGGGCCTGGGCTGTCCAACCGGGATCTTGGCGAGGTGGACGGTGTGACGAGCGTCACGCTGAGCATCAACCAGATCCCGCAGCACACCCACGTCCTGTTCGGCGCGACAGGCGGAACGCCTGCCGGCGTACCGACCACCGAGGCCTATTTCGGCGCTTCCGGTCCGGGCCAGGCATATACCGATGTCCTGACCAATCCGGTGGCGATGGAGCCCCGCACGATCACCACTGCCGGCGGGGGTCAGGCGCATGACAATATGCAGCCCTATCTCGTGATGAACTTCTGCATTGCCCAGTTCGGGATTTTCCCGTCGCGCAACTGACGCATTTCAAAGGTTAGCGTGTGACGATTTCCTATACGCCGCCGGCATTCATATTGCCGGCGGCGCTGCTGTCCCAGGGCTATGCGCTCCGTCCTGAAACGGACGATGATATCCCGTTCCTGACCCGCCTGTACGGAACGACGCGTGAGCAGGAACTGGCGACGGTCGACTGGACTCCGGAGCAGAAGAGCGCGTTCGTCGAGCATCAGTTCAACGCGCAGCGCATTCATTATCGCAGCCAGATCGCCGGCTGCGCCTTCGATGTGATCGAAAAGCAAGGCGTGCCCATCGGCAGGCTTTATCTCCAGGAGCGGGAAAGCCGGCTCCACATTGTCGATATCGCGCTGATGCCCGAATGGTGCGGCAAGGGCCTTGGCTCGATCATTCTCAAGGGTTTGATCGAAACGGCCGGCAGTAAGGGCAAGGGCGTCGGCATTTTCGTCGAGAAGTACAATCCCGCGCTCCGGCTCTATCGGCGGCTGGGCTTCACTGAGATCCAGGACACCGATATCTATCTCGAGATGGAATGGGTGCCCGAAGGATATGACGCGCCGCTCGCCACGACGCAGATCAGTTGAAGATCGCCTCGTAGCGAAAACCATCCTCGGTCTTCGCGATCGGAACGATGAAAATTTCCGGCTGACCCATCGCGTCATGCTCGAAGCGATAGGTGTGCTGTGGCATCAAAGGTGCGGGTCCCTCGAAAAGCAGAGCGAACGGAATCCTGAGCCCTTCATCGAGTGGCTGGGTCTTCAACGTTTTCGCCTCAGTCAGCGTGAGGGTCATCTCCGGCACGCCTTCAGTGACGATCTTGAAACCCGAACCGACATGGGGCTCGAAATCCTCGCAGGAAAGCTTCTCGGCGACCACATCATTCCCTTCGATTTCTGATCCGGCGCGTCTACGCTCGGCGCGCTGTGATTGCCCGATCCGCCGCGCGGTTTCAAGATTGTCGAGCTTGCGGCATGCAGCGAAATTCAGACGAAACAGCCGATCTCGCTGAGGTTGGACGCGATCGGATAGCCGGTCACTTTTACGCCCGCCGCATCGAGCCAGGCATGCGCGTCGATTGGTTTATCGGCGCCCTTGCCAGCACCGAAATGCATGGCGCTGGCGATGCCGCGGCGCTTGAGCATCGCGTGTGCCGCCATGGCTTGTTGCAGGCATACGGCCCGGAACGGCATCCATGGCGCAGCCGTCTTGATCGCCCAGCCGACTGCCTTTGCGGTGCGCGCCGCATCCTCCGCAGTCTGCACCGAGGCGGCGAGCACGCGCGGATCGGTCGGCGGAACGAAGGCCCCGAAATTCTTCGAGACCTTGCGGAACGGATAGATGGCCAGCGCCAACCGCGCTGCCGCCATGCTCATGCTGGCTTCGGCGACGAGCAGCTGCCGCCGGGGACCCATCAGCAACGCGGTGCGGAGCTTACGCGCGATTGACGACAATAGCGCCATGCTTCTCCATCTC
>JBDTXU010000594.1:0-3306 GCA_040006055.1 Sphingomonas bacterium | reverse complement strand
GAAAGCCTCGCGCGCGAATTGGATGTGTCCAAGGGTAGCTTTTATTGGCACTTCAAAAACCGCGACGATCTTTTGCAAGCTGTGCTCGAACGCTGGCGCCACGACACGACATTAGGTGTGCAGGAGCGACTAAAGCGTCGAGAGCCCTCGGCCGCAAATCGGCTCCTGCTATTCCTTCGCCTGCCGCTTCGATCCGCGCGTGCTGTCCGGTCGGCTGACCTGGAGTTGGCGATATTAGGATGGGCCCGCCGATCGCGAATGGCCGAGATGGCAGTCGCCGAGGTCGATCATTTGCGAATAGCGCATGTGTCGGGCCTGTTGGAAGAAATGGGATTTACCCCTGCGGACGCCGAGCTTCGAGCCCATATTGCCTATGCGTTTATTCGCTACATCGCCCAGCGGCGAGATCTGGATGCCAAGCAGCGCTTCGACATGACGACCGTCGTGCATTCGCTTTTGGCCAGTCGAGACAATGCCGCGTCGGCCGCTCTTGTCGCTGCCATCGGAACGATGGGCGCTGATCAGCCGCGGACAGCTCCGTCCGGCGACAGCCCGGACGGAAGCTGAGACCGCGGCGGAAGCTGCCTGCTCCTTCAGCGGTTGCCGCTTGGGGGAGGAGCGTGTTGCATCACCTTGCCATCAGCGAGGATTGCCTTGGCGAGAAAGCCGCCCTTCCTTCCATCCTTCAACGGGTAGAGGATCAACGTCACCTTGTCCCCGGGGTTCAAGGTGTGCTTGGACCAGCCGGCGCGGTTCAGATAGCTGGGGCTCATGCCCTCGATGCCGTACTGATCGACACCGCCGTGCGCGTTGACGACGTAGAAGACTATCCACACGTGCGGCTGGGTCCATGCCACCGAGAAGATCGTGCCCTTCAGCGGCGGGCCTTCCTTGCCCCATTCGAACATTGCGGTCGAATGGTGGGCGGGCAGCGGAGCGGCGCACGCAAACAGGGCAATCGCGCCCATGCAGGCGGCAATGAATTTTGCAGTCATAAGCGAATCCTAGTCAAGACGCATGGTGGGGCGGCCTTTTTCGTCAGCCGCGTCATGATTGTTCTGGGTGCAATTATATTCCTGGATATCCCAGTCGCGGTGGCGCTCGTAGAGTCGCGTGACCACCCATGGCTGGGTCAGGGCCTCGACGTCATCATAGGTCCATTGGATCTCCAGCACGTCACGGGAGACGAGCCGCGCCCGCTGCGTGATTTTGAGCTTGTCGCTATGCCCTGCGCCGGGGACGATCTCCATCTGCGGGGCCGACACCAGGCCACGCACCTCACTGACCAGGGTATCGCCTTCCCAATGGCCGATGGCATAGCCCTGAAAGGACAGGTCGGGATCATCATTAGTCGGTCTGCCGTCGGTGAAAATGCGGTGCATCTGACTGTCGGTCTCGATGGCGATCGTCACTTTTCCGGGCGTCATCAGAAATTCGATGGGATAGAGGCCCATGCTGCTGGGGTAGGCAAAAGGCTGGCAATTGGCGTGCTCGGTCTGCGTATTTTCCCCGCGGGCCTTCGCCGCATTATAAGCGTCGAGCCTGGCCTTGTAGGCCGGCGTAAGGGACGGCTTGCCCGCGGGAGGGGAGCGAACGCCGCCCTTTCCCGGCAAGGGCGGAGCCCATACCCCGCCAAAGTCCGGCAGCTGCTTGATCGAGTCGAAGCTCTCCCCCTGCGGGCCAGGATAGTTGGGCCGAGTCCGCACGTCGGAGCCCGCGCGCTGGATATCGCCCGTCGATTGCGCCGGAGCGGCGGTGTTTGCGACGGCCACCAACAGCGCGGCTGTCACCGTACCCACCCGCCACATTGAAAGCTTCATGGATAGGCCCTCCTTAGTAGTTGAAGCGAATGCCGACGCGGAATTGACGGCCGATCTGGTCGAAGTAGATCGGATTGGTCGAATAGCCGAGTTGCGGGGCCGCCGGCGGTTCCGTGTTCAAAAGGTTTGTCACCCCGCCAAACAGCTGAAGCCGACGGGCCCCGCTGTTGATGATGTTGAAACTGGCGGACAGGTTCAGATAGAGCGCGCTGTCGACGTGATTGTTCGTAATGGCATTGACGTTTGTCAGGCTGTAGCCCGGCTGGTCCGGCCCGACGCGTGACGCGTCGAACAGGCCATCGGGAATATAGCGCGCTTGCAGAGTCCCCGAGAAGCGGTCGGTCGAGTAGGTCACGGAGCTGTTGATCAGATAGTCGGGCATACCCGCGGCGCCGGTCTCACCTGCCCGGTCGATGATCACGCCATAGGTGTTTGTGGCACTCTTCAACGCAACCGTAATCAGCGTGCGGAAATTGAGCCGGCCGGGAAGGCCTGAAGAGACCTTCTCCAGGGGCAGTCGGTAATCGAGCTCGATATCAACGCCTTTGGTCCGCAGCCATTGAAGATTCAGGTTCGTGTTGCGCACTTCCTGAATGTTGTTGGCAGCGTCGCGCACGATCAGGTCGCAGTTGGACTGGTTGCCGGCCGCGCAGCGATCGATGATCGGCTGGGCACCACCGGCACTGGCAATATAGCCATCGACCTTGATATCGTAATAGTCGACCGAGGCGTGGAAGCCTTCCAGGAAGCCCTTCTGCGGCGCAATGACGACACCGAACGTGGTGGTTTTCGCGTTTTCCGCTTTCAGGTTCGGATTGCCGCCATTGACCTGGGGAGGAAATATCGTCGGGTTGCCAGGCTGCAGTCGATTGACGAGCGACGTGAAGGTGCCGGCACTGGCCTGAAACAGTTCGGAGAAGCTCGGTGCACGGATATCTCGCGAACGGGTTCCCCGCAGGCGGATCCAATCCGTGGCTTCCCACACGAGCCCCATTTTCCAGCTGGTGGCGTCGATGGTGTTGGAGCCCGGCAGATGGTTCGAGCCTCCCGTGCCCTTGATGCTGTAATGCGTCTGGCGAACCGCGCCGTTCAGGCTCACCGCCTTGGCGAAAGCCAGGTCCTTGAGCAGAGGCGCGTCTGCTTCGATATAGCCTTCGACCACATCCTGCTTGGCATCATAATCGGCGCCGAAGTTCTGGAAATAGGCGAAAGAGTTGGACAAGGCGTCGTGCACGACATCCGTCGTATCGCGGCGATATTCAGCGCCGAAAGCAACGGTCAGCGGACCGCCCGGCAGTTTGAAAAGATCGCCCTGGAGATTGCCGGCCAGGACATGCTGGGTGAGCGTAATGTCTTCGACCAGGTTGCGGTAGACATAATCAAGCGAAGCCTGGGATGCCTGGCCCTTTCCGAACGGATTGAGCGGCTGGCATCCTGCCGCCGCCGCGCGGAGAGCGGGATCAGCGCTGATCGTGGCACGGCAGAC
>JBDTXU010000593.1:0-4890 GCA_040006055.1 Sphingomonas bacterium | reverse complement strand
CGCTCGCCTGGGATGTCTCGGTGGCGCTGCAAAAGCCGGTGCTGGCGATCGTGCCAGGCTATGGCATGGCCGATATGATGCTGCAGGGCATGGGCGGCTGGTTCGGTTTCGGCCTGCACGATTATCTCGGCACCAAGAGCATGGTGCAGAATGCGCTGGCCAATGTCGCGCCACAGGCTGCGACGATCGGGCGCAAGCTCGCCGCCTCGGTGCCTGACGCGAAGACACTGCACGGCGCGCCGGTCTTTCGCCACGGTTCGGGATCATCCGACGTGCTGCACGCGCTGATGCGGGATCGGGCGACGCCGTTCTCCACCGTGATCGGCCACAGCAAGGGGGCACTCGCGATCGGCAATGCGCTGCGCACGCTCGATGCGGAGAAGACTGCCGGCCTGAAGATCGTGACGCTCGGCTGCCCGATCGCGGAGGAGCTGGGGGGCGCGACCTATCACCAGTTTCTCGGCCTGTTCGATGCGCTTGGGCAGCTCAACATGTGGGGGCACCAGCCAAGCGCCTGGATACCAACCTGGCACAGCACCAACCCGATGCTGCCGCCGGCGATGGAGGCCGGCGAACTTTCACGGCACTGACCGATAGACCCGTTCAGCCTTGATCCCGTCGCGCGCCAGGATCGCCTGCACGCTCTCCTTTCCGCCCAGATGCCCGGCACCCACCGCCACGAACGCGATGCCGGGCCTGGCCAGTCGCGCCGCGATCCATAGCGCCCAGCGCGCGTTGCGATCAGTGACGATCGTCTTGGCAAAGGCGGGTGATGTGAATTCAGCGTTCATCGCGGCGGCTACGCCCTCCGGATCGCCGCCGCGCCACAGTCGGGCAATATTGTCCACGACCTCGGCGGTGCGATCTTCGCGGTCGAGCAACCGAACCAGCGACTCAAGCTGCAAGGGCAGCGGCGCCGATTTGAAATAGCCGAATTGCTGCTCCGGGGTTTCGAGCCCGACCAGCGCCTTGCCGGAATTGCGCGCCGCGGCGACGAGGATATGCTCGCAACTGAGATTTGTATCATACCCTGCCTTGCGGAGCGCGAGGCCGCCAAAGTTCACCATCGCGAACCAGGGGTCGAACCGATCGAAGGCGGCTGGTGGAAGGCCGAAGGAGGCGAGACGCTGCGCATAGGCTGGGCGCTCCTTCTCCGGCAGCCGATCGATCAACGGCCTGGTGTCGCTGGTCGTCGCCGTGCCGACGATCGCGGCCATCCGCGCCGGATCGGGTTCGAGTACTTCGAGCACCAGTTCCTGGCTCTGGTCGAACGCAGCCTTCACCGGCCCGTCGAACCAGGTCACCTCCGGCTTCAGCGCGTGAGTGGTGCCGAACAGATAGATGGTCGCATCGCCACGCTGCACCTTCCACAGCGCCGGATGGGCATCCTCCGCCTGGGCTGCGCCGGCGACGAGCATCATCAGCAACGCGGCGAGCGCGCCGCGCAACATCGTCTTCATCGATTTTCTCCGCTTGAAAGGGCCGACGGGCCTCAGGAAATCTTGCGTACCAGATAGGTCGCCATGGCGACGAACACAGTCGCGGCGTACATCAGGATATGGCTGGGTTCAGGCACGAGGCCGCCCTTCCACAGGAAAAACCATACGGGATAGGTGAGGCCGTAGAAGCAACCCGCCCAAACCGCCGCTGCGCGATTGTCGCGCATCTCGACCTCGTCGACCACGCGGCACATTCGCCACCCGCCGATCAGCGAGACACCGACATAGAGAATGGCAAAGGCAATCGCCCAGCTGGGCTCCACCTGTTGGCCGGGGCGTTTGAACACCGCCGTCCCGACCACCATCACCACCGCAACCGCGACATAGATCGCGATCAACGCCAGAAAGCGCCGCTTGCGGGCGGCCTCCGCCCGTTCGCCGGGATTGTTCGCGGGGTCACCCATTGCTGCTGTCCTGCCCGTCATTGAAAATCTCCTCGATCGTCAGACCGAACAGCCGCGCGATCCTGAAGGCGAGCGGCAACGACGGATCGTGCTTGCCCGTCTCGATCGCATTCACCGCCTGGCGCGACACGCCGAGCCGGCCGCCAAGCTCAGCCTGGCTCCAGTCACGCTCGGCCCGCAACACTTTCAGCCGGTTCTTCATCTGCGCTCCGTCGTCCGGTTATCCTGACTTTATGTCAGTACAACCTGACTATGCCGAGTCGGCAGCGATGTCAATACAACCTTACATATAGAAATGATCACCTGACATGGCCATTCTGAAATCGCTTCGGGACAACCAATCCCGATTGCGCGATGATGGGCTGTGCCAAAGCGGCTCAGGGGAATGGGAATGGAACGAGGCTGGCTGATCGCAGCGGGCGTGCTGAACGCCGGCGCCGCCCTGCTCCACCTCGCCTGCATCGTTGGTGGCCCAACCTGGTATCGGCTTCTTGGAGCCGGCGAGCGGATGGCGCAGCTGGCCGAGCGCGGATCATTGCGGCCTGCGATCATCACGATCGGGATCGCGACCGTGCTGGGATTCTGGTCGGCTTATGGTTTCTCCGGAGCCGGGATGCTGCCCCGCCTGCCGCTGCTGCGGCCGGCGCTGATCGCCATCTGCGCGGTCTTCGCGCTCCGCGCCACTGCCCTGCCGCTGATGCTCACGCGCATGCCCGATCGCAGCCCGACCTTTCTGGTCTGGAGTTCAGCGATCGTACTGGGGTTCGCCGTCATGCACGGCGTGGGCATCTGGCTGAACTGGAGCCGTCTGGCCTGACGGCGGATCGCGCAAAGCTGATTCAACAGCATCGTCAGATGGCGCAATATGATGGCACGGGACGCCCAGAATCCCGGACCGCTCTTTCCCATCGTCCGCCTTTGATACTTCGCCTGTAGCGATTGAGCGCTGGCGCCCGGATTTCCCTGTTATTCCCTGTTAATTTCCCTGTTATTCCCTGTTCCGGCGTGGCCTGAGTTACGAGTACTTCATACAAGTCATTGTAATATAAGCTGAAACTTTAGAATTCAACCTCGTAACGGCGCCAAGAAAAAAGAAATTCCCTGATAACCGCATCGGATCCCCACCGCGCAGCATCCTTCACTGCGCGTCCGACTCGACCTCGGGCTGGGGCTCGTCCCTCTTCTTCTGCTTCGAAAAATCGAAATGGATGCGGACCCAGGAACCGATCATCGCTTTGCCGCCGATCCTCGGCGGGCGGACTCGGAACTGCCAGGCGGCCAGCCGCAATGATCTGGCGAGACCGGAGCCGACCGGGGATTCGCCGAGCGAACGGCAATTCTCGACATGATAGTCCGGGATCGTCTTGCAGGCGATCTCAGCCCAGCTTCCCAGCCTCACTGTCGGCGGCAGATAATGGGCGAGCTCCGCGTCGGTCGGCTCGCGGTACCATTCGGCGTTGAACAGCCGCTCGCCGCCAGGTCCCTCGCCCGGTCCATAGGCAGCTTTACTGTCGCCGGTATCGCCGCTGTCGCCGTGCATCTTGGAAATGTCCGCCGCGTCGAACAGCTCCTTGTCGTTGAGCAACGGGTTCGGCGCCGGCTTGCTGAGAACCGGTGGGACGATCGGCGCCGGCGGGGCGGTCCTGGGGGCGGCGCTCTTCGGGTGCGCGTAGCTGTGCGACGCTTTCTTCGTTTCGGCCTTTTTCTCGGCTGACGGCATCAGGCTGAAGGTGTTCGGCTCGGGCTTCGATTTCGGTGGGGAAGGCTCGCGCCATGCCAGCGTGATCAGCCCGAGCACGATCAGCAGCTCGGCAGCCAATGCCAACAGAAAGGAGCCGGCGCGGCGCCGCAGCGATGCGCGAGGCCGGTCCGGCTTGGATTGGAAGGAAGCCGAACGCATTCGCGGGTCGCCTAGACGGGGCGTTGTTGCGCCGCAATGAACATGTTTGTCATCTTCACGGGAAGGCGGGTTTACACGCGCTGCTGCAGAGCCCTTTCCCATGCCAGCGCATCCGTGACGATCGTGTCCAGATTGTCGCGTGCCGGCCGCCAGTCGAGCGTCGCGAGGATCGCACGATTATCGGCGACCAGCTCGCCTGCATCGCCGAGGCGGCGGTCCTGGACGACCCGGTTCAGCTTCATGTTGGTGACACGGTCGACTGCATCAAGCACTTCGAGCACCGAGAAGCCGCGGCCATAGCCGGCGTTGAGGATATGGCTGCGCGCCGGCTCCGCGACCAGCAGGTCGAGTGCCGCGACATGCGCCGCGGCGAGATCGCTGACATGGATATAGTCGCGCACGCCGGTACCATCGGGCGTGTCGTAATCGGTGCCGAACACCCCGACCGACTCGCGCTTGCCGGTTGCCGCCTCAACCGCGATCTTGATGAGATGGGTCGCGCCCGCAGTCGACTGGCCGGTGCGGCCTTTCGGATCAGCGCCGGCAACGTTGAAATAGCGAAGTGCGCAATAGTTGATCGGATGCGCGGCCGCGACATCGCGCAGCATGGCCTCGGTCATCAGCTTCGACGTGCCATAGGGATTGATCGGCACCGTCGGGTCGCTCTCCGAGACCGGCACTTTTTCTGGCGTGCCATAGGTCGCCGCGGTCGAGGAGAAGATGAAATGCGATACGCCGCACACCACCGCGCTTTCGAGCAGGGCGCGGCTCGCGACCGTGTTGTTGCGATAATATTTGAGCGGATCGGTGACCGATTCCGGTACCACGATCGAACCGGCGAAATGCATGATCGCACGGACATTGTGATCGCTGAGCGCAGCGCGCACCACATCATCGTTTTCGATATTGCCCTGGATCAGCTTCGCGCGCGGATCGACGGCCCAGGCAAAGCCAGTGGTGAGATTGTCGATCACCACCACCCTGTGGCCGGCATCGAGCAGAGCCAGCACCGCGTGGCTGCCGATATAGCCTGCCCCGCCCGTTACCAGCACCGCACCATTCAGCATCGTCATTCCTCGCTCGACCG
>JBDTXU010000592.1:0-1574 GCA_040006055.1 Sphingomonas bacterium | reverse complement strand
GATCGATCAGGGCAAGGTGATCGGCGTCGTGATGCTGTCGCGCAGCCCGCGCGGCTTGTTCGTCGGCATCTATCAGGATCGCGGCAAGATCATGCTCGGCATCGTCCTGATCCTGATGACATTGCTGGTGCTCGTCGCCCTGCTCTCGCGCGGCATCGCCCGGCCGATCGACGCGCTGGCCAGGGCAAGCGAGGATATCGCGCGCGGTCGGGCGGCGGTGCCCGACACGCCTGCAACCGCCGCGATCGAGATCGCCCTGCTCTACGACAATTTCCGCGCCATGGCTGACCGCATCGAACGGCGCTCGCGCTACCTCAAGGATTTCGCGGCGGCGGTAAGCCACGAGTTCAAGACCCCGCTCGCCGGCATCCGCGGTGCACTCGAGCTGCTCGACGAGCACGGCGCCGAGATGAGCGAGGAAGAGCGCCGCCGCTTCATCGCCAATGCGGCAGGGGATGCCGATCGCCTGTCCCGCCTGGTCCAGCGCCTGCTCGATCTCGCCCGCGCCGACATGGCAAGCGTCGATGCCGGCGCCCGGGCGGACGTGGTCGCGGCCGCGCGCCGGGTCGCGGACTCGTTCCGCTCGGATCGCTTCGCCGTTGAGGTCGCGGAAGACGGCGCCGTGCCCATGGCGCGGATCACGCGCGAGGTGGTCGAGACGCTGCTCGAGACCATGGTCGAGAACAGCCGCCAGGCTGGGGCGGACAGGGTAACGATACGGATCGAACCGGCCGACACCGGTGTGGTGCTCTGGGTAACCGATGACGGCCCCGGCATCGCCGTCGCGGATCTGGAGCGCATCTTCGAACCCTTCTTCACCGGCCGCCGCGAAGCCGGCGGCGCAGGGCTTGGCCTCGCCATCGCTCGCTCGCTGCTGGCGGCGACAGGTGGAACGATCGTCGCAAAGGAAGTGCCGGCGGGCGCCTGCTTCCGCCTGCGATTGCCGGTCGCATAAACAATCCACTTCCCGTCGCCCCGGACTTGTTCCGGGGTCCATGGTTCCCCATACGCAACCGCCGTGGCGAGCGCCGGAGCAAGTCCGGCATGACGGATAGAGAGTAGATGGCCACCTCCCAACCCTATGACGCAATCATCCTCGGCGCCGGCGCCGCGGGCCTGATGTGCGCGCTCACCGCCGGCCAGGGTGGGCGGCGCGTCCTGCTGCTCGATCACGCCGATGAACCCGGCAAGAAGATCCTGATCTCGGGCGGCGGCCGCTGCAACTTCACCAACATCCACACCGCGCCCGATCGCTATCTCTCCGCCAACCCGCACTTCGCGAAATCAGCCCTCGGCCGCTACACCGCCACGGACTTCATCGCTCTGGTCGAAAGCCACGGCATCGCCTGGCACGAAAAGACGCTCGGCCAGCTGTTCTGCGATGGGTCGGCAAAGCAGATCGTCGCGATGCTGCTCGATGAATGCGATGCGGGCCAGGTCACGATCGGCCTCGGCCACGCCGCGCGGGAAATCGATCACGCCGACGGCCAGTACCGCGTCACTTATGGCGACCGCACCGCCACCGCCCCAGCACTGGTGATCGCGACCGGCGGCCCCTCGATCCCGAAAATGGG
>JBDTXU010000591.1:0-5995 GCA_040006055.1 Sphingomonas bacterium | reverse complement strand
CGGATGCGCTCGAAGACCTGGCGCTGCAGGGCATTCCCGAAGCGCCCTTGCGCGCCTTTCTCGAACATCACGGCTTCAAGTCGCTGCTCGCCAAGCTTTCCGCTGTCGCGGACGCGCCGGTCGAAGCGCCGAAGAGCGTGCCACAGGAAGAAGATCCCCCCTGCGACCATGATGGCTATGAGACGGTCGTCGATGAGGCAGCGCTCGATCGCTGGATCGAACAGTCGCGCCACCAGGGCTGGATCGCGATTGATACCGAGACCACGGGCGTCGACGCGACGCGGGCCGAGCTGGTTGGCGTCAGCATGGCTCTCCAGCCTAACAAGGCCTGTTATGTGCCGCTTGCCCATGGCGGCACCGGGTTGTTCGCGGAAAAGCCTGTCCAGCTGGCATCGGCGGTCGCGCTGGAGAAGCTGAAGGCGCTGTTCGAGGACCCGGCAGTGCTCAAGATCGGGCATAACCTCAAATATGACATGATCGTGCTTGGCCGGCTCGGCATCGACGTCGCCCCGCATGACGACACGATCCTGATGAGTTTCGATCTCGATGCAGGCCTGCACGGGCACGGCATGGACGAGCTGGCGGCGACGCATCTTTCACACAGCTGCATCGCCTTCAAGGACGTTGTCGGCACCGGCAAGAACCAGCTGCAATTCAACGAGATCGATCTGGCGGCGGCAACGCGCTACGCCGCTGAGGATGCCGATGTGACGCTGCGGCTCTGGCGTCGCTTCAAGCCGCGCCTCCCCGCCGAGGGCGCGACCCGCGTCTATGAGATGGTCGATCGCCCGCTCGCGCCGGTTATCGCCCAGATGGAGCGGCATGGCATCAAGGTCGATCGCGAGAAGCTCGCGCAGCTCTCGACTGAGTTCGCGCATTCGATCGCCGCGCTCGAAACCGAGATCCACGGGCTGGCCGGTGGCCCGTTCACGATCGGCAGCCCCAAGCAACTGGGCGACGTGCTGTTCGAGCGGATGGGCATCAAGGGCGGCCGCAAGGGCAAGTCCGGCGTCTATTCGACTGACGTCACCGAGCTTGAGCGCATTGCCGCCGACAAGGACTCCCCGGGCAAGGTCATCGCCGCGCGCGTGCTGGACTGGCGTCAGCTCTCGAAGCTCAAATCCACCTATACCGATGCGCTCCAGGCGCAGATCAATCCCCAGACCGGCCGGGTCCATACCAGCTACTCACTGACCGGAGCGCAGACCGGGCGGCTTTCCTCGACTGACCCCAATCTCCAGAACATCCCGATCCGCACCGAGATCGGACGCCAGATCCGCGACGCCTTTGTGGCGGAGCCCGGCAATGTCCTGCTCGCAGCCGATTATTCGCAGATCGAGCTCCGCCTCGCCGCGCACATGGCCGATGTGCCAGCACTCAAGGAAGCCTTTGCGAGCGGCGCCGACATCCACAGCCTCACGGCGCAGGAATTGTTCGGCGAGGTCAATCGCGACACCCGCGGCCGTGCCAAGACGATCAACTTCGCGATCCTTTACGGCATCTCCCGCTGGGGCCTGGCCGGGCGGCTCGACGTGACCGCCGACGAAGCGCAGGGGATGATCGACCGCTATTTCGAGCGCTTCCCCGGCATCAACCACTATATCGTCGAGACAACCGAAAAGGCCCGCGACAAGGGCTATACGGAGACACTGTTCGGCCGGAAAACGCATTTCCCGCGGATCAAGTCGAAGATCCAGCACGAGCGCCAGGGCGCCGAACGTGCCGCGATCAACGCGCCGATCCAGGGCACCAGCGCCGACATCATCAAACGCGCCATGGTGCGGATGGGGCCGGCTCTGGCCGAAGCCGGGCTGCCGCATGTCCGGATGCTGCTCCAGGTCCATGACGAACTGGTGTTCGAGCTCCCCGAAGGCGATGTCGAAGCGGCGCGCCCGATAATCGAGCGCGTCATGGCAACCGCAGCCGCGCCGGCCGTTACGCTCAGCGTGCCGCTCGGCATCGAGATCGGTGTTGGCGTGAGCTGGGGTGCGGCTCATTGACCGACGCCGTTCCGGAGGACCTCAACGCCCTCGCTAAGGGCGGGCGGACCAATATTATGGGGTTCCTGCTGCGGCTGGCCGCCCGTCTGCCTTTCCTGTTCATCGCCGGGCGCATCTATAAACCAGAGCTGGTCGGGCGTTTCGCGCTGGCCGTCGTCGTCGTCGAGCTCGCGGCGTTGCTGGCGACGCTCGGGCTCAAACGCGGGCTGGCGCAGGCCCTTTCGTCCACCGAGCGACCCCACGCGCATGTCATCGCTGATGCGATGGTCGTCGCATTCATCGTGTCGATCCTGCTTAGCGCGCTGCTGATCGCCTTTCCGCAGGTGATGTACCCGGACAGTGCCGTCGAGGGAATGGAGCGGTGGTTGCCGTGCATCATCTTCGCGGTCGCCTGGTCCGATGTGAGCCTCGCCGCGCTCGCCTATCGCCGCAATGTCCAGGCCACGGTGACAGCGCGCGCGATCGTAGAGCCCTGGACGATCAGCGCAGGCGCCTGGATCTTCTCGTTCATCTCGCTGCAGGACGGCCTGATCCTCTCTTACATGTGCTCGATGGCCGCGGCATTGATCGCGTCGCTCATCCCCTTCTTCCGCAGCTACGGCTTGCCACGCGGATGGACGCCCGATGGTGGCAGACTGTTCGCGCTCGCCCGCCGCAACGCGCCCCTGGCCGGTGCCGACGCAATCGAATGGGGCACGCGCAACGTCGATCGCTTCATCCTCGGCGTGATGTTCGAGCCCAAGATCGTCGGCATCTATTATATGGCGCAACAGGTCGCCTCGATTCCGGGCAAGCTCAAGACAAGCTTCGATCCGATTCTCGGGCCGGTCATCACCGCGAGCCTCGCCCGAGGCGATCGCGAGGCGGTTGCCAACCAGGTCCGCCAGGTCGGCTTCTGGATTCTCGCGGCGCAGGTCGGGCTTGCGCTGATGGGCTCCATCCCCGGCGAAGCCGTGATGGGCGTGGTCGGGCCGCAATTCGTGGCGGGCACAGCCGCCCTGGGCTTCCTGCTCACTGCTGAGGCTGCAGCCTCGACTGGCGCGGTTTCTGAATCCGCCCTGATTTATATCGCCCGGCTCCAGAATCTGATGATTTCGGTCGGGATGCTATGCTTCCAGATCGGCTTGAGCTTCGTGCTTATCCTGGTGATGCGCGACATGGGCTGGAATACCAATTACCAGGCGGCAGGCCCCGCTGTCGCGCTGCTCACCTCGGTCGGGATCACCTCGATCATCAAATCGACCTATCTCTCGCACCTGCTCAAGGCTCGCGTGTCAGGCCTCCGCCTGCCGCTGGTCTGGGCGGCCCTCGCCGCGATCATGGTGGGCACCTGCTTCACGGCCCTGCCCAAACGCTTCGAATGGGCCGAGCTGCTGATCGGCATCCCGGCGATAGCGGCGAGCTATCTCTACATATTGTTCCGCTGGGCGTTCGGCCCCGAAGACCGCACGCTGTTCGGCAAGCTGCCCAAGATGGACGGAGCGACGCTCCCCACCTGACGCGGCAACTCAGTGGCGGAAGTGCCGCATCCCGGTAAAGACCATCGCCAGCCCGGCTTCATCGGCTGCTGCGATTACCTCATCGTCCCGGATCGAGCCGCCCGGCTGGATCACCGCCGTCGCTCCCGCCTCAACCGCCGCGAGCAGCCCGTCAGCGAAGGGGAAGAATGCATCCGACGCCACCGCCGACCCAAGCGCGCGCGGCTCGCCCCAGCCAGCTTTCTCCGCCGCATCCTTCGCCTTCCACGCCGCGATCCGCGCGGACTCGAGTCGGTTCATCTGCCCGGCACCGATGCCGGCCGTCGCCCCATCCTTTGCGTAGACGATCGCGTTGGACTTGACGTGCTTGGCGATCGTCCAGGCGAAACGACAATCGGCGAGCTCGCGCTCGGTGGGCGTACGCTTCGTCACCACCTTGAGATCGGGCATCCCGCCACCGTCACGGGTCTGGACAAGCCAGCCGCCCGCGATCGACTTTGCCGTCAAGCCCTGGCGTGCTGGATCGGGCAGCTCGCCGGTCAGCAGCAGGCGGAGATTCTTTTTGGTCGCAAAGATCGCCAACGCAGCCTCATCGGCGTCGGGCGCGATGACCACCTCGGTGAAAATGCCAGAGATCGCCCGCGCGGTCGCCTCGTCGAGCGCCCTGTTAAGCGCAATGATGCCGCCGAATGCAGACACGGTGTCGCAGGCGAACGCCTCGGCATAGGCCTGTTCGATCGTTGCCGCGGTCGCGACACCACATGGGTTGGCATGCTTGACGATCACCACCGTGGGCGCGGCGTCGCGGAACTCGCTCACGAGTTCGAGCGCGGCATCGGCGTCATTATAGTTGTTGTAGCTCAGCTCCTTGCCCTGGACCTGCCGCGCCTGCCCAATACCGCGCGCCTGCGGGCCAGTCGCTGTATAGAAAGCGGCCTGCTGATGCGGGTTCTCGCCATAGCGCAGCGTTTCACCGCGCTTGAGCGTGATCGGCAGCGTCTCGGGAAACGCTTCGCCCTGATCGGCAAAGCCGAACCAGCTCGCGATCATGCCGTCATAGCTGGCGGTTGCGGCAAAGGCGCGCGCCGCCAGCCGCTTGCGCAGATCAAGCGACGTCGTGCCGCCACCGGCATCCATCTCGGCGATCAGCGCGGGATAATCCCCCGGATCAGTGACGATCGCGACGAAAGCATGGTTCTTCGCCGCCGATCGCACCATCGACGGGCCGCCAATATCGATATTCTCGATGATCTCAGGCCGATCGGCCCCTTTCATCACCGTCTGCTGGAAGGGATAGAGGTTCACCACCACCAGATCGATCGCGCCGATCTCATGCTCAGCCATCGACGCCACATGCGCCGGATCGTCACGCACCGCGAGCAACCCGCCATGAACCTTGGGGTGCAGCGTCTTCACCCGCCCGTCCATCATCTCGGGAAAACCCGTTAGCTCGCTGATATCACGCACCGCCAGCCCGGCCTCACGGAGTGCCGCCGCGGTGCCCCCGGTCGAGACCAGCTCCACGCCGTGCCGCGCAAGCGCCTCGCCGAGCGCGACGATGCCGGTCTTGTCGGACACCGACAACAAAGCGCGGCGAATGGTGATCTGGGTCATGAAAAACTCCGGGGAAGCGGTCGCGCGTCCCCCTGCCCGCTCAGGTCGCGCGCTTCAAGGCCCAGCTGACACTTGCGCCACCGGCGGGCGATTCGCCCGAGACGACGAGCTGGTGAGTCGATTGCGGCCGCCCTTCGCCATCGATCCACAAACTGTCCTCGATCGCGAGCGTGCCGCCGCGGCAGCGGAACTGCCAGAGCGACCCGCCGGGAAGGCGGAGCAAGGCGGCCATGCCGTCCGCGGTCGGCGATACCGTAACGCCCTGGCCAAGATGGAAGCGGATCGCAAAAGCGGTCGCGGCAAGCTTGCGGCGCTTGCTCGCCGGCAGCAGCATATCCTCGCCGCGCACCTCACGCCCGTCGCCGGCCAGGACGATCTGGCGGCGATGGACAAAGCCATAGCGCCGGGCATAGCCATCATGGCTCGCCTCGATCCGGCTCGAACTCTCGCTTTCCTGGCGCGCGAGCTCGACCTCGCCGACGCCGCGGCCAAGCGTGCCATCGGCGTGGATGGCGGTCGAATTGCTGTCGCCGACGGTCAGCGTCGAATGCGCCGCAGTCGTGCGCAACCCGTCAGCAAGTGCCGCCGGCAGTTGCGCCAGCGCGGCACGCGCTCCGCCGCAATTGACGATCAACCGGTTCGGCCCATCTGAAAATTCAAAGGCGAGCGTGGAGGCGCAGCCGCCCTCGACCAGCCGCGCGACCGGCGGCGGTGCCGCATCCATGATCAATATGGCGGAACCAGCAGCAAGCCGCTGATAGCCCCAGTCGCGCGCCTGACGTAGCGGACGGGCGCGCACGCCCGTTGCCGTGATAATCTGGTCGATCATCTCGCCGGACACCGGACCACCGCCCTGCCAGCTCGAAAGCCCATGATCGCCGTGGCAGACACCAAGCAAAGCCG
>JBDTXU010000590.1:0-2743 GCA_040006055.1 Sphingomonas bacterium | reverse complement strand
CCTCGGCGAGTGCGCGAACCTCTTCTACCGTCACCGTGTTTTCTCCCATAACCATCTGTGCAGCGCCTGCGCCGCCGAAAGTGCCGAATGCCGGTCTGTCGCGATCCTTGCCGCTTCAGCGAGCTCGGAGAAGCGCGCGCGCCCGTCGAGCCGGTCGAACTGCGCATCGAGCGCGGCGTCGTGCAGCCGCGGCGACATGCCGAACACGATCGCGGCGCGATCCCTGATCACATCGGCATAGCGGCCGCTGAGCATCGCCTGACGCCCGGCCTTGCGGACCAGGGTCGCGGTATTGTCGATCAGCGCCGCCTTGCCGAATGCGATCTCGCGCTCGCGCCGGCGCGGCGAGCCGAACCGCGCCGTCGCCTGCCAAGCAGCGAGCACCACGGCGGCGGCGATTGCCAGCGTCATGGCGAGAAAAGGCGGTTCGAAGGCAAGCTTGAGCGGGCTTCGTGAATGGCCGAGGCCGTTCACCGTCACGTCGAAGTCGATTTCCCTCGAGCCGCTCGAGTTCATCCAATCCAGCAGCGCAAGCGCGGCGGCTGCCTGGTGCGCGTCGGCGACGCCCTTGTTGTTGAGCAGATCGGGGTCGGCGATCACGTAGAGCGGCCCCTCGCCGAGCTGGGCGACGACCACCCGCCCCGCCTCGTCAGTGATGAGCGGATGGACACCGGCGCCGCTGATGGTCTGGAGCGGACGCGGCGCCGTGAAGCGGATCTCCGGTGGCAGATCGCCCGTGGTGATCAGCGGCCGGCCGCCGCTGGGGTGCCGATCGATTTTGAGCTTTTTGGCCGGCGCCAGCACGCGTTCGGGGTCGCCGGGGTCCTTCAACCCGACATAGCGCACCCAGCCGCTATGGGTGGGATCGCCCTTGGTTTGCCACTTCGGAAAGACGAAGAGCGTAGGCTTGGCGTCGCGGCCAACAATGCCAAGGCTGATATCCTGGCTGCCGTTATCGGGCGTGAAGATGATCAGATCCTCGCCGTCCATCATATGCGGGTCGCGGATGATCTGCGGGTTACTGCCGGTCGCCTGAGCGAGCTGGACGATGCCGCTGAAGCCGATCGCCGCGTTGGACAGGGCGTGGGCCCCACCATTTCGGCCCGATCGCAAATCCGGCGCATAGGCACCGAGCACCAGCGTGCCGATAAAGCCGAGCACGCCGATTGCGAGGATCAGGATAACGGTGCGCATGCGGAAAGCGCCGTCCGCTTCCCCTTTTCCGATGCTGATATCGCTCATGCCCGCCATGTCCCGGGCAGAGTGAAATCAGCATAGGCCGTGCGCGCTGAACTCCAGTCCTCGGCATTCACCGCTCGGCCGCCGAACAGGCTGCGTTCGACCAGCCGCGCGATCCCCGAGAACAGATCGCGCGCGGGTTCCGGAATCGCATCCGCCCCGGCGAGTTCGCGGCTGGTGAGCGCGGGGCGCACGAGGCGCGGCCGGCGCTTGGCGATGTCCTCGATCGATCTGAAGAGAAGATGGTGCACGGCCTCGGCATAGCGCCCCTGCTCGGCCAGCAGATCGGCCTCGCGCAGCCAGGCCCGAACCGGCGCCGCATCCGGCGCCCAGACCTCCTCTTCCGTCTCAACCGCGGCGGCCGTCGCGCGCGCGTGGCGCGGCAAGCGCCAGACACCGTAGCGCAGCCGCTGATAGATCACCCAGAGGAGGGTCGCCGCGGCAAGCGCGAGGACGGTCCACAGGAAGATGCGTGCATAGGGCGCGTCGGGAAAGAAGCTGCCGATCCAACCGAGCAGCCGGCCAACGGGCCGAAGCACATGACTGAGCCACTGGAAGAAATCGAGCAGCCATTGCGGCGGTTGTGGCGGTAGGGGCGCTGGCTGTAGCGTAAATTGAATCGAGCTGTCCGCCTTCAGCGCCGCATGAGCAGCCGCGAAGCGGTCGGCGGCGGCTGCCGCTTCGTGCGAATTCCCCCCGCTCACGTCATCTCCCAGGCGCCCGTAAGACGCTATCACGGCTAGACTTAAAGCAAGCTCAACGGGGCGCAACGCGTAAATGCATCGACTTCAGTCACCGTGGCCATATCGCTCTTTGACAATCATATAGGATAGGAAATAACAAGGTAGCGCTACCAGACATTGCGCACCCGGTGAGTCCTCCGTCAGGAGAGGAACGCCGGCCAGGAGAGGACGGGTCATGATTCGCATCGCGCGCAGGGACGTTGCCGTCGCGCTGGGGGCGATGGCGCTCACCGCGAACCGGGTTTGGAAGTGGCTCGGGCCGGGTTCGATCATCCTCAACGCCTCCAGCTCGCTTCATGCGTTGCGTACTGTCGGAGCGGAACCGACGACCTGCCATGTCATCAACTGGAAGACGTCGGCGACACCGGCGAACTGAGGAACTGGCATGAACCCGATCGACCGCCGCTCGATGCTCACCGGTGCCGGCATGGCCGGCTTCGCCGCGGCCTTGCCGGGCAATGTGTTTGCGCAGGCGATGGATGCCTCCAAGGGCGGCAACGCGATCCCGGAAGTGGTGAACACCGGTGCGCCGACTGACCCCCGGCCAAAGCATCACATCAAATTCGCGGTGATCGGGCTCGACCATAACCATATCTATGGGATGACGGCGGCGGTGATCCGCGGTGGCGGCGAGCTGGTCGCCCTCTACGCGAAAGACCCGGGGCAGATTGCCAGCTTCCGCTCCAAGTTCGGCGATGTGAAGCTTGCGCGGAGCGAGGCCGAGATCCTCGACGACCCTTCGATCCAGCTCGTCGCCGGCG
>JBDTXU010000589.1:0-4182 GCA_040006055.1 Sphingomonas bacterium | reverse complement strand
CTGGGCCGCCGGAGCGCGCATTTACTTGGGGAGGTGGGGGAGCGTCAACACCGCGTGGAATCGGGATCATTTCGGTCCCTTTGGGGTTGAACGCCCAAGGAGATTTGTGATGCCGGCGATACTGGAGAAATGGGAAGTCCAGCCGCATGAAGAACTGGTCGAAATCGACGACGGGATCCTGACTGTCGCCGGCGAGATCCGTATGCCGCTCGGCAATTTCCCGCGCCGGATGACGGTGGTGCGCCTCACCGGGGCGCGGACCGCGATCTATAGCGCGATTGCTCTCAACGACCCCGAGATGGCGCGGATCGAGGCGATGGGGAAGCCGACCTTCCTGATCGTGCCGGGCGATGGTCACCGGATGGACGCGAAGATCTGGAAAGATCGCTACCCCGACATCCGCGTCATGACACCACCGGGTGCGCGGGCGGCGGTGAGTGAGGTGGTGGCCGTCGATGCCACGGACGACATATTGGATGACCCGGACGTGAGCTTCCAGACCGTTCCCGGGACAGGCCAGCATGAGGCGGCGCTCGTCATCAAGCGACCGGGCGGAACCACGCTCGTCACCAATGACGTGATCGGCAATGTCGCCCATCCGCATGGGCTGGGGGCGCAGATCATGGGGCGGCTGATGGGATTCGGCGTCTCCGAACCACAAGTGCCGCGCCCGGTGAAGCACTGGATCATCGACGATCCCGCCGCCCTTGCCGCCCAGTTCCGCGACCGGGCGGATATGGACGCACTGCGCCGGATTATCGTCTCGCACGGCGACCCGATCGAGAATCCGCGCGATGTGCTTCACACTCTCGCGAAGAAACTGGCCTAGGCGCGGAGGCGGCTGAACTGAGTCCCAAAATTCCCTGTTATCCCGCCCGGAACAGGGAATTTTTCTTTTTTCTTGATGCTTCATCAGGAATATTTCTTCGTTTTATAGATACTTGAATAGAATTCTCCATGTGCAGTCGCCTCGGAACAGGGAAATAACAGGGAATAACAGGGAATTTCGGCGCTCACGCCATCAGCGAGAGCAGTGCGAAACATCCAGCTACCAACGATGAGAATGAGCGGTTCGGGCTTCTGAGTGTCCCGTGGCGCCATAATGCACGGCCCGTGATGTGGTTGAATCGAGGCCAGCTTGCTGGACCTGAAGTTTGGTCGATGAGATTTCCATCCCGTCATGCCGGACTTGTTCCGGCATCCATGTTTCCGCAGGGTGTGCCGGCGTTGCGTGCGCGGAACCATGGACCCCGGAACAAGTCCGGGGTGACGATAAATCTTTGAACAAACTTGCGATTCAGAATGCTAGCGACGAGCCGCAGGCGCCTGCGCTTCCACGATCCTGCGGTTCCAAGCCTCAGCCACACCGCGCATCCGGCCATAGTCCGACAGGCAGGACATATAGTTCGGATGGAATTCGAGCGGCTTTTGCAGATTATCGATCGCAGTCCATTCAGCGCAGGTCTTGCCGTTGAAGACATGCGCGTCCGGATCCTCCGACCCCGGCGGCAGGCCTTCATTGCTGATAAAGGCCATGCTGAGGCCGCCATGGGCGATGCCGTAATTCTCGGCGCTCGCCACCGAGAAGCGGTAAACCTGGTTCTCGAGCAGCGACACGGCGCGGGCGCCGGCCGTCAATGACGACCATTTCACGACTGGCTTGCCCTGATCCAGCCAGGGCCCGCTATACAGCACGCCATTGACGATCACCGTCACCTGCGTGTCCTTCGCGACGTTGTTGCCAAGCGCCTCTTCAAGCTGTTGCAGGAAGACGCCGAAGCGCGCGCCGCCATCCATATACATGTTGGTGCGGGTCGCCCCGGCCTCGGCGATCGCCAGCGACACGGGATAGGCCGATGGTGGCACCGAGGACGATGCGACCAGCGCATGGACGTAGCAATCCTGGAGCGCGTCGGTCTTCCCCGTCCAGCCGGGCGTGTCGATGCGCGAGGCGAGCTCGGTCATGTCGATCGCATAGCCCTGACCATCATCGAGATTGACGACGCCGACATAGAGCTTGCGGTTGGCCGCATTCTCCTGGGCGAGCTCGTGCAGCGTCTCGGGCGTCAGCAGCGCCTTCAGCCGCGCTTCGAGCGGGCCGAAGGTGGCGAGCGCGCCCTTGCTCAGGCCGCCGAGGATGCCCCCCGAGGTGGGCGTCGCGATATCGCCCTCCTTCGAGATGGAATACGCGAGCGCGAGATCGCCGGTGTTGGACACGCCCGGTTTAATGGTGGCGGCGAGCGGGCCGTCGACCCAGCTATAGCTCCGGTCTTTGGGTGCCGGGCTGTTGGCGAGGAACAGGAAGGTGCTGAGCAGAGAGCCGGTGCTGATGCCGGTGACGACATCATATTTCGGAACCTGCTTCATCCCGTAGAAGAAGCCGGCGCCGAACGCACCGTGCTGGCTGCCGCCGCTCAGGACGAGGAATTGCGGCGGCGGGGGTGCGGGCAGCCGCTCCGTCGTCACCCCGCCGGTGCGTGGCGGTATGGGCCGGCTGGCAAGCGCCCTGGCAATCTCGGCCGCGAAGTCATTCCGGCCCGAGGGGGCGTTGACGGCACCGAGCATAACCTGGGGATGGCCCGAATCCACTCGCAGCGGCAGCGCGCGATAGGCGCAGGCGGCGTTGGCCGGTGGGCGCGGCTGCAGACAGCCGCCGAGCGCGAGCCCCAACAACGCGATGCCGATAGTCGTCCGGATCCGACCCATTTTCCCTCTCCTGACCGAAAGCCAAGAGCAGGATACGCGGCGGACGAGCACCCGCAATCGGAGACGCAGCCGGAATAGTCGCAATATGAAGGCAACGTGGCCGTGTGGCCCGCGCTGCCTTCATGAATCGGAACTCCCGGGCGGGTAGAACTGGATTCAGGCGATGCCCCGAGCCAGATGTCCGCGTCAGACTAGTTTCGAGCGGGGCCGGAAGCGATGCTGCCCGGCAACATCGCTAAACGGTCGAGCCGACTCCTCAGACGGGCCTGTCCCTTTGCATTCGGGTCAGGATGATCTCAGCTCGCTCCAGATCGGTCGTCCGACCAGCCCGACGACAGGCGTATTTCCCGTCGCTCCAGCATTGGAAAGGTCGAGGAACCCTGGCGTTTCCGGTTCGAACGAGGCAATTGCGTCGATCAGTTGCCGGGCATAGACCTGTGCGCGTTGATCCGAGCTACGACCAGTCGACACCGGCCCGCTTGCCAGGCGCGCGCCGGGCGAGCCGGCCTCGAAGGCGAGCGCAACATCGGCCAGGGTACCGGCTGAACCGTCGGAACGCGTGAACGTGCCGCTGTTCAAAACGATACTCGAGCCCCAGGCCCATTGCGCTTGGGTCGGCGCTCGCGACAGGCTGACCGAGGCAATACCGGCATCGGCAAGTGAGTGGGTTTCGCCGGTGTCGACCTGGCCGTTGCCATTGGCGTCCTGCCAAAGCCCAAAATCCTGGAAGCTCGCGTCACCAGCGGACAAAGCCCCGTCGCCATTGGTATCGAACGCGGTCAGGCCTTCCAGGTCGGACCCTGCGTCCGGCCTGTCGCCGATGAAACTCATCTCGGCGACGCCGCTCATGGTGCCGTCATGGTTGCGGTCGAGGAACAGGAACGCATCCCCCGAGCCGATCCAGCTTGCCTTGTCAGCGACCCCGTCGCCACTCAGGTCGATCGACGCGGTCGAGGCAGCAATTGACGTGAACGACGGTCCGTTACCGTCGAGATCAAGCACGATCGGCGAGACGATCGACATCGTGCTGCCATCGCCAAATGCCAGGGTTTCGATTCCCGACAGCGTATCGGTGCCGTCGTCGCCGTCCACGGTGGGTGCCGTGTCGGTGATCGACACGACACCATTTGCGGTGCTGAGCTGATAGTCCGCCTGGGCGCCGGCGAAGTGCGCCACGTCGGTTCCGGTGCCGCCGATCAGGGCATCATTGCCCGCTCCTCCCGTCAGATCGTCATCGCCTGAGTCGCCGCGCAGCTCGTCGTCGCCGGCAAGCCCGTCGAGTGAGTCGTTTCCGCCCAGACCGCGCAGATAGTCGGCGCCAGTCGTGCCAGTCACCACATCGACGCCATCGGTTGACGTGGTCAAATGACTGAGGATTGCGGCGCGGTCCCACACCGTGCCGTCGGCAAAGGCGATCTGCTCGATGCCATAGCTAGCGTCCGAGTAGAATTGATTGTCGACGCGGATCTCCTGGCC
>JBDTXU010000588.1:0-2450 GCA_040006055.1 Sphingomonas bacterium | reverse complement strand
GGCTGGCCGGGGCGGGTGATCAACCGGCCGGTGCCGCAGGGGCTGTGCGGCAATTCCCGCCATCCGTCCGAATGGGCGACGCTGGCGGCGCGCGCCGGACTGCCCACCACGCCGTGGAAGCAGGGGTCGGGCGACGCGCCGGATCAGGCCTGGCTGCCGCGACTGGCGGAGCTCAGTGTCTATGTGTGTGGCGACGAGGTCGTGGCGCCGATCGCGCTCCCCGACGCTTTGACTGAGGGATGCCGGGCGCTGGCACGCCATGCGAACTGCGACTTGCTCGGCGTGGATTTCGAGCGGGTTCCCCATGATGCGGCGAATGGCGGCGAGTGGCGCCTGATCGGCGCCACGCCCCTCCCCGATATGATGCGCGGCGGCGATGCGCTTGCCGACGCGCTGGCAAAGGCGTTCACGACATGATCCTGCTGGCTGGAATCCCCTCCGAAACCCCGCTCGAAATGGTCGGCACGGCGCTCGACGCGCTCGGCGCTGACTATCGCTTCGTCAACCAGCGGCACGTCGCGAGCGCGGCGATCGACTGGACATCCGACGAGACGGGCGTTTCGGGCACGCTGCGGATGGGAGACGAGACGATCGATCTCGCCACCGTGACCGGCGCTTATATGCGGCTGATGGACGACCGGATGCTGCCCGAGCTGGAGGGGCTCGCGCCCGAGGATCCGGCGCGGACTCACTCGCGTGCGTTCCATGAGGCGTTGTTCCGGTGGAGCGAGGTTTCGCCCGCGCGGATCGTCAATCGCGCCGAACCTCAGGGATCGAACGGATCGAAACCCTATCAGGCGCAGCTGATCGCGCGCCACGGCCTGTTGCCGCCGCCGACGCTGATCACCAACGATCCGGCAGCTGTGCTCGCGTTCCGGGAGGAGCATGGCACGATCATCTACAAATCGATCAGCGCGGTGCGATCGATCGTGAAGACGCTGGACGACGAGGATATGGCGCGGCTCGAGCGGATCGGCTGGTGCCCGGTCCAGTTCCAGGCGGCGATTCCGGGGACCAATATCCGGGTCCATGTCATCGGCGATGCGGTGTTTCCGACCTGGATCGAAAGCACCCATGTCGATTATCGTTATGCCAAGAGGCAGGGTGGATCGACTGAGTTGTCGGCGCACGAGTTGCCCGAAGAGATCGCCGCGCGGTGCGTAAAGCTGACCGCCGATCTCGGACTCGCCTTTGCAGGGATCGACCTGAAGCTGACGCCCGATGGCGATTATTATTGCTTCGAGGTGAACCCCTCGCCCGCCTTTTCCTATTTCGAGGCGAATACCGGCCAGCCGATCGCCGCCGCGGTGGCGCGTTATCTGGCGGGGATGGATCAGGCCGTGCCGAAACCCAGGCGCGGCGCGGCAGGAAAGAAGCGGAAGGCCGCCGGCTGACTTCGGGTCGCCGGGTTACGGCGCTTATTCCGATTTGACTGGCGCCGGTTTCGGCTTCCTCGGAGTTCGCGCTGCCTTGGCGCCGGCTGCTACGCCGCTCGTGCGTCGCGGCGTCTTCGCTTTTGGTTTCAGTTTCAGTTTCGCCTTTGGCGGCGGAGGCGGTTCGGTCGCGCGCTTTGGCCATTCGATCGGCTTCGGCAAGGGCTGTGCCTCGGGTTCCTCAATCATGGGCGCGCGATAGTCGTCTGGGGTTGCGAGCCGCCATTCTTGTCCAGGCCTGCGGATCATATTCTCGTCGCATCCGCGACACCGTGCCCGTTGAAATTCAGCCGAGGAATCGCGGAGCCGACCCCGGCGATGCCAGCCGAAACGACACAGCAACGGCTGAAAGGGGCCGATATTTGGTACGTTCATCTACGCGTCAATTCCCACCAGAACGGCGATAATGTCACTTTTGCATTGCCATCTCAACAGGAGAGAACAAGCGAAAGTTCCCTGAATCGGCGTTATGGAGTCTGCCCGCCGGCCCGCCTCACGCATCAGGAGTCTTGTGACAGCTCTCTGGATTTCCTGCTTCGCGGTCGCTCCGCGCCTCTTCGGGGCTTGGCCATTCGTGGCGTGGCTGTCCCTGGCTTGGCTATGCGTGGCTTGGCCGGTTCGAATTTGGCTGTTTCTGGCCTGGACGCCAGTTTCCAGGATCCGCCGGGCTCGCGCCTGAGATTGTGCGCGCATCCCCGGCACCGAGCTCGTTCATATCCGTTCTCGGGCTGCCGCCGCCGCCCGGCCCGGTGCCAGTTGAAAAAATGACAGAGTAAAATCTGGAATGGACCGATATTCGGCGCTCTCACAGCGACTGCCCCCTGGTATGCCCGCCGCCCAGGCCATACTCGCAATCCGCCCGCCACACTATCGCCGAACGCAACCAGATTGGTGGGAGCAATCGCAAAGGACCGTTTCCACTTCACCGCTTGATCCTGGAGCGCGCCGGGGCCACATGCCGATCATGCTCATCGAAACCGAAACAACGCCCAACCCCGCGACGCTGAAGTTCCTGCC
>JBDTXU010000587.1:0-2673 GCA_040006055.1 Sphingomonas bacterium | reverse complement strand
GACAGTCGCGAAACGACGATCATGGAAGCGCCCGACAAGATGCTGAAGGTCCGCGAGACCTTCGGGATCGACTCGGATATGGAAGTGCCCGCCTTCAGCGAGGCCGATGAGCGCGTGCCGGATCTCGATCCTGCCTATGTGTTCGACGCCGACACCACGCTCGCGATCTGCGCCGGCTTTGCCTATAATCGCCGCGTGATGGTCCAGGGCTATCACGGCACCGGCAAATCGACTCATATCGAGCAGGTCGCGGCGCGCCTGAAATGGCCGTGCATCCGGATCAACCTCGATGCGCATATCAGCCGGATCGATCTCGTCGGTCGCGACGCGATCGTGCTGAAGGACGGCCAGCAGGTCACCGAATTCCGCGAAGGGCTCCTGCCATGGGCGCTGCAAACCCCGACCGCACTTGTTTTCGACGAATATGATGCCGGCCGGCCCGACGTGATGTTCGTCATCCAGCGCGTGCTCGAGACCGAGGGCAAGCTCACCCTGCTCGATCAGAACCGCGTGATCCGCCCCAACCCCTGGTTCCGCCTGTTCTCGACCGCCAACACGGTCGGCCTCGGCGATACCAGCGGGCTCTATCACGGCACGCAGCAGATCAACCAGGGCCAGATGGACCGCTGGAACATCGTCGTCACGCTCAACTATCTGCCCGCCGCGGTCGAGGCGCAGATCGTGCTCGCCAAGTCGGGCGAATATGACAAGCCCGAGGGCAAGAAGACCGTCGACGACATGGTCCGCGTCGCGGACCTGACCCGGCGCGGATTCATGAATGGTGACATCTCGACCGTGATGAGCCCGCGTACCGTGATCACCTGGGCACAGAATGCGCTGATCTTCGGCGATGTCGGCTTTGCCTTCCGCCTCTCCTTCCTCAACAAATGCGATGAGGCGGAGCGGGCGCTGGTGGCCGAATATTATCAGCGCGTGTTCGGGAAGGACCTGCCCGAGAGCGTGGTCGGGAAAGCGTGAGCATCGTGCGGGCATCGCCGGCGGCGATCCCCGACGGCCGCATGGGCGACGCGGCGCGGCGCGGTGCGGCGCTTGTCCTGCTCGCGCTGCTCACCGCCGCCGCCCCGATTCCCAAGGCTGCGCCCGTGGCCGATTACAAGATCGGTCCGGCACCGTACACGTTGCTCCCTGGCAGGACGCTCAAGGGCGAGCAGCTCGTCCGCCCCGGCGACGTGATCGCCCAGAGCGTTCTCGGCCGGCCCGAGACCGCGCTGCTGATCGAGCCGATCGCGCTCGACCGGCCTGGCCAGAAGCGCACCTTCACCCGCGAGACCTCGCTCCAGTCAGCGAGCGTTCCCGGCGTCCCGGGCGATCCGTCGGTGCTGTTCTGCGAGGCCGAGCCACCCGTCGCCAAGGCACCGGCGAGCCCGCTCGCCTCGGGCCTCGTCGCCGCGCTGCGCCCGGCCCAGTCCGCCACGCGCTATTGCCTCTATGACAGCGACCATGACGAGAAATTCGATCACGCGATCCTGATCGGCGCCAAGGGCGCAGCCCGCGCGCCCTTCGAAATCCCGCCCGCGAAATACGGCCTGATCACCGGCATGATGCTCGGCGGCGGCAGCGAGCTCAAACTGCGCTTCGCCGGGCCGGCGGGCGAAACGAACAGCATCGCCTTCGATGTTGAGGTCAATGTGTTCGGCATGCAGCGCGTCCTGCCCGGCGCCCGCCACACCATCCCGATCAACAAGCTCCCCGCTTATGCGGTGATCGAGGGCGCGGTCGTGACGGTGCTGTCCTTCGATCCGGTGACGCGTTTCGCGAAGATTCGGGTGGATCATGATCTCGCACCCGGGCATTTCGTACTCCCGGATATCAGGCAATGACCACTGAAACCCCTCTCGATCGCTTCAAGGCCGTGCTTGGCGGCGCGGCGCGGGCGATCGCGCGCGAGCCGGAGATCGAGCTCGCCTTCACCGCCGATGCGCCGACCCAGAGCGGCAAGCACATCAAGGTGCCGATGCCGGCGCGGACTCTTCCCGCCGAGCAAGTCGCCGAAGCGCGCGGCTTCGCGGACGGCTTCGCGCTCCGGCTGCGCCACCATGACAGCAAATTGCACGCCCGCACCGCGCCCGTCGAGGCCGTGGCACGGTCAGTGTTCGACGCGGTCGAAAGCGCGCGGGTCGAGGCGCTGGGTGCGCGCGGCTATGCCGGGATCGCCTCCAATCTCGCCACCGCGCTCGATCTCAAGCTCCGCGCCGATCCGATCACCCGCGCCCGCAACCGCGACGAGGTGCCGCTCTCGACCGCGCTCTCGCTGATGGTCCGCGAGCGGCTGACCGGAGCCGAGGCGCCCGCGCTCGCCGCACCGGGCCTGGCACTGGTCCGCGACTGGATCGAGCAGAAGGCGGGCGGCGATCTCGACGCGCTTGGCCTCGCGATCGACGATCAGCGCGCTTTCGCCAGCCTCGCCACCAAATTGCTCGAGGACCTCGAACTGATCGAGGGCGACATGATCCCCGACGAAGCTGATGAGGGCGGCTCGGAGGATGAGGGCACTGACGAGCAGCAGTCCGACGAGGGCGAGGAAGGCGAGCGTGACGGCGAGCAGGGCCAGGGCGAGATCGAAGCGCGCGGCTCCGAGCGCGACGCTGAATCGCAGGATGGCGAAGGCGCCGAGCAGAGCGACGGCGATTTCGAGGACATGGACGGCGAGCC
>JBDTXU010000586.1:0-5071 GCA_040006055.1 Sphingomonas bacterium | reverse complement strand
GCGAGAACCATATTGCCCCCGAGCGCCTTCGACACGCCGATCAGGGCGGCAACGATCGATAAATCTTCTCGCTTCATGTGCATTCTCCTCGCTTGCGAAGCCAATGCACCGCCGCGCGCCGCCACATCAGTGTGCGATGTCATGCCTGGCGGGTGACAGATGTCACTGTGCTCCGCCTCCGAAAATGGCTCATGTTCGGGCATCATCGACAGCTTGCCGGAGAGAAGCCATGACCGGACTTCGCATCACATTTCTGAACGTTACCGCCACCGCGGCGATCTCGTTGCTTTTCGCTCAACCGGGCACTGCCGGCGCCCAGGCCACCGCCTCGCCGCCGACGCGGCTCTATTCCGACAGCAAGCTCGTATCGACTGATCGCATCTCCATCGAGATCGTCGGAACCGGGCCGGACGTGATGCTGATCCCTGGGCTCGCCTCGTCGCGCGAGACGTGGCACCGGACCGCGGACCGGCTGCGCGCGCGGTACCGGCTACACCTTGTGCAGATCAACGGCTTCGCGGGCGAACCGGCACAAGCCAACGCCAGCGGCCCGGTGTTTGACCCGGTGGCCGAAGCGATCAGCGCCTATCTCGGCAGGTTCGGTCATCCTGTCCCGGTGATCGGGCACAGCCTCGGTGGGACGCTCGGCCTCGCAATCGCCGAACGGCATGCCGGGCTGATCTCGAAGCTGATGCTGGTCGATACGCTGCCGTTTCTCGGTGTGGTTTACGCCGGACCGAATGCCACGCCGGACAGCATAAGGCCGATGGCGGCGGGGATGAAAGCGCAGATGTCGGGCCCGATGCCGGAAGCGATGGCACAGCAGATGGGCGCGCGGATGGTCACGGCGCCCGAGGATGTTGCCCGAGTAGTCGGCTGGATGAAAGCGAGCGACCCGGCGGTTGTCGGCACAGCGATGACCGACGACATGCTCGTCGATCTGCGGCCGGGCCTCGGTGGCGTCAAAATCCCCGTGAGCGTGCTCCACGAGACTGTGCTCGGCGACGCAGTGAAGGCCGGCTATGCAGCGCTGCCAGCGGGTACGCTGGTCGAGGTGCCTGGCGCCAAGCACTTCATCATGTACGATCAGCCGGCACGGTTTGACGCCGCTCTGGACCAGTTCCTGCAGACCAGGCCATGAACGCAGACATTGTGTTCCTTCCTTTCGGCCTCTCACCGGAACGACGAACGACGCTTTCCGAAATCGACTTCGACCCGCAATTTTTCGCGCTTCCATTTCAGGCGCGGGCGATTGGCCGCACCCAGCTCAGCGCCTACAACGCCCGCCGAAACTCGCTCGGCGTCGCCCCGACCAGCTTGCGAAAGCTCGCCGCGAACGACGACGGCGTCTGATACCCCACGCACAGGCCGATCTCGGTGACCGGCAGCAGGGGATCGGTCAGCATTTCCTTGGCGCGCGCGATGCGGAGGTTGGTCAGCCATTGGTGCGGGGTTTTGCCGGTGGCCAGGCGAAAGGCGGTGCAGAAGTGGAAGCGGCTGAGGTTCACCAGCGCGGCGAGTTCGTCGAGGCCGATCTCCTGCTCCATCATGCTGCGCATATAGGTGGTGACTCGCCTGACCTGCCAATCGGCGAGGCCACGCTTCGGCGCCGGATCGGGCAGCGCGCTGAAGCTTGAATGGCCGCGCACCAATTGGGTGCAGAGCAGGTCGATCGCCTGTTCCAGGAACAGCCGGGCCGAGGCGTCGCTCGTCAGCTTTTCGTCGCTGAGCAGCGCGAGGATGTGGGTGATTTGCGGATCGGCGAAGCACAGGCGATCGAGCAGCTCGACACCGCGCCCGCCGGTCAGCATTTCGGCGCTTTTGTGGAGCCGCGCCTCGGTCAGATAGACATGGCTGACATCGACGCCGCCATTGATGTCCCAGCGGCCGTCATGCCCGGCGGGGATGATGACGATCGTGCCTGGGCTGGTCTCGGCGCGGGCGCGCAGGCCTTCGCCGGTGCGCAGGACGATCTCGGTGCCCTGGTTGTGATGGGCGATGATGACATGCGCGGGCATGCCGGGCAGCGCGTCGTGCAGGGGGCCGTGGGTCCATCTGCCGGTCAGGCGTGTGTCGCCACTGAGGCGTTCGGAGAGCGCGATCGGCGGCTGGTCCAGTACGCGGCTCATCGCGTCGAACGGGTCGGGCGGGGCTTCCGCAATGCGCATGGCGTTGACGGCGGTCATTGCCTCTCGCCCTCCACCGGCATGGCCGCGCGAGTCGTTTCGCGGGCGAAGCGTAACGCAGTCGCGTCGATCACCGCAATCCCGCGATAGTCGCCGCAAGCTGCGAACGGCGGGGCGCGGCGGCCCGGGCTAACTCCAGATCACCGGACGCGCGCTGATCGCGCCCCGACAGCAAGGGAGAACCACCATGACCAGCACCAACATTGCCCGTCGCACTCTTCTGGCTTCGTCGCTGATCGGCGCCGTTGGCCTGAGCCTGCCGAATTTCGCGGGCGCAGACGTTCCGGTTTCGTCGGGACCGGACAGCATCCGCAGCTTCAGCTTCCATGCCTCGAGCCGGGCGCTGGCCGACCTTCGCGCCCGCATCCGCGCCACCAACTGGCCGGAGCGCGAGACGGTGAAGGATGCGAGCCAGGGCGTGAATCTCGCGACCATGAAGCGGCTAGCCGATTATTGGGCGAACCAGCATGACTGGCGGCGGGCCGAGGCGCGGCTGAACGCCTATCCCAATTTCATCACCAATATCGACGGGGTGGATATCCACTTCATCCATGTGCGCTCGCGGCATCCGAATGCGCTGCCGGTGATCATCACCCATGGGTGGCCGGGCTCGATCATCGAGCAGATGAAGGTGATCGGCCCGCTCACCGATCCGACCGCGCATGGCGGCACCGCGGCCGATGCGTTCGATGTGGTCATCCCGTCGCTGCCGGGGCACGGCTTTTCGGGGAAGCCGACCGAGGCGGGCTGGGACCCGATCCGCATCGCCCGGGCCTGGACGGTGCTGATGAAGCGGCTCGGCTATACGCGTTATGTCGCGCAGGGCGGGGACTGGGGCAATGCGGTGACCGAGCAGATGGCGCTGCTGCGGCCGGCCGGGCTGATCGGCGTGCATACCAATATGCCGGCGACCGTTCCCGACGAGATCGCGAAATTGCTGCCGAACGGGCCGGCGCCGGCTGGCCTGTCGGCTGACGAGCGTTATGCGTTCGACCAGCTTTCGACCTTTTATCAGCATGGCCTTGGTTATGCGCAGGAGATGGCGGGGCGGCCGCAGACGCTTTACGCGCTTGCCGACTCGCCGATCGGGCTTGCGGCCTGGATGCTCGACCATGACGATCGCAGCCGGGCGCTGATCACCCGGGCGTTCGATGGGGCGCAGGAAGGGCTGACGCGGGACGATGTGCTCGACAATATCACGCTCTATTGGCTGACCAACACGGCGGTCTCCTCGGCGCGGCTTTATTGGGAGAGCAAGCTGGCCTTCTTTGCGCCCAAGGGTGTGGACCTGCCGATGGGGGTGAGCGCCTATCCGGACGAGATCTATACTGCCCCGGAGAGCTGGGCACGGCGCGCCTATCCGAAGCTTGTTCATTATAATCGGCTGCGGGAGGGCGGGCATTTCGCGGCCTGGGAGCAGCCTGTGTCGTTCACCGACGAGCTGCGGGCGACGTTCCGATCGCTGCGGTGAGGGTTCGGTCTCAATGCTGAAATGGTGCGCCGTCCGCTCCTCCGGGGAGCGGGCGGCGCCTGCGTTTCGCTCAACCCGATGGCGTCCAGCATCCATCGACGGTGACGCCCTCATCCCCTCCCGGCCAGGGCGGCATTGTGGCGACCACGAAGACCAGCGGCTCATAGCCGAAAGATCGGAATTGAAAGTGAGTCCCGAGCGGGATCGTCAGGCAGATTCCTGCGTCGATTGGCACGATCTCCTCCTGGTCACCCTGCTTGCGCCACATCTCCCCTTTGCCGCCGAGGATGTACCAGATCTCTTCGACAGTCTTGTGGGTCACCGCGAAAGACGTGCGCCCGGGAGGCAGTTCGAAATGGGCCAAGCCGCCTCCATCCAGCTGGAGCATCGCACGAACATCCGTGCCATCCGGCGCGGTGTACATCGGCTTGACCGGCAAACGGTCGGTTTCAAACGCCTGCATAACCCCCTCCCATTTGGAAACGACCCCTCAGCTCAGGCTGGCTGAACCTTTGATCTGGAATTACGGAAATACGCTGACAGCGTGGCTTTGGAGATCATATCCCGAGAGGGGATTGGCGACAATGCCAAGTAAAGTCACTGTCTCCGTAGCCGCCGGAGGGCGAGGCGGGCACCCAGCCAGATGCAGGGGATCGCCTCGAGTGGGAGCGACAGCGGATACCAGACCGGCCCGAGTTGAGCGCCGCCCACGGCGTAATAAGCGACCACGCCCGCGAGACCCGCCGCGACGCCGATGCCCGCCAGGATCCATGCATGGCGCATGGGCCGATCGGGCGCGAGGCGCGCGGTGGCATAGCCGCCGGCGACGGTGAAGACCGCGCGATAGGCCGAGGCGAGCGCGAACAACGGACCCGACATCACCTCTGGCGCGGCGGGGAAGATTCCGGCGGCGTGCATCGCCATGTCCGTCAGGGCGGCGCCGCCCGCGGTGACCACGAACCCCGCCGCCACGGCGCCGATGCTGGCGAGCCAGCGCTTCACGACCGCGCTCCCTTGCCCTGCGCGGCGAGCAGCGCGTCGAGCTTGCGCATCTGGCTTTCATGGCCGGCGCGGGCGCGCTCAGTCCAGGCGGCGTCGTGCATCGCGTCGAAGGTGATCGTCACCGCCACGCCGTCAGCGGTCTCGCGCAACTCGACGATCGTTGCGACGTCATAGGGCTCAACGCCCGGCACGAAGTCGGTCAGCGTCTTGTAGACAAGCCGGTTTGGCGCCGAGACCTCGGTATAGGTGACCGTGCACGGGGTGGAGAGCGGCATGTTCGCTTGCTGCATATAGGCCACCATCTCAGGGGCTTTGGCGATCATCAGATAGTTCAGCTCGCCGCCCGGGCGGAGATCAAGCGCGGTGACCGTCACCTCGAAGCCCTCCGGGCCCCACCAGGATTCGATGCCGG
>JBDTXU010000585.1:0-34284 GCA_040006055.1 Sphingomonas bacterium | reverse complement strand
CGACATAGTTGTCGACAATCAGGACCGGCACTTTTTCGTGTCCGACATAGAGCAACTGTGGTTCGATGATCGTCCGCCCTTTCGAGCCCGTCCGCCCTGTCGACAGATCAACGCCTATCAGCGCCACCGAGTCAAGAAACTCAAACGGCAGGCTGGGCGCGTTCGTTAAGCCGCTGAACAGGGGTTTGCCGCCACCATAAGCGATCGGCCGGGTGATGATGACATATTCATCAATCAGCCCTGCCTTCGTCATGATCCCGCATGACAGTCTCAGTTAGCCGTCCCGGGGGCGATCAATCGCCCAGCACAGGCGGTTGCCGGGGATCCTCATGCAGATGCGCCAGGTCCTGCCTCAGCCTCTCCGCATTGCGCCTCAGGAAATCCGTGATGATTTCGAGCTGCTCGACATCATAATGGTCGCATAGCGCGGCCATGGAGGGGTTCGGCACGCCGAAATGGCGGCGCGTCGCTGTGACGGAGTCTTCGATCAACGTCACCACGATCCGCCGACGATCCGTGGGATGCGGGCCCCGGCTGACATAGGTTTTCTTGACGAGGCGATCGATCAGGTCCGTGACCGACGCGGTCGCCAATCCGGTCTCCTTCGCTATCTCCCCGGCGCTGAGCGGGCCGAGGCGCCTGAGGAGGAAGAGCGTCTTATAGGCAGTCGGGTCCAGGCCCATGCTTTGCGCAATCGCTGAATGGAACAGGACGATCGCCTCGCTGTGCACATTGGCGGCATGGGCAAGGCCAGTGAGCACCTCTTCGCGCGGTCGGCTGGCTCGGCTTTGCGTTGACATAAGTGGATTCCGATTTAATGCGCTCTACCGTAATATACGGTATGACGAGATAAATCAATGAGCGCCCTGCAGATTGAGAGCCGTTCGATGAAGTGGTTCGCGCCGCTCCTGTTGGCGCTGTCGTACCCGTTCCTTCTGCGTGGGTTCAGCAGCTGGGCCGGTGTGCCGGGAAGCCATCCGAATATGAGCCGAGCGGCCGCCGGCTGGCTTTGCCTGTTGCTGGCGGTGTCTGTGCCGCTTGTGGGTCTCGCCTGGGCCTATTGCCTGCGTTCGGTTGCGGATCCGGGGGATGCGCGGGTGCGGGCCCGATCGCTGGCCTATCTGACGATGGTCGCGCCGCCGCTTTTCGTCTGGATCGGCGTCACGCGCGGGCTGGTCGGGCGGCCGCTGAGCGATGAAACGATATGGCTGGGCGCCTGGGTGGCGGCGATCGCCTATGTCGCGCTTCGACCGCCGGCCGCCACGCTCGCCGTGTCTCCCCGGCTCCGCGTGGTGCACGGGGTGGCGGCATCGCTCATCGTCCTCTTCATCGGCTTTCACCTGACCAATCATCTGTCCGGATTGATCGGACCCGATATGCATGCCGCGATCATGAAGGCGGGGCGCACGGTCTATCGGCAACCGCTGGTCGAGGGGCTGCTGATCGGGTTGCTCCTCTTCCAGATCGCGACCGGCCTTGCCCTGGCGCGGCGCTGGGGCCGCTTGCCCTGCGACGGCTTCCGCGTGCTGCAGATCGGCAGCGGGCTCTATGTCGCGAGCTTCATCGTCACCCATCTCAACTCGGCGCTGATCGGCGCGCGCGTGGTGCGCCATATCGAGACTGACTGGGCATGGGCATCGGGCGCGCCGGAGGGGCTGATCCATGACGCGTGGAACATCAGGCTGGTCCCGCATTATGGCTGGGGGGTTTTCTTTGTTCTCGTCCATGTGTCGCTGGGGCTTCGTCAGGTGGTGCTCGCACATGGCGTTGCGCGCCGGCTCGTCAATCGGCTCTGGATGGGTGGCGTGGTCGTCTGCGGCGCGATCGCCCTGGCCATCATGGCGGGCTTGCTGGGGCTGAGGATCTGATCCGGGCGGCGCGTTTAACCGCGGACTTGCTAAGGGGGTGGAGCCGAGGTTCGTGCGATCAGGTTCCCATTCTCGTCATGCCGGACCTGTTCCGGCATCCATGCTTCCGCAGGGTACGCAAGCGCTGCTCTTGCGGCACGATGGACCCCGGAACAAGTCCGGGGTGACGACGCATAATTCAACGGACGTCTGGGTTCGCGACCTAGAACGCAACCGTCACCGACGGCGCGCTGCGCTTTGCTTCGCCGTGGAACACCGCCTCGATATTGTTGCCGTCCGGATCGATCAGGAAGGCACCGTAATAGCCGGGATGATAGGGTCGCTCGCCCGGCGCGCCATTGTCGGTTCCGCCTGCTTCCAGCCCGGCCTTGTAGAACGCATCGACCATATCGCGATCGGCTGCCTGGAAAGCGAGATGGTGCCGCCCGGTCAATTGGCCGTGCGCCGACTTACTGTCGGCGGTTGAGACGAACAGCTCGTCCACCCAGAAATAATCATCGGCCTCGCCGCCGATCGGAAGGCCGAGCACCTTGAACAGCGCTTCGTAGAAGCGGCGGCTTGCGGGCAGATCGCGCACCACGAGCTGGATATGGTCGATCAAGCGCCCACGATGAAGTTCCATTTTCATGCTCTCCTCTTCGGCTTGCGAGCCGAACGGAAGAACGCGGCGCCTGTTCCCGATTTCGCGGCAGCTTATCGGCGCGAGAGGGCAGCCGGGCGTGAGGGAGGGTTCCGGCCTTAAACCAGCAGCAGGAGCAGGGGCAGCACCGTGCCCGCGATGAGCATGACGATCGAGGTGCGGCGCATCGCGCGGTTGTTGAGGGCGATGGTGATGCCGAGCAGGGTCGAGGTGATCAGGCCAAGCGACAGCAGCACGACGAAGATCTTGAGCGGGAGCGGGGAGGGGCCGCGCGGCGCTTGGTGATCGTGGTCGTGATCGCCATCGTGGTCATGATCGTTATCGGCGGCTGGTCTGGCGGCCTCCGGCGAGTCCGGTTTGGCGGCATCCGCCTTGGGGGGAGGAGGCGCAGGTTCCGGGGGCTCGGCACGGGGGAGCGTCTGGTCCTTGTGGACGCTCGTCATCCAGACCAGCGCCGCGGGCGGCGGGCCGCCCCAGCCTTTGTCTTCACCCAATCGGAAGGTCTGCACCGCGCCGCTGAATGCGAAGAACAGGATGGCGGGCGCGAGGAACACGCCGACATAATGGTGGAGCTGGCGCAGGCTGCGCATCGTCTGGGGTCTCATCGCGGCCCTGATGCCGCAGCGCCCGGGCCGACGCAAATGTTATGCTGCGTGTCCCCCATACCACAGCCGGCGATGATTCCCGGATCGGCGCAGATTTCGGTGCTCAGGCCGCAATAGTCCGGATTGCCAGCGGGGCGCGATCAGGCGATGTTGGCGCCATGGGCATATATGTGAGACGGGCGCTTCGGCGTGTTGCAATCGGGGCTATTCTGGCGATGACGGCTGGAGCCGCCGCAGCGCAGTCTCGCGGCACCGCCGCGGTTTCGCCGCCGCCTTCGTCCCTTGCGCATGTCCAGACCATCGACGAGGGCTTGTCCCAGGATGCGGGCGAATATGCCCGGCTCTATGACGTGCCGGTCGACGAGGCGATGCGCCGGCTCCGCGCGCAGGAAGAGACGGTCGCGACGACCGACCGCCTGCAGGATGTGTATGGCGACCGCCTGGCCGGCCTCTATATCGAGCATCGTCCAGACTACCGGATCGTTGTGCTGCTGACGGGTTCCGATCCGGTCCCCGACCAGTCCGTGTTCGCCGGCGGGATGAATGTGCCGATCGTGTTCAAGACCGGCGCGCCGGTCTCGCGCACGCACATACTGGGCGCGATCACCCAGCATCAGGCCGAGATCCGCGCCGCCGTGCCGCATCCGCCGAGCATGGGCGTCGATCCGCGGACCGGGCAGCTCATCCTCATGGTCGACGGCTCCGATGTCGACAAGATCGGCAAGGATACGCTGAAAGCCCGGATCGAGAAGATCGCCGGGGTGCCGGTGCGGCTCCGGGTGCAGGACCGGCCCCAGGTCAATCTCAAGGATGTGAACCTGGTCGGCGGGGGCGGGCGCGTCGAGGGGATGAACCCGGTCGACGGCAAGCGCTATTCCTGCACCAGCGGCTTTGTGGTGACGGACGGCACGCATGACGGCATGGTGACGGCGGCGCATTGCCCCGATACGCTTGCCTATTACGGCCCCGATCGCAGCCAGTTGCCGCTCAAATTCCTCGGCCAATGGGGCTGGGGCTATCAGGACGTGCAGCTCCATGTCAGCGAGCAGGCGCTGCAGCCGCTTTTCTATGCCGACACCAAAAAGACCGTGGCGCGCGCGGTGACGGGGATGCGCAACCGCACCAGCACGCGGGTGGGCGATGTGGTGTGCCACCGCGGCGAGCGGACTGGTTATAGCTGCGCTGAGGTAGAGCTGGTCGATTTCGCACCCTCGGGCGATCTGTGCGGCGGGGCGTGCCTCGCGACCTGGGTGGCCGTGTCCGGGCCTACCTGCAAGGGTGGCGACAGCGGCGCGCCGGTGTTCAACGGCGGCACCGCCTTCGGCCTCGTCAAGGGCGCAAGCTATCGCGGTGACGGGAGCTGCATCTTCTATTTCTACATGTCGACGGATTATCTGCCGGCTGGGTGGTCGTTGCTGGAGACGCCTGTGAAGGCGCCGATCCCGCCGCGGATCGAACCGGCGGTTGAAATGGCGGTTGAGAGGCGGGGTGAGAGGGCGCCGCGGCCCACTGTGGCTCGTGGGAACGGGCGGTGAGGGGCTCCTCTCCCTCACTCTCCATCTCTCTTCTTTCTCCTCTCCTTTGGGAGAGGATACGAAGCCTTATGAGCGCAGCGAATTAGGCGAAGTTGGTGAGGGACTCCGGGAGCTATCGAGAGTGCGGAACCCTCACCAACTTCAGCTAGGCAGCAAGCTGCCAAGCTTTCGTATCCTCTCCCAAAGGAGAGGAGATTCAGGAGCGCAACATCTCCCAAATTGGAGGGAGATCAGATAAAGTCACGCGTATGCCGCAAAAGCGCCTGACCCGAATTGCCCGAGCCCTGCGCGCCAATGGCACCGAGGCCGAGCACAGGCTCTGGCAGTATCTCCGCAATCGCCAGGTAGAAGGTGCCAAGTTCAAGCGGCAGCAACCGGCGGGCAGTGCCGTTGCGGATTTCATCTGTGAGCAAGCGCGACTGGTGGTCGAACTGGACGGCGGGCAGCACGCTCCTGAGCGTGACGAGCCCCGCACACGGATCCTGGAATCCAACGGCTACACGATCATCCGCTTCTGGAATCACGATGTGCTGGCGAATAGCGACAGTGTGGTCGAGGAGATACGCGCGCTGCTGCACATCGCCCGCGCCTGAATTCCCCCGATATTAATCCGCCGGCACTTCTTCCAGATAGCGCGACAATTCGCCGATCATCTCGCGGGTGCTGGCGAGATCGGCATCGGTCGCGGCCTGTTCGAGGCTGGCGCCGAAGTCAGTGATCGCCTGGAAGCCGAAGCCGCCACCCGAACCGCGTAAATTGTGCCCGAGCAACGTCACCGCCGCGAAATCGCCGCGATTGAGCGCTGCGTTCATCGCGACGACATTGGTTCGGCAATTCTCCAGATAGGCTGGCGCCTGCTCGGCCAGGCGCTGCGCCGAGCGAACCGCCCTGGCTTCCGAGCTCCTCCCGGGATGCCGACTCTGCGGCACCGGGCGGGAATAGTCGCGGATCGCCTGGCGCAGCACGGCTTCCTTGATTGGCTTGGTGAGATAGGCGGTGCAGCCGGCCGCGAGGCAGGTCTCGCGATCGCCCTTCAGCGCCGAGGCGGTGAGGGCGATGATCGGGGTCGGCGAGCGGCCATTGGCCTTTTCCCAGGCGCGCAGGGCCCGCGTGGCGGTCAGTCCGTCCATCACCGGCATCTGCCGGTCCATCAACACCAGATCATAATCGCCCGATTTGAACATCTCACAGGCGATCAGCCCGGTATCGGCAACGTCGATCCGGTAGGGCGTGTCGTCGAGATAGGCGAGGGCGATGGTGACATTGTCGGGCGAATCCTCCGCCATCAGGATGCGCAGCGGCAGCAGTGGCGCCCCGGCATCAGGGCCGACCGGCGCACTCACCGGCCGGTTGCCGGCGCCCCAGATCTCGAACGGCACGGCAAAGCCGAACTCGCTGCCCTTGCCGACTTCGCTCGTTACCCAGATGCGGCCGCCCATCAGCTCGACCAGCCGCTTCGAGATGGTCAGCCCGAGGCCCGAGCCGCCGAAGCGCCGGGTGGTCGAGGAATCCGCCTGGGTGAAGCGTTCGAAAATGCGCGCGATATTCTTGTGCGGAATGCCGATACCGGTATCCGACACGGTGAAGCGCAGCGCAGTCGGCACCGCGCCGTTGCGGTCGGGCTCGACCTTCAGCGAGACGCTGCCGGTCTGGGTGAACTTGATTGCGTTGCCGAGCAGGTTGAGCAGGACCTGGCGCAGGCGGGTCGGATCGCCGATCAGATCATTATTGACCGCCGGATCGATCTCGCAGGCAAGGACCAGCCCCTTTTCATGCGCGCGGGGCGCAATCATCTCGATCACCTTTTCGAGATGGTCGCCGAGCAGGAAGCCGGTCCGTTCGAGATCGAGCTGGGATGCCTCGACCTTGGAGAGATCGAGAATGTCGTTGATCAGGTTGAGCAGATTGTCGCCCGAGCGGCGGAAGATCTGGACATATTTGTCCTGCTCGGGCGTGAGCGAGGTCTTCGCGAGCAGATCGGCGATGCCCATGATCGCGTTCATCGGGGTGCGGATCTCGTGGCTCATGCTGGCCAGGAAATCGGATTTGGTGCGGCTCGCGCTCTCCGCCACTGCCTTGGCCTGTTTCAGCTCGGCCTCGACCCGTTTGCGCTCGGTAACGTCGCGCGCCGCGGCGAAGACGCCCTGCAGCGTGCGGTTGCGATCGTAAAAGGTGGTCGCGTTATAGGAGACGACGGTTTGCTTGCCGTCTCTCGCGCGCGCGGTGAGCTCGTAATCGGTGACGGACTTTTCGCTCAGCACGCGCTTGATGCCGGCCTCGGCGCGGGCGGGATCAGTGAAGCAGTCCTTGAACGGCGCGCCGATCAATTCGTCGCGGGTGGAGCCGGTCAGCGCCTCCATCTGCTTGTTGACGTCAGTGATGATGCCGGCGGGATCAGTCGTCATCAGCGCATCGATGTTCGATTCGATCAGCGAGCGGGTGTAGAATTGCTGGTCGCGCAGGCGCTGATCGAGCTTCTTCTGCTCCTCCTCGACCAGCTTGCGCGCCGTGTTGTCAGTGCCGATCAGCAGATAGCCGATGATCGAGTTCTGCACGTCGCGCAGCGCAGTGACCGAGACCATCGCGGGAAGCCGCGAGCCGTCCTTGCGGATATAGGTGAGCTCGTAAATATCCTCGATGCCGCGCGACGCCTTGAACACCAGCGCCTCGAACCCGGGCGTGATGTCAGTACCAAGCTCGGTGCTCAACGCCTGGGCGCGCGCGATGAGCTCCTGCGGATCGGAGATGTCGGCGGGGGTGATCGTGTTCATCACCTCGGCCGCAGTATAGCCGAGCATGCGCTCCGCGCCGACGTTGAAGATCTGGATCACGCCCCTGGCGTCCGTCGCGATGCTCGAAAAATTGGCGCTGTTGAAGATAGCCTTTTGCAGGGCGCCAGCCTTGAGGATCGATTCTTCGGTCTGCCCATGGGCGGTGTTGACGGAAGATCGCGCCGGCGGGTCTTGATTGGCTGTCCCTGGAAAGATGGCGATATCCTGAGTTAGTTGAGCAGCGCGCTCACCGAGGTTTCGAGCTGGTTCATCGAATAGGGCTTTTGCAGGAAGCTACCGCCACTGACGAACAGATCGCTCATCTCGTCCGTGAGCGGGCTGCCCGAGGTGTAGAGAACCCGAAGACCGGGCCTGAGGCCGATGGCCTGATTGGCGACATCATAGCCGCCCAGCACCAGGATAGCGAGGCGGATGTCGACGAATAGGGCATCGATATGGCCCGGCGCCGAAAGATGCGCGAGCGCGTCGGCGAGGTCGCCGGCAACCAGGGTGTCGTGCCCCAGGTCTTCGATCATCCATTCGGCATTCTGGCGGATAAAGAAATCGTCTTCAACGACGAGGATGACGGCCATCAGAACCGCATCGCACAGGAACTTCGCATGGTGATCGATCCCCGGCGCCGCCCAAAGGCATTCCGACAGCAACCCAGCAACGCATAGCGGGCGTAAAGGTTCCTGGATTATTTTAAAAACCTGAATCCCGTTGCCGGACCGCCTGCGGGCTTCTCGCGCAGATGGGCGATCCGGCGCCCGCGAAACAGTCGCCACGCTGAATGTGGCGACGACAGTCGATTATGGCTTTGCCTGTGGCGAATCATTGCATCTTGCCACGGGCGCATTGCCGTTCTTGCGCGTCGGGTCGAACCAGAATTCGAGCTGGAATGAAACCGTGACCGGCACAGGCGATTTTATCGCATTGCAAGCGATCGCGCCGCCGCTGCGCACTGCATCGATTCCTTCAAGCGTCTTCACCAGAAGGGCCGCGGCGTTGCGATCCTCGGGCCGGAAATAGCGCACCTGCGCACGGTTTCCCGCATCCGGCTTCGCATCGGCCGCGGGCACCTCGAAGCCGGCCCTGGCGATCTCGCGCCGCACTGCATTGATCTGGTCGCGACTGGCATTGGCATATTGGACAAAGACCTCGGGGATGACGCGCACCTTTGCCCAATATTGCACCCCGGTGGTGCGATCATAGGAGCGCACCTGCCCACGCAATTCTATCAAGCCGTTTCTCGCTACGACGGCCGTGCGCGTCGGCGACGAATAATCGTCGTTCGAGACCGGCCAGTCCTGACGCAGGGAGATCGGCGCGCGGGCCCGGAACAGCGTACCGATCGGCAAATTGGCCAGCTTGCCAAGCGAACCGCCGCGCTGGTTCATAACCTGTGGCAATGTGTCCGAACCGAGCCACATGGCTCCCTGCAGTTCCGGAACCTTCGCCAATTCCGAATCAAGGCGGGGAGTCGGCACCGGCACATCCACCGATGCGGTGCCGAGACTCGCAGACCGCGCATTCTCCGGCGACTCAACGGTTATGTCGTTCTGCGCTTTATACTGGTCCCGGTCCTGCGAAGTTTGATGCAGATCATGCCTGGCGGTGAGATATATCTCACCGAGAAGCGCGATGGCGGCGATGCAGATCACGATGGTCACCGCAGTGGAACGAAAGACCACGACCCGATGGAACTGAGCCCGCCGGCTGGCTGCGATATAGTCATCGAGCAAATCCGACTTGAGCCGAAACTCAGCCGCGTTCTCCAGATCGCGCTTGTTGAGCAGCTGCTCGGCGCGCTTGCCCTCGTTAAGCCAGCGCGTGGCCGCCAGCATGATCCGATCGCGCCGGGCGTTATAATCCCGCGCCGCATCAAGCCATTTGCGCAGTGTCGGCCAGGTTTCGGCAATCCGCGGATCGGCCGCCTCGTAGCGCGGCGAGTCAGGCGCGTCGCCGGGGCGTACCACGATGGCGCCGGTGGCAACGAATTGAGCGACGACTGAATCGAATTCAGCCGTATCAGTCAGGCCGGCGTTGCGCAGCAGCGTGTCGCGATCGCTTGGCCGGACGCGATCGACCATTTCGTCCGGGCCAATTTTGAACAGATAGCCAAAAATGCTTTGCGCGATGCGCTGTTTTTCCGGCGAGTCGAGCGCGTCATAGACCTGCTCGGCCGAGCGCGCGGCCTGATCAGTCTGCTTGCCTTCATACGGCGTGACGACGATCAGCTCGGGATAGGCCTGGCCAGGCAGTGACGAAATCGACGAGCCCCAATAGTCGATGATCCCCTGCGCCTCATCGCGCTCCGATGCCGTAGATATGTCAGCGCCAGCCTTGCTCGCCTGCAGGCGCAGCGCGGTAGCGAGGCTGACCCGCGTCGAATCGTCGGGCAGGCCGCGCCATTCCTGCATCAGCTTGAGGTGCTGGTCGCGCAGGCTGCCGATGGTGACCGGCGAGGTCGCTGAAATATCGCTCACCGGGATTCTCCCAACAGCAGCTTGAGGGGCGCGGCGAGGCCGCTCAACAGCCCGCAATCCTCGAGCAGCGCATTATCGGCGCGCTGGAAGCGGACTCGGGCGGCGCGTGCCATATAGGCAAAGGCCTTGCGGAAGGCGTCCGAGCGTATCGTATCGAGCGTTCCGGTTTCGGCGGCCGAGAGATCATTGTTGGCAAGCAAGGTGAGCGGCTCGCCGCTACGACCCTGTTCAGCGATCTGGTTGAGCAGATCCTTCAGATTCTGCCAGTGGAAGCGGATCTCGAGCTCACCGCCAGTGCCGCGCAACAGCTCCTCGACATTGAGCAAGGTCGCCTCAACCCGCTGCCAGAGCCGGTGCACCGTCTGGCGCATCTGCAGCCGGGCGGCGAGATCATCGAAGCTGTTGCCGACATTGCTCAGCAAGATTGGTTCCTCACCCCTGACGGTGGGGCTGCCAGGCTGTGCCAGACCACGCAGAATCTGCGCGAACTGCGCGAATGGAATCTTTTCGGAGGTTTCCACCAGCCGGCTGTCGAACAGGCTCATCTGCAAGCGCAACACGCCGCGCAGCAAATTATAGGCGGCATCAGCGGTTTCGGACGTGCTGGCATCATTGTCGTGAATCATCGTCGCGATGCGCGCCAGGTCTTGCTCAGCCCGGTCGCTCTCGGGTCGCGCGGCGGGCGGCGCGCCGGGATCGTCGAACTGCCGGCGGATTCGGTCTTGCGCCAGCCCGATTTCGTCGCCTTGCAGGCCGAGCACGAGCGAGCGCTCGCTGGGGTCCACAGTGGCGGCTGCCACGCGTTGCAATTCGCTGAGCACCGACATCTGCACATAATGCAGCGCGTCATGGACGCTCTTGTAGCCATTGAGGTCAGCGAGCAGCTGGATGATCGAGCGTGCCAGAGTTCGAGCTTGTTCGGGCAGAATGATCTTGTCCGAGAGCTTGCTCAAGGTCGACTGGATCACGCCAACCCGGCGCTTCAGCCGATCCTGTTCATAGGCGGGCCGCGCTGCCTCGAACGCAGCCGATGACACGCGGTCGAGCAGATCGGGCAGGTTCACCCTCACCCAGTCGCGCAACTCCGCATTTCCGGGCTGGTCGGCATAAAGCGCTCCAAGCGCCAGGCGCCCGCGGGCATCATCCTGAAGCTCGGCGCGCAGATCCGATATGACGATGCGCATTGGCCTGTCCGAATCGCCGAGAAATTCGAACAGATTGAAGTCGATCGAACCGACGAGGATCCTGTTCAGGTCCTTGTAGCCGCCCTCGATGCCGAACGACCGGCTGGTGATTTCCTCAAGCACGACCAGCGCTTCGGGACTGCACGTCGACGCCGCTGAGGGCGGCGCTGCTGACGGGGCGTCCGGCACGGCTTAGCTGGCTCCGAATGGGGTGCGCGCGGGCGTCATAGCGCGCTGAGGTCAAGCCCCTGGACGGCGAGCGCCGACAGGATGCGGTTGATCGGTACGCCCTGATTATAGGTCGGGTTGCTGGTCGGGTCGGCGGCATGATGTAGCGCGACCAGTTGCAAATCGAAGTTCAGCACCGGCGACCCCGAACTGCCGGGCTTTGTCGTAACGTCGTAGCGGCAGCGCAGCCCCTCGCCGGGCCAGGCGACGACCTGGCCCGGCGCGACTTGTTCCTCGCCGCCTTCAGGATGCTGGCCGATGAGGAGATAGTCGCCCTGGACGACCAACGGTTGCACCTGGGGCAGCACCAGCGATGGCCGGCCGAGTTCGACGTCCTGATCGAGATGGATGATGGCGAAGTCGAGCTCATTCTCGCCTGGTGTCCCGGTTCCGGTCAGGTCGGATGGTGCATAGCGGCTCTTTGGACCAAGCCAGGCCGGCCCCGGCGCGCCGCTATAGGTCTTCACTGCGGCCCCCTGCGCGGTGAAGTCGAATTCGCACCGGATCGACGCCCCTTCGGCGGGCAGTTCGATCGCGGATTGGAGGACATGATAATTTGTCAGCACGGTGCGGCGCCCGATGAGGAAGCCGGTGCCGTTGACCTGGGGAATGCCGACACGGCACAGCGCGCCGGAGAGCTGCTTAAGCCCAGCGATGAACGCAGCGAGGTTGAACAGCCGCGATCGCCGCACGACCAGGCTCTCAAGCGGCGGACGCGCCGGTTCTCCGCCTGCCGCCTGCGCGATATTGAACGCTGGCGCCGCAGGCGGCGCCTTGCCGTATCGCGCGAGCACGCCGGCCTTGTCCGGCAGCCATTGGTCAGCGAGCGCGGCGAGCCTGAAATTGCCCGGCTTGTCGCTCCATGCCAGCCCGAGCAGGTCAAGCGCGCCGCCTTGCGCCTGGGCATAGGAAGCAATCCGGTCGACCAGGACCTTGCCGGGAACATCGAGCGCGCTGATCTCATCCTCTACGCGCACCCCCCATTTGGTGCGCAAACGCATCGCGAGAAAGTTCTTGTCGGGATAGGCCTTTGTAATCGCGTCGACAAATGCGCCCAGCACGGCATCGTCAACGTCACCTTCACCGGGATAGAGTTGCTTGTCCGTCATGGCCGCACCGTCGGCCCCTGGTGTCGGCCGCTCTTTCGTTGACAATGAGTCATTGGCCCGGCCCGAAATAAAGGACCGGTTGCGGTTCACTCGCGACAGCTTCGAGTGCGGTGCGGGACGGGAAGAGTTTGGCGTCGAGCGCGGCATGCTGCGGTTCGTCGGCGGTGATCGTCACGCCGGCATGGCCGATCGCCCCGCCTTCGCCGATCGCGCGCAGATCGAACACCAGGCTGCCGTCGCTGTTGCGGCTCACGACCCCCAGCGCCGCAGGCTCGGCATCGGCGGGCAGCGGCTCGACCGGCCCCTCGCTCGAAATCGGCATTGTGTCCCAGAAGCCGGCGAGCGCCGGAAAGCGTGCCGCCATCGCGGCGCGGTCGCGGAAATATTGCGCGCCGGTTTCGGCGAATGTCTCCTCAAGACCAGCCTGGCCGGCCTGTTTTTCATAGTCGGGAAGATTGCCGGCGTCGGCGTCGCGCGCAGTGAGGAAGGCCGGCGCGGCCAGAACGACATGGCGGGTCGAATAATCATAGCCGTGAAGCGATTCATGGACGACCACATCGTCCGACCCGTGCAGACCGCTATTCTTGTCGGGAACGACGCGCGCGCCGGCGCGATCGATCGTTGCGATCACGACCCGGCGCTTGCTGTCGAAATAGGTTCCAGGCACGCTGTCCCAGGTCCGGCCAAGCCCCTCCCAGCCGCGCGGCACCACACCACGCAACTCGGATTCGAAATCAGTCACTGAGCCGCGGCAGGCAATGATGCGGATTTCCCGTGCGAGAAAATGATCGACCATCCAGTCGGGCATCTGCGCGGCGCCAGCGATGACGGCGGACACGTCATCCGGCGTTCCTGAACCGCCGGGGACGACAACCAGCTGAACGCGGCTTGGCCTGGCGGCGGTGTCCGCCACGCCTTCGAGCGCTACGCCGCCGGCGTCCAGCTGGTGCGCCCTGACCTCTGCCAGCGCGGCGATCGCGGGCACCGCGAGGCCGTGCCGGATGATCGCCTCGGCATCATATTGGAAGCTCTCGGCCGTGCGCGCATCGAACGCCTCGGCCGGGCGGCCGGCAACCGCCTCGAGCGCGTCGGCTGCGGACCACCGTGGACCGAAGCGATAGACCGCATAATACATGACGCCCGCCAGTGCCGCGCTGACGCCGCTACAGCGCATCGCCTCATGGAACATGCTGTGGGTGTGTCGCCAGGTTCGGCTCTGAGTGATGCAATAATGATCATGGACGATCGATGCGTCGCGGTATTTCCCGTCGAGCGGGCCGCCGATGAGCGTCCAGAACAGGCGCGGGATCGACGCGCCGTCGAGCCGGGCGCCGATCGGTACCGGCCAGCCGATGCCGTCCGGATCATGATAGGTGAGCGGGGCGAGGAGATGCGCGCTCCGCCCGTCAGCTTCGAGTGCAATGCTGGACGGGAGCCCGTCATACCAGCCAAAGGGACCGGCCACGCCAGGCTGGGGCGCTTCAAGGAGAGATGTTTCAAGCGGGGATCGGGCCTCGCCGGCAGCTTCCAACAACAAAGCCTCGACGGTCCTGATCGCGTCCTCGGGACTGATGTTTCGTGATGGCATCGCGCCTTGCTCCATTGGATCGATTTAGAGGAACCGGATCTGATCGAACAGCTCTAGCCGTCCGCCGGACGCGAAGGCTGCTTCAGTGGTTCCGCCGAGCGGATCATGCAAAGCCAGGCCGCCAAACGAAATACCGGCGCGCGCTTCGATCCTGCTGATCGGCACCTGCGTGCTCACCCCGGTCTGAGGCGAGACATAGCCGCCAAAGACGAATTCGGTGGTTGCTCGCGGCAGGACGCCGCTCTGGTCCATTTGATAGCCGGTGGCGCACAGCCGGCCAGTCTCGTCATGGATGAACGCGATCACCTTCCAGAATGCCACCGGGATCCGCACACCGTACATCGTTGGATCGTCGTCGGCGAAATAGGGGCCGGTGAAGACGGAAAGCTTCATCGCATCGCTTCGGGCGTGCTGCAGGGCATAGTCCTCAAGTCCAAGCCAGATCGGCGAGTTGAACGCCTGCATCTGCGGCACCGTGTTGGTTACGTGCATCGAGTCGGCATTGCCGCGCTCCGAAGTGGCTGGATCGCCCCATACGGGGTCCTCGCGGCGCGTCATATGGCCGCGGCTGAATTTGGGCGGATTGCCGTAGCATTCGTTGATGATCTGGGCGTTGGCGGGGATACGCGGATCGAGTCGCCATCCTGCCCGCGCCGACTTATGCGATGCCGCGCCGTCGATATTGACCGCGCTGAAGAAGCACTGCCGGCGACTCCGGCTCATCGCTACCGAGAAATGCTCATAGCGCAGCACATGGTCCTTGGCGGCACCGCGCGAATAGATCAGCAGGTCGGCGGCGGATCGCACGACTTCCGGCAGGGGAATGTTCGAACCGAGAAAGTCGGGGCAATAGCCGACGCGATCGTGATAATCCGCGACCGGCGCCTCGGTTGGGGTGACGTCCGCGGCCGCGACCTGTTGCGAGACGGGCTCGCTGGCGGGACTTGGGTCACCAATGTCGATGGTGATGCGCAACGGCACGGTGACCGTTACCGACCCGGAACCTCCCCCCACCCGGATGGGGACCGGCGCGGCTGACGACGAGGGCGGCGGCGACACGACTGGCGCGGCGATCATGGCTTCACACGGCGCCCAGAGCCCATCCCACGGTCCGCTCTCGCGGTTCGGGTCGCCTGCGAAGCTCACGCCCGCGTCGATTACGCGTCCATCGCGCCCGAGTTCGCTGGCGGCAACGCCGAAGTTGGTATCAAGATAGACGCCGCCGAAGTGCAGCGCCAGCACCTCGCCGGAATCCAGGTCGATCACAGCTGAGCCGGACGCGCCACCGGTCGTCGAGCTGTCATGTGTTCGCGCGTGCACTGTCTTGCCGAAACTCGCGACGTCGGCCCATCCGGTCAGCAGTCCCGGCATGATGCGCTTGACGTTGTAGACGTTGTGGAAGACGCGCGCCTGCACGTCGGGATCGTTGCGCGGATCGAAAGCGGGATAGCCGATCGCCGCGATCCGCGGCTGTCCTTCGGGCGCTGTGGCGCGCAGGCGGAGCGGCATGATGGTCGATGGCAGGCCTTCCACGGCGAGCAGCGCCATATCCCAATAGGGATGGATCATGCGCACCGAACCGATCTTGAGCAGGAAACTCCCACCATCTGCGCGGCGCTCGAAGTCGATTCCCGCGCCTTCGCCCGGCTTGAACGTCAACCCTTGCCGACCCAAACCATAGGCGAAGATTTCCGCTACGTGACGATTGGTCATCAGTAGCCCATTGCCGACGATGAAGCCGGTGCCGCCATAAGGCAAGCTGGGGTGGCCGACGAGTTCGACGCGCCCAATCGCAGGCAACGCGTTTTTCAGGTTTTGTTGTGCCCTTTCCGCCATCAGATCCTGCCAGAGCGGATGGTCGGTTGAAAAACTATTGCCCTCGCGCACGTCGAGCACGGGTCGCTGGTCCGGAATGATGATCGCTTCGAGCGCGAATTGCTCATGTGCCTCAAGCGAGCGGCCCGATGCGATCTTGTCGATCGTGCGGTCGACAAGCGTCCGCTCCTCCGCGTCGAGCGTGTCGGAGACATTCAAGCCTTCGACAATATTGGCGCCGGATACCTCCATGCTCTCAAGGGACGATCGAGATTGGGCACCAGCAATACGCGCAAGATATTTAAGCGCCGCAGCCTGTCGATCCAGCATGATAGCCCCCCATCTCCGTCGAGCGAAGCGGGCCGATACAGAGCGATGCCCGGAGAGAGTCAAGAAGTACTAGATCGCATCCGGTTGCAATATTTCTGGTCTAGTCTGCGAACAAACTACGCGTTAGCTATCGCGTGTACTCGACGCAATTGAATGACAGCTGTTGCTGGTACCCATTCTGGAAGCAGGCTGCCTGTTAACAGCCACTTGCTGGGCTACCGCGGGTTCGCGAATGCAAGGAAAAAGTCTCTCTGGAGCTGGAGGGTGGTAATAGGACCCAAGAAACCTTGTTCAGATCATCCTGCGAGGCCGCGCCGTCGATCAGCTCGATCGCCTCGTCCTGGTTGATCGGGTCGAGCTCCGAAAAGGGCTCGTCCATGAGCAGGAAGCGGCCGCACGACCGCAATTGCTGGATGACCACCAACATTGCGTGGATTATTTTCCAGCAGGTCGCCGGGGCTGGTTCAACTGCTCTTGTTTAACGACTTGCCCTGGCTCGGGGCGCGTGCGCATTCGGCCGGACCCAACCCCGCACGATCCAGGCTTTATTGCACCTGTGCCTGGATGCTCAGGGTGAAGCCGGGCGGCGTGCCGGTCGATCCGGCCATCGTGCCTTTGGGGTTGAGGCACACGAAGTTCACTGCCGGATCATAGGCCGATACCGGGGTGTAGGTGCAGGCGGCGAAGGTGGCCGGTGCGGTTGCCGCGTTCGAATATTTGATGTCGTTTGCGGGGTTGAAGCTCAGGCTGCTGGTCGGCGTGCCTTGCGTGAAGATCGGCGAGGACGAGGTGCCGACCAGCAGCTGATTGGGCAGGGTGTCGATCAGCCAGACCGAGTTGTTGGTCACCGATGAAGGACCGGTGTTGGTCACGGTGAAGGTGTAGCGGACGATCGCGCCCGGGATGTATTTCGGGTTGGTGACGCCGTTTACCGGATCCGACACCAAAACCCCGGTCTTGCTGATGGTCAGCTGCGCATTGGCCGCCACCTTGGTGTTGGTGATGGTGCAGGTCACGACGTCGCCGACCGCCGGTGTGATCGTGCCGCCCGGGACGGTCGGCAGGACCGTCGATGATCCGCCATTGGTGTTGGTGCAGGCCATATTGGCGGTATATTGCGACAGGACCGTGCCGCCCGCGCCAACCTCGGCGAAGGTATAGACAGTGCCCGCGGTGACCTGCGTCTGCGCGGTCGTGCCGTTGGTGACCGTCGATCCGGTGCCGGTGGTGGTGGTGGTCACGATGTTGGTCGCGCCCTGATTGATATTCATCGTGAACTGGTCGGACGTGAACTGGCGGGTGGAGCCGAGCAGCTTTCTCAGGGTCAGATGCGGATATGCCGCCTCCGTATAGGTGCATTGCACGACATCGCCGTACGCCAGCGGGCCGAAACTATAGGATGAGGTGATGACTCCACTCGGCAACGGCGTGGCGGAGCTCACGCTGTTGGTACAGGTGAGCGTCGATCGATAATGGCTGATGGCGTTGACGCTGCCGCCGGTCATCGCCTGGACCAGCGTCACCGGAACGGCGGATGCGGTGGCCAGCGCCGCCGCGGTGAACGGGCCCAGGCCGGTGCCGCTGGTGGCGCCGGCGGCGAGCGCGGTTCCGGTGGTGGTCGAGTTGATCGAGAAGGCGAACTGGTCGGCCGCGTTCAACCGCGCGACCGAGATGACCGTGGTAAGGCGGATCGAGGCATAGCGCACCGCGAACATCGCCCCTTGCAGGCCGCCCGCAACCATTGTGGTGGTCACGGTGGTGGGGGTGGCGCTGCCCACGATATAGGCGCCCACCGTGCCGGCGACGCCGGTTTCGGTAAAGGTTTTCGTGCCTATGCCCGACGCGGTGGGATAGGTCGAGCCGCTGGTCGGGCCGGCCACATCGAGCTGGGCCCAGTTGCCGCCATTGGTCACGAAGCTCAGGCTTTCATTGTCGTTGGTGGATTCCCCGTCCGCCGCGACGATCATATATTGGGTGCCGCCAGTCGCGCCCGGTGGCGGTGTCAGCACGATGTTCGACATGACCATGGTGGCTGTGCCGCCGGCTGTCTGATACAAGACCGGTTGGCCGGCAATGCCGAGAAAAGCGGTGTTGCCGATTGCCGCGCCTGACCAGGAAGGCGCCGTGGTGCTGTCGAGCGCCGCGCCGGACGTGACCTTCAGGTTGAAGCTCACCACGGTGCCGTCCTGCAGCGAGAGGCTCATATTCTGGCCTGAGCCCGAGCGTGCGGCGGTGTCGTTGTAGGTGGAGAAATCGATCCAGCAATAGGTCTGCCAGCCCGCCGGTCCGGTCGTACCCTGCGAGGTCGCGATCGAGCAGCTGGCGGCCATCGCCGCGGGCGCGAGGAACAGCGAACCCAGGAAGACGAGCAGTGTAGCAGCAAATTGTCTCAGACGCGTGCTTGTCATGGGCCCTAACATTGGCGGCGATCGGTTCCGGCTTTTTCGCCTCTTCTGGAAAACCGCTCTAAGGGAAAATGGTTTTTCGGCCGTTAATCGGGCTCTCCAGAACCTCTCCACAAGGTGTAGGGACCAGCCCCGGATTCGTCATCAATTCGGATGATTTCCGCGGGTTTCGGCGCGTTTTCGGCCAAATTTCCTGGACGGCCTCACCCGATCACTCAGCGTATCTTCACGCCGGTCTCACGCTTCCGGCCGCGTTCCTGTTCGGTGAGGATGTCGATGAAGGCTGAGACGCGTGCCGGGCGGAAGCGCGTGGCCGGCACGACGGCATGGATGCCGCCGCTTTCGAGCTGCCAGCGCGGCATCAGATGGACCAGGCGGCCGGCGGCGAGATCGTCGGCGATGACGAAGTCGGGCAGGACCGAGGCGCCCATTCCGCCGCGGACCGCCTCCAGCACGCCGAGCGTGGCGCTGATCGCGATGCTGCTCGAGAAGCGGACTGATCGTTGTTCGCCTGAGGTATCGGTGAAGGTCCAGTCCAGCGGCGCGCGCAGATTGGCGTTGGCGACGAAGGGGAGGCTGGCGTGCTGCTCCGGCCCCGCATCCTGTGGCAAAGCGGCTACGACCTCCGGACTGGCGACGAGAAGCTGCTGGAACGATCCGATCTTGCGGGCGCGCAACGCGCTGTCCGCCAGCCAACCGACGCGGATCGCGAGCTCGATGTCGTTCTCGACCTGATCGAGCGTGCGGTCGCTGATCACCAGATCTGCGGTGCAGGCGGGGAAGCGGCGCTGGAATTCAGCGAGCGCGGGGACGACGATGGCGATGCCGTACTCGAACGGGGCGGTCAGGCGGAGCATCCCCGCTGGTGCGCGGCCCTTGTTTCCGAGCATGTCGAAAGCGCCGTGCACCTCCGACAAAATTCGGACGCAGCGTTCGTGAAAGGCGCGTCCTTCCTCGGTCAGCCGGACGCTTCGGGTGGTGCGCACCAACAAGGTCGTTCCGAACGCGGCCTCGAGCCTGGCGACCTGCTGGCTGACGACCGCCTTGGTAATCCCGAGCCGTTCGGCGGCGGCGGTGAAGGATCCGGTTTCAGCGACCTCGGCGAAATAAGCGAGGCGTTTGAGGTTGTTGAGGCCGCGGCTTGCATCGGACCGGCTATTATATGTCTTGGACATACAATCTGTATATTTATTGGCAATACTCAACGCAATCAATTCCGCGCATAGGACCCGGCACGAGGGCCATGACAGGCTTTTTCCGGAGACAGATGATGACGATGACCTCAGGCAGCCCGATTTCTGGGGGCGAGCTTCAGTGGAAATCCTTTCCCGCTGGGGAAAACGGCTTTTTCCGCGCCCCGGTGCTGGTGTGGGGCAAGACTGAAGCCGTGCTGATCGACGGCGGCTTTACCCTGTCGGACGGCCGTGCCGTCGCCGAGGCCATCAAGGCGACGGGGCGCAGGCTGACCAGCATCTATGTGAGCCAGAGCGACCCGGATTATTATTTCGGGCTTGGGCCGATCAAGGCTGCGTTTCCGGATGCGCAGGTTCTCGCCGCGCCGGAGACCATCGCCGCGATCAACGGCAATGTGGAGAAGAAGCTGGCGACATGGGCGCCGCAGCTCGGCGACAATGGCCCGACGACGCTTGCCGATATCGTGATGCCGACAGCGTTCGAGGGAACATCACTGAAGGTGGACGGGCAGGCGATCGACATCGTGGCCGCGAACGGCCTCGCCAATCGCCGCTTTCTCTGGGTGCCGTCGCTCTCCGCCATTTTCGGTGGCGTGATGATCTTCTCGGGCGTCCATGTGTGGACCGCGGACACCTCGGCCGAGGCGCGCGCCGTGTGGGCGTGCGAACTTGACGAGATGCTGCTGTGGAAGCCCGCGATTGTCGTGCCCGGTCATATGACCCCGGGGGCGCCGACGGGCCAGGCGGCAATCCTCTACACCAGAGAGTATCTGCTGGCTTTCGAGCAGGAACTGGCCACGGTGAGGGGAAGCGCCGCGCTCATCGCGGCGATGACGGCGCGCTATCCGGATGCCGGCATGGGCGTTGCGCTGCAGATCGGCGCCAAGGTGGCGACCGGCGAAATGCAATGGGGCTGAGCTCCGATCGTGAGCGGCCTAAAATTCCAGTCATGTGAAAGAGCAGCGGCGCAGTTTCTCAGTCCGCGCCGTCGCTATGGGCGATTTCAGACTGGGGTTGAATCGCGTGCGCGAGCTCGCAGCGGATATGTTGGATGAGTGACATAATTCGGCGCGGATTTCGGCGTTCTGAATGGGCTCCACGAGGGGAAATGGCCGAAAACGAGGGGTCGATGTTGGGGAATTTTGTCATGCCTATCGGGGGGGCTGTCGTAGCCAGGGCATGAGACGAGGCACGTAGGGACGGCGATCAGCGTCTCCGTAACTGTTGGGAATGTCATGAGGGTCCACTGACATTTCCTATCTGTACAGAACATTGTACAGGTTCAGTCGGCGGCGTTTATGCGGATACTCACTTTGCAGTCGCCTGCGCTATCTCATAGCTCCGGTTGCCATCGGCATCGTAGAGATGGCCGATCGTGCGGCTTACCCCACCCATGCTGATTGTGCTCGAACTCCCGCGGCCGAACCCGTCACCGGAACTCCTGTCACCGGAGCGCTAGTGGCAATTCGACATTGGACGAGCGCCAGCGCCGGATGGCACTCTTCTCATCGTCCAGTGCTGCTGAAACCGTCTGATCGCCTCTCCGGCAAAGTCACGTGCCTTTGTTACGGTACCAGTTTACCAAATACACTAAACGCGTGGTTTCGGACCGCGCTTCTGGGGTGCCAGGGTGCGGCCGGATTGCTGCTCGAGTGCTTCGATCCATGTCGCGCTGCCAATCGGGCGCCCCGATGTCTCGGACCGGCGCAGCGCCCGATAGGCTTCCTGCTCGTCGAACGGCTCGCCGAGAAAGTCGGCAAAGCTGCCATAGCGATCGAGTACCGGTGCGACCTGAACGAGCGCATCGTCCTCCCCGGCAAGATGCGCGGCAACGCTCGACCAGTGCCAGTCCTGCGCCCGCGCAACGAGCTTTGCCCGAACCGGATTGAGCGAGACATAGCGTACCGCGTTCGCCAAATGCGCCTCGTCCATCACCACCGCGCCGAAACGGCCCTGCCACAGATGGCCGGTCCAGCGGCTGCGCGCGTTGATATAGCCGGTGTAGCGTCGGTGGGTGTCGGCAAAGCTGCGCCGCAAGCCATCCGTGTCGCTCGGCACGATGATGACGTGGACATGGTTCGGCATCAGGCAATAGGCCCAGACCGCCGCCCCTGCTTTGTCTGCCGCCTCAGCGAGGAGGTCGCGATAGAGCGCATAGTCGCCATCCTCGAAGAAGGTCTTGCCACGGCGATTGCCGCGCTGCGTGACGTGATATGGAAGGCCGGGGATCACGAGGCGTGGGAGGCGGGCCATCGCGTTGGCTTAACTCAATTTGTGCATTTAGTAAACTGGCACCGTAATTCCGTAGCCGATAAGCATCTGATTATCCTCGCTTTTCTTACGAGGAACAATGCCACAGCCTGCCGCTAAGTCACGAGGATTGTTGGGTTATTGACAACAAATGTGGGGCGCAACGGATCTCCGCTACGCCCCACATCACCCCAGAACCTGCGACACACTGCCCCGCTCGGACTATCCCCAGTTCAGCGAGACACCGCCTCGCCAGAGCACGCCGGGATCAGATGCCCAAGCCCTGCGAGGCGGCCCTCAACATGCTTGGCGTGAGAGCTGACGAACTGTTCCTCCATCATCAGGGATCAGAAGCGCCGATGGTTTTGACGGATGATCGAACTTGTAAAAGAACCCGGTCTTTGCAACACCTATGCGCAGAGCCTTACCGCCCGCATCATACTGCAAGTTGTTTATTGTGTTTATTGCCGCATCTGATTTTAGATAAAAGAACCTGACGATCCGAATAGATTGATGTGTCCTCGGTATTGTTACTGAGTTACCAGATAATATCACTCTATTTGGGAATGAACCATAACATCCTATAAACGCCGATGGATTATCTATGCTGGGTCCATTATCCGTCGAGTTCCAAATATGAGGTAATAGCAAAAACCCAGCCACTAATAGAGCAATAGCTCCTATGATTGCGGCTTTTATCATTGCCCGCTCACCTTGCAGCCATACAGACGAGTGCCCGATGCTGTGAGAGAAAGGCCTACCTTCAACGTTCCCAGGCCCAACCCAGCACTCTGTCCGGCAGGCGTAATGCCTCCCTTGCCAAGCGATCCATTGGCCGAGTAAGCCACTGGTCCGGCACCGGCATTGAAAGAAACGCCTCCTTGGTTGAACAATCCCAAGCTCTTCGCTGTGCCACCTACCCACGCAGCGCCAATGTCAGCACCAACTCCTCCACCAATAGAGAAGAAGCTCCCCGTTGTTCCGGTCCTTAGATTGACGAAAGAACCCCACGATCCCGTAATCCCACCACCGACAATCAGCGAACCAGTCTTGGCCTGGAAAGCGATATTTCCATCTTGCGCCAAGGCGAGTTTGCAGGAGGGATCATCCTTCGGCTTTTGCGGCGGATTTAAAACCGCCTGAGGCCGAGCGCCCATGCCAACCATTCCGCCCATAGAGATTCCGCCTACAAATCCCGCGTCAAATCCAAAACCAGATGAGTCACGGGTTGCGCATACAACGATTTCAGCCGTGTTCCTATCGCAACCGCTCAACCCCGACGGATCACTCCCGTTCACCGGATCGTTGTGGGTGTAGGCGTACCAGTTCATCCCGTCGCCATAACCGATGGGATCGGTCTGCATGAACCGTCCGAGGGTAGGGGAGTAGGCGCGGGCCTTGTAGAAATACATGCCGAGCTCGCTCACCCACATCTGACCTGTATATTGGAACCGGCCTGAGTTGGCTGAGCCCGGAATTCCATATTCATCATAGGTGTTGGCCAGTGTGAAGGTGCCGCTGTCGTTGCTGTTGCTGATGATCGAGCCGCGTTCGTCCGCCGTGTATCAGGTGCGGACTCCGGATGCGTTAAGTTGGAGCAATGGTTCATCCGCACCGGGGCCGAAGACGTAGCGATACTGCAATGTGCTCGAGCTGTCATATTGCGCGGCTATATCGGTCCCGTCGTAGTAGAATCTGAGGTCGGTGCTGCTCTTTACCACGCGCCACAGCCGGCCAAGCGGATCATAGGAGAGAGTCGCAGCGCCGCCCCCCACCGTCGCCGAGGTCAGATGGTTCTCGACATCGTACCCAAAGCTGTTTGTGCCGTCGCTGGTGAGATTACCGTTGGCGTCGTAGCCAAAGCTCGTGCCGGCCACACTCGCATATTGATTGAGCGCGTTGGGCGTGTACCCGCGGTTGACGTTGAATGTTTTTATGAACGCGTAGCTGCTGTTCGAGCTCGCCGCACTCGTCAGCTGCGAGATGGGATTGTAGCCGAACGTCTTGGTGAGATCGTTGGCGGTACCGGCAAGATCATGCGTGAGCGTATGCGGGCGGTAGAGGGAGTCGGGGCTGTAGCTTGTCACCACGCCGTTGCCGAGTGCCAGCGAACTTCGGTTGCCGAGCGCATCGTAAGCATAGGTGGCGAGGACGTTGATGCCTGTAGTCGCGCCATTCGCCCGGATCTTCTGCACTTCCCCCGTCGTGAGATAGTCGTAGTTCAGGTAATAGCCGTCCGGGTACGTCATCTGAGTCCGCCGGCCGGCAAGGTCATATTGATAGGAGAACTGGCGCGCGGTTCCATCCACATTGCTGCTGCTCGAGGTTGGTCGCCCAAGCTGGTCGAACGCGTTGATGATGCCAAGACCGCCGGTGACGAAGGTCGAGCTCAGCACCCTGCCGGGAAGATCATAGCCGTAGTTGACACCGGCTGCGGCTCCGCCCTTGGAGGTCACCCGATTGAGGGCATCGTAGGTGAAGGAACTTGTCTGGCCCGCCCGATTCAACACCGTCTTTGCATTGCCGTTGGTGTCGTAAAGCGTGATTTTCTCGCAATCCGTGCTCGAATCCGGATAGCAGGTCGAAACGGGCCGGAGAAAGATGTCGTAGCCGTACGTCGTGATATGACCGTTGCCGTCCTGCTGACTGGAGAGGAGTCCGGACGCTGTCCAGACGTTGGTAACGTCGGGCGTTTGCGAGTCCGAGGTATAACCATTGCGGACGGTCAGGACGTTGCCGCGGTCGTCATAGGTCGTTTTGGTGATGAGATCGGTGTTTGTACTGGTCTGTGCGCAGGCGTCGGGCTGCGATGTCCAGGTGGTCGCGTTGTTCCTGACCGCCGCGCACTGCAACATTCGCTCAGGCGTGTAATTATACTGGGCGATCCCGGCGGTCGAGCCGGTGTTGTCGTAAAGCGTGTCCCGCGCCTTCAGGCCCTGCAAGTTGTACTGTCCCTGCGATTTCCTGAGGACGGTCATCGCGTTGAGCGCCGAGGTGGATTGCGCGCTCGCGGTGCCCGCGCTAGCGCTGTCGACCAACCCGCCCGTGGTGTAGGTGACCTTGCTTGCACGCATATTCTGGCCGTTTCCGGGAAGCGGTCCAATGGCGCCGATGAGCCGGTGATCGAGATCGTACCTGAACCAGCTGGTGTCGCCAGTGCCGGGCAGCGGTCCATCGGCCGTCTGGACGTCGCCCTGCGGCGTGTAAGTATAGGCGATTGTCGCCTGGAGCACCGGGCTGGCGCTGCCGTTGCTGCCCGTGGTCACGGACGACGGCTGCAGTCCATTGCTGGTGTCGTAGGCGATCGTGGAGAGAATTTGGTCGTTGGGATTAATGGTCGTGCTGCAGGTCGCCTGGGTCATGCAGCGGGAGGCGGTCTGTGGCCTGTACACGGCCGAGCCTGTGACCGTGCCGCCTGAGCCGTTCTTCCACGTCTCGTTGTACGTGGAATAATTGGTGGTGACGACAGGATTGACGGAGCCCACTCCGGGCACGTTCACCGCGGGTAAGGTGATGCTCGCGACACCGCCGCTATTCGGGTCATAGGTGTAGTTGGTGACGTTCTGATTGGCGTCGGTCGTGCTGGTCGGCTGGTTGCAGGTCTTGGGGTTGGAACAGGTCGAGGGATAGGACGCCCTCGTCGTGATGTTCTGCGTTGTGTCACCATTCGTCGGGGTCACATCAACCTGCGTGATATTCCCGCGGCCATACGGGTCATAGGTATAAGTCGCCTTCACGCCGTCGTGCGTTACCGTCGAGGCGCGCTGGTAGCTGTCATAAGTGAAACTCGTCACATCTGTGCCACCGCTACCCAATAGATAATCCGAGTTGATCAGACCGGTGGTTGCGTCCCAAGCTGTGATCCGGACAGTCCGCGATGGATCTGACGGCGAACCGTTCCCGGTGCTTTTCAGTGTTACGGGAGCGTTTTGACTCTGATAGGCGTAGGTCCATACACCGTTTCCGTCAGCAACGGAGTTTACTCTGCCATCCGCGCCCACCTGGTAGGTCACTGTCTCGTTTTGACTCGCGGAGACTGGGATGGTCTCGGTGACGGTGGTCGTCCCATTGGTATTCGCATGGGTGGGCCACAAGGTTAGAGGGTTACCGTTTACCGTCCCAGCAACAGAATCGATGGTTGGCCAACTTCCGGTCAACGTGCAGGTCACGGCCTGCGGATCGCAGGTCTCGTTCGCCATGTTGAAGAGCTGGATTTTCGTCCAGGTCTGCCCGGCATCCCATGTTGGTCGGAACTGATATCCGAGGTTGGACGTAACCGAGGTCTCTTGAACATAAGAGTGGATACCGTCTGGATTTGTCCCTGCCTGTCGGTACCACCAGGTCAACGCCTCGCCCCGGGGATAAGTCAGCGTCTTGGCCAGCGGAAATGAATAAGGCAGCGATACACCCGGGAGGCTTGTGCCGACGACCAACGCGGTGCCATCGGAACCCGTGAAGGTGTAATCTCCGGTCGATGCATTGTAGCTCAGCGTTGCACCGCCCGCCTGGTTGTTCGTGAAGGTGCCCGTCCCCAACGTCCCGTTCAACGTGAAGGTTGTCGTCGCGCCGGCGATGAACACCGAATATGTCGAACCGCTGACGTTCATACCCGAGTAGAGATCAGTCCCCGCCCGGTTGCTGCTGGTCAAAACGAACTTAAGACCGCCGGGCCCAGACGGTCCGATGCTGATCGACCCGTACACCTGCGCGGCGATCTTGCGGGTGACCAGATCGACGTTGAACTCATCCACGCTGGAATGAACTGGCGGGGTGTCGGTGGGCATGGACTGTGCATAAGCCGGGCCAATAAGCCCGCTCAGCGCCGAGGTCGCCATAAAGGCGCCGATCATCAGCTTCTTTCTCGCAATGTTACGCATGTATCGCTTTCCCCCAAGGGCGAGTGTTCCGTGACAGTCGGCGCGTTGACGAGCGCCCGTTATCCGACCGCTCCAGTGATTGTGCCTGAGATAAAGGGACACTATACTCAACTCGATCACGCCAACGATGCAGCCAATTTGGCATAGTGTCCCCAAAACTCCCCGCGGCGGCCCCGGTGCAGGCTCAAAATGCAATTCGACGTGCGACAAACCATTTCGAATCACCCGGTCGAGGCTGAAGCGGGAACCCAGCGATTTGGCAGGGAGCGCCGCCCCTGGCGGTCGAGGTTGCCGTCGCCGACCGAATTGGGGCTACCGGGCGCGAACAATGAGAGGCGGGGATCACGGACGATACCGGACCAGACGGGCGCTCGCCTGGCGATGCGGCACTCCCGATCATCCTGGCGCGCTGTGCGGGTGTCGCCGGATCAGGCCCGTGCGGGCACGAAGCCCCTGAAGGATCCGCACAAGCGCTGACCTGAGCTTCCCCGCTTTGCGCGATGAAGGCAGCCACGAAGACTATGGCGAGTTTTCGCACGGTGATCCTCCTTGAGTCCTTTTTTGAAGAACTGGGCAATATTCGTTGAAGCATTAAGAAATTTTGGGAAGCAGAAGGTCACTGCTTTTGACCAGTCACATATGGAATTTTGTGACAGATCCGGCGCGCACCCGGTTTTAAAATGTACTTGGTCCCTGGACATACCAGTTGGTTGGCACGTTCGTGAGTGCGTTCGCGTCATTGTTGGTGAATGAACCATTGGCGGTACCGAGCCAGTTGCTGAGCGCCCCCGAACTACTGCGCCAAAGCACGTCAGCGCGCCCATCGCCATTATAGTCGCCGGTGCCGACGATCTGCCAGTCCAAGCCGACCTGATAATAAGCGTTGGAAACATTGTCGGTGAAGCCGCCATCGGATCGCCCGAGCCAGTCGGCCAGCTCGCCTGAGTTGCTGCGCCACAGAAGATCGCTGTAGCGATCGCCGTTGAAATCCCCCACTCCAACGATCGTCCACGCGGTTGCAACCTGTGCCCCGGCGGTCACGCCGTTGGTGACAAACCCGCCATTTGGCTGACCGAGCCATTCGCTGAATTCGCCGTTGGTCCTCCGCCATATGATATCGCTGCGGCCATCTCCGTTGAAATCACCCGTGCCGGCCACATTCCAGTCGGCGGGAGCTGCCATTGCGGAGTTCGCATTATTGGCCTGGAAGCCGCCGTTCGGCATCCCCAGCCAGTCCGTGATGGTCCCGTCGCCGCCCCGCCACAATATGTCGCTCAGGCCATCGCCGTTGAAATCACCGACGCCGACCACTTTGTTGCTGATCGGGACCGAAGTATAGGCGATGGCGTCGTTGCCCATATAACCGCCATTGGCCAAACCCAGCCAGTCGCTCAGATCACCGTTTACCGTGTTGCGCCACAGGATGTCGTCACGTCCGTCGCCATTGAAATCTCCAGTGCCGACCACTTTCCAATCGGTTGAAACCACATTGAACGCATTGGCATCATTGGCGACAAAGCCGCCGCCTGGCGTGCCCAGCCAATTGCTCAACTGACCCGAGCTGCTCCGCCAGAGCAAATCGTCGATGCCGTCACCATTGAAGTCGGTGCCGTTTGGAGCGTTGCCGCAATGGACCGCCGCCGGCCCGGTTCCGCTCACTCCCCCGACGCCAACTCGAGTCCGATTGCCGGCGCGATCATAACAATAGACGGTGTTCACACCGTTGTTTGCCGCACCCGAATGGGCCGCACCTATCAGCCGCCCCAGCGCATCATAGGTATAAGTGATCGACTCCTGTGCGATCGACGGCGTGCTGATCGTCAACCCGATCAACACCGACGAGGCCCATGCCAGCCACCGCTTGTTCAAAATCTTATCCCCCGGAACACGGCGCCAGAGGAGGGGCCGTTTTCACCTCATGTGGCATGCGCCTCTGCCGCGCGACCGGATTTGGAACCGATCTGGTGGCATTTGTCGAAAAATAAGCTTTGCGTTCGAAAGCTTTTGCTCCGCCGATATGGCGGTGGAGCAGGCGATCGGAACTACGGTGCTAATCTCAAGGCGGTGATCGCATTAGAGCGGCATATATTTTTGCGAATAGCTTTAGAATTATGTAAAGTATTATTGCAAAATTTCCGAAGAAAAGCCCTTGCAACACTGGCAAAAATATTATGCCCCTGCCGGGATTTTCGGATAAGGTGGGAGGTTCAGCTGAGAGCACAAAAATGACAGCCGATGCAGAGGCAACGGTGACGGCGAAAACAATCAAAACCATGATACAGGCTTTTCTGACTGCTCCTGAGAATAGCTTTTTACGGATGAGCTCGATCAGTAAAAAGATAATTATCCCTGCAGTGGGCGCATAAGACGCGGCATAGTAGTAGACTTTCACCGGATAAAGATCCTTCCGCTGCGTTTTACCACTCGATGTAATTTTGGATAATAGCAGCTACTCAAAAAATTCCTCTAAAGTTCATAGATGTCGCCGATTTGAGCCGAGTGAATCTGCATACCGGTTCAACGATCTGCGCGATGATATTCGCGAATCTGCTTCCGCTTTGTCTGGGCGGATCGGGTGATCGGGTCAATTACTCAGCGTGAAATGAATCGATCGGACGCGGTCCTGTTTACTGTTGCCGTTGCCCCGGCACCGCGATCGAAATCCGACAATCGGGCCATATCTCAGCCATTCTCATCAGGCCTATTGACCCTCACGCGGCGTGAGGGACTATCGGCATGTCCTGCGGACAGACGCGGGAGAAGGACATGGCGAACTATACAGTGAGCGAGGTGGCGGCGATGGCGCGGGTGTCCGTGCGTACGCTGCATCATTATCACGAGATCGGCCTGCTCGAACCCGCCTGTGTCGGCGCGAACGGCTATCGTTATTATGGTCGCGAGGAGCTGTTGCGCCTGCAACAGATCCTGATCCACCGCGAGCTCGGCATAGCTCTTGGCGAGATTGATGCGATCCTCGATGCTCCCGGCTTCGATCGCCTCGCGGCGCTGAAGGGGCAGCGCGAGCGCATTGCTGGCCAAGCAGCCCGTTCCGCCGAGATGCTCAGGACGATCGACCGCACGATCGCCGACCTCGAAGGAGATCCTGCCATGAAGGATTCAGACCTGTATTCCGGTATCGTCGACCCGAAGAAGCAAGCTGAATATGAAAGCTGGCTCGAAGACGCATATGGCCCGGGCATCCGGGACCATATCGAAACCGGCCGCCGCAAGATGGAGAGCCTGAGCCCGGCCGAGCGGGATGCCATGATGGCTGAGCTCACCGATATCGAGCAGGGCCTGGCCGCGGCGCTGCGCGACGGTGTGGCGCCGGACGCGCGGGCGCTTGATCCACTTATCGCTCGGCATTTCGCCTGGGTTAGCGCCAGCTGGGGCCGGGAGGCGCCGGTCGCCGCTTATGCAGGGCTTGCCGACACCTATCTCGCCCATCCCGACTTTATCGCCCGCTATGAGCGGATCGAGCCGGGTTTCGCGGAGTTTCTGGCAAGCGCGATGCGGAGCTGGGCCGCGCGGCAATAAGGTGCGGAACTGGAATGTCGCCCGGTGCCGACGGATCGGCACCGGGACGACGTGTCGCCTACATCTTGTAGCTGATGCGTGCGTAGCCGAACTGGCCGGGCACGTCGTAGGTGGTCGGATCGAAATTGTTCAGGCTGCACGAGAAGCAGGCTGGCGGATCCTGGTTGAAGACGTTGTTGACGCCAACCGTCAGGGCGAACCGCCTTTCCATGAAGCCCGGGGTGAGGACGAACTGGACGTCCCCATAGAAGCGGCTTGCCATCGGGTTGGGGAGCCCGTTGTTCGGATTGATCTCGGTCACCGCGCTGATGTACCGGCCGGTGAACGACGCGCTGAAGTCGCTGATCGACCAGTTGAGCGTCGCGTTGCCCTTGAACTTGGGGAACGCCTGGTCGGGGCTGCCGCGTTCGGTGCCCTTACGGTCGAGCACGACGAAGCCGTTCGATGCCGTGAGGACATATTTCAGCAGCCAGGTCGCATTTGCCGAGAGGCCGAAGGTGCCGATGCCGGTCGTCGGGGTGCGATAGTTCGCGGTGACATCGATGCCCCGGGTCTCGATGCTGTCGAGGTTCTGCAGCGTCCCGTTGATCTCGTTGACGAAGCCGTTGCTGGTACGAACGACCAGCGCACAGCTCGCCGCATTGCCGAGGAGCGCGCAATTGTTGAGCGTCAGATTGGGGTCGACCGCGCCGATCGCGTTGGTGACGCGGATATCATAGTAATTCGCCTCGATGCTGAACGCGCTGGCGAAACCGCTGTTGCGCGCCCATCCCGGCGAATAGACAGCCCCGAACAACAGGTTGCGCGATTTCTCCGGCTTCAGCGCGATATTGCCCTGCGTGATGACCGGAAGCTGGCCCGGATCCTCGGCATAGCTGCCCGAGATGGGCACGCCATTGGCCGTGCAGTTGGCGCGAACCGTAGCGCTCGACTGATAAGGCGAGCCGGCGACGTTCGAGCACGGATCGGTAACCGGCAGATCGAAGCGTGACCTGCCGCCGAACAATTCGCCCAGGCTCGGCGCGCGGAAGCCGGTCGAATAGGAAGCGCGCAGCAGCAGGTCGGCTACCGGCTTCCACAATGCGGTGCCGGTATAGGTCGTGCTGCTGCCACCGATCGAATAGCTCGAATGGCGCACCGCGCCGGTTGCCTCGAGCGAATGGAAGAAGGGCGTGTCCTTCAGGATCGGGACGCGGACTTCGCCGTAAACTTCGTCGACATTGTAGCTGCCGGATGCCGGCTGGGCGGGAATGTCGGCACCGAGACCGGCGGAAACGATCGGGTCCGGCGTGAAGCTCGCGCTCTGCACACGGTGCTCATAGCCGATCGCGATCCCGACCGGACCTGCCGGCAGATCGAACAGCGAACCGCTGAGGTTTGCCGTATAATCATAGAGAGTCTGGTTGCTCCTGTCGCGCTCGGTGAACGCGATGTAGTTGAGCATTGCCGGGGTGATCGAGCCGGCGCCGCCGAACAGGTTGAGCGGTACGCACGGCGCGGTGCAGTTCGCGATCGGGCCGATCGCCTGGGCGACGCGGGCAGCGTTGACGTTGCCGGTGAAGCTCTGATGGGCGTCGTTGATGCCGAACAGCGCGTTCGCGTCCCAATACCATTTGTGGTCGCCGATCATGAACGAGCCATCGAGCGTCGTCGTCGCCGAGAAGGTGTCGACCCGCTGGTTGAAGGTTCGCTGCCCCGCCTCGACGAGGCGTCGCGCGATGAACGAGTAATTCTGCGGCGGCTGGCCGGGACCGCCGGCCGACAATGTCACGCCGAACGGGTTGTAGGGGTTGCTCGCGTCGAACGACAGCGTGTCGAACAGGCTCCCGGCGCCATTGCCGGCATCTGGCCCGATGAACAGAGGCTCGAACGCAGCCTGGTTCTCCGAATTGCGCCGATTATATTGCGCCTTGACGCGAAGATTGACGCTCGAGCTCAGCTCCTGCTTGAAGCTGAACCACGCGCCATAGCGCTCCGACGGCGTGAGGATGTAGTTGTACGGCGCGAAGTTGAACCGGTCGGTCACCACGAACGGCCTAAGCTCAGCCAGGGTCGGCGTGCTGTCCGGTGCGGTCGAGATCGTCTGATTGCCGAAATTGGTGAGGAAACGGCCGTTCACTGCGGCGCTGCTGCAGCCGCCAAAGCCGTTTGCGCACGACGTCTGGCCAGGATTGGGGAATTGCGAGATCGAGCGGTTCGCCGAGCGCACCGCTTCCTGCTTCACATAGCTCGCGCCGAAGACGAAATTGGTCGTATCGCCCTTGATGCCATAGCTGAGGCTGTATTCCTGCGTATGGCCGTCGCCCTGCCGGAACGTGCCGAACTGCGCCGAGGCGCGAAGGCCCTCCTGCTGGGCGACCGTGATGATGTTGACGACGCCGGCGATCGCGTCCGAACCGTAAAGTGGCGAGGCGCCTGCCTGCAGCACTTCGACCCGGTCGATCATGTTGATGGGAATGGTGTTGAGATCGACGGTGGCGGGCATGCCGCTGCCGCTCGTCCCGTTGACGAAGCGCAGGCCGTCGACGAGCACCAGGGTCCGCTTCGCGCTCAGATAGCGCAGATCGATTTCAGCAGAGCCGGCGCCGACGCCGCCACCGTCTGGCGGATTGCCGAGATTGCCGCTGTTATTGACCTTGGAATTCAGCCCGCCCGACGCGCTTGGCAGCCGCTGCAGGACATCGGCAACCGATGTCAGGCCGGTCTGCCCGATCGCCGCCTGGTCAACCGTGATGACCGGCGAATCCTGATCGAGCGGATTGCGGTGGATGCGGGAGCCGGTCACGACGATGTCGTCGAGCGGCGCAGCCGTGTCGGCTGGGGGCGCTTCCTGGGCCTGGGCCGCTGTGGTCGACAGTCCTGCCATGAGTGCCAGCGTGGCTATGCCGGCAAGTTTACCCATTTTGAAATCGCGCATGAAATCATTCTCCTGATCCACGCCTCCCCTGACATTCTCCCCTCGGTTAGTTTCACGAGTGAGCCACTGTGAGGCCGGGGTGGCAAGGGACAAAAAGAGCCGGCCTGGCTGTTCTGCAGCGCACTGTGCCATGTGGGTAACACATGCTGCGGTGCGACCGGAGCTTGCCGATGCGGGGGATTTGGGCGGTCGGTGTCGAGGATTTCGGCTTTCGGGATTTCGGTTTCGGTGCCCCTCACTTAACCCCCAAACTCGCCGTCTTCGGCCCGCGCTTCTGGTTGAATCGGCGGAAATGACATTGCGGTCGGGCTGCCCTATCTGACTGCCCATGCCCGATACGCCCTCAATCCTGTTCGTCTGTCTCGGCAATATCTGCCGATCTCCGCTGGCCGAGGCCGTGCTGCGCGCCGAGGCGGAGCGTGCCAGTCTGGCGCTGAGAGTGGATTCGGCTGGCACCGGCGATTGGCACGTCGGCGGCCCGCCCGACAGGCGTGCCCAGGCGACAGCGTTGCGCCACGGCGTGGACATTGCGGGATATCGTGCGCGCCAGGTGGAGGCCGAGGATTTTCGGCGTTTCGACCGGATCTTCGCGCTTGACCGGGACAATCTCGCCAATTTGCGGGCGATGGCGCCGGCCGACGCGACCGCCGCGCTCGGCCTGGTGCTGGATCTGGTGCCGGGCCGCGAGGGGCAGGGTGTTCGGGACCCATATTATGGCGAGGATGACGGGTTCGAGCTGACCTGGGCGGATGTGAGCGCCGCAGCGCGGGCGATTGTAGCGCGGCTGGAGCGCGAGGCGGAGGAATCGGGCCATGAGGGTCCGGGTTAGCGGACTTTAACTCAGTATAGGGGTTAAGTGCACTGCCGCCGTAATATGAAGAGAGGGCGGGCGCGTTCCAAAACCAAGTGCAACAGGCGAAGGTGCCTGCGGTCTTGGAAGGAG
>JBDTXU010000584.1:0-7590 GCA_040006055.1 Sphingomonas bacterium | reverse complement strand
TTTCGAACATGCGATCGACCTCCATGACGAGATCGCGCAGGTGGAAGGGCTTGGAGAGGACGCGGGCCTGGGGGACCGTCTTGCCGGCCTTCAGCGTGACCGCCGCAAAGCCGGTGATGAACATGACGCGCAGCTCGGGACACATCTCGCCGGCCTTCTGCGCTAGCTCGATGCCGTCCATTTCGGGCATGACGATATCAGTGAGGAGCAGATCGAACGGCTCGGTCTGGAGCAGCGGAATCGCAGCGGTGCCGCGATCGACCGCGCTGACGGCATAGCCCGAACGCTCAAGTGCGCGCGTCAGATACTCGCGCATCACCCGGTCGTCTTCGGCTAGCAATATCCTGATCATCCGTGGTCCCACCAATTACCGACGCGAGTTTATGCTCAAATGGCTTAAGATTTTCCAGCGAAGCTTACACCGATTGCGATGAAACCGGGCTCGCCCTAGGTTGACGTTCAATGGCCGACGCCCCGCTCTCCTTCGATCTTTATGGCGACGCCGAGCCGGCGAGTCCGGTCATTCTCTCGGTGCCCCATGCCGGCCGCGATTACCCCCTTGCCCTGCGCGCCGCACTGCGTGTGCCGCTGGCCGCGCTGACTGCGCTCGAAGACCGGTATATCGATGCCGTAGCAGTTTTGGCGCGTGGTCGCGAGACAATGCTGGTGCAGCGTCTGCCACGTGCCTGGATCGATTTGAATCGAAGCGAGCAGGAACGCGACCCCGGAATCGACGATGGCGCCAGCCGGCAGTCGATGCCGATGATGTCCGCCAAGACGCGCGGCGGGCTCGGCCTGGTGCCGCGGCGGGTGTCGGGCGCGGGCGAGATCTGGCGGCGGCGGTTCGAGGCCGATGAGGTGGCGGCCCGTATCGCGCGGGACCACCGCCCCTATCACGCAGCACTGGCCGATGCGCTGACGCAGGCCCGGGCGCGGTTCGGGACAGCTGTACTGCTCGACCTCCACTCAATGCCTACGATCGAGCCGGGCGAGGGCGCGGCGCGGATTGTGCTGGGCGACCGGTTCGGGCGATCGGCAGCCTCGCGCTTCGTTCACCGGCTGCAGGGCGAGGCGAGCGCGGCCGGGATCTCCTGCGCGCTCAACGCGCCCTATGCGGGCGGCCACATCCTCGATGCGCAGGCGCGGCCAAAGGCCGGGGTGCATGCCGTCCAGATCGAGTTCGACCGGGCGCTTTACCTCGACCCGGCACTGGACAGGCCGGGAGACGGGCTGGCGACGCTGGCGCTGGTGCTGCGGCGAATGATCGATGCGGTGGCCGATGAGGCGATGGCGGGGCCCGGCATCATGCCCCTGGCGTTCGCCGCCGAGTAACCCCGAATAAAAAAACCACCGCGTGCAATGCAGCACGCGGTGGCCAAGGTTCAGGGAGGAGATGCACCCGGAGGTGCATCACACGGCCCCGCGAAAGGGGGGACACGGGAGCCGCGCAACACCGATATAGGTTGCTGGTTTTCGGGCTTCAAGTGGCAAATGACACCGGTTTGGCTGTGCCCTGTGGCGGCGGGTGAGAAACACCGGCGCCGTAAGGGCAAGGGCCGGTCGCGCGGCAAGAAGCTATGCCGCATCGCCGCAGCGATGTGAATCAACGCAGCGCCAAATCTTACAAGCGTCCCGAATCTGAAAGTCGTTCAGGTATCTATCGTCACCCCGGACTTGTTCCGGGGTCTATCGTTCCGCAGACGCAACGCCTGCACACCCTGCGGAGACATGGATGCCGGAACAAGTCCGGCATGACGAAGTGGGTGAGCGCAAGCACCGCGCCCACCCAATGATGAGCGCGGTGCGTGCGTTCAGACGGCCGGCTGGAGCTGCGGCAGCGGCACGAGGCCGAGCTGCATCTGGCGGCTGAAGATCTCGCGCATCAGCGAGATGGAGAAGAGATGCGCGTAGAGCATCGGCAGCATGCCGTTCTTGTGGATCTTGCGCAGCTGATCGCCGCGCAGCTCGCTCAGCTTCTCTTCGTTGATGATCTGGAAGCCGCGATAGACGAAGGGCTGTTCGACGCCGTCGGTGGTGATCGTCGTCTCGCCGGGCATCAGCAGTTCGAGTTCCTTCAGATCGCGCATGAACTGCTGGGTACGGGCACCGGCCTGTTCGAACGATTCGTTGAACTCGAGAATGCTCTTGGTAACGTCGCTGGGCTGGCCTTCAGCGAAGAGCGGCTGGCCGTCCTCAGTCGCGCCAATGCCCTCGGCGGTGGGATCGAAGCAGAGCGACAGCTCCTGCGCGCCCGGCGCGAGGCGCGCGAGCATGAAGGGATAGCGGCGGATATAGGCCGGGATGTACATCTCGGCTTCCGTCAGCGTGCCGTCAGCGGAGACGAAGACGTTGACGCCCTCGTTCAGGCCCATCAGCGCGAGCGGAACGGGATCGTCACCTTCCGTGAAGACGATCGGCAGGCGGCGCTGCACCAGCGCGAACTCGTCGACGGTGATCGGGATGGCATGCTGACCGACCAGGAACTTGGCGTGGGTGAGCTGCTGCATCTTGAAGGCGGCATGCGTCTCGCTCGAAAGCGGTTCGAGCGCCTGGTAGAAAAGCGGAAGTTGCTGTTGCGGCGCGCTGGCCATCGAAAACTCTCCATTGGAACAAAGTGACGGCTTGAGCGTGCCGGACGGCGCCCGGCTCTATGGTGCCACGGGCTCGGGCGCAAGCGCAACGAGCTTGCCGGGGTTCATAAGGGCATGGGGATCGAACGCAGCCTTGATCGCGCGGAGCGCCGCCATCCGCGCCGGCGAGGACAGGCGCTCGAGCTCGGCGAGCTTCATCTGGCCGATGCCGTGCTCGGCCGAGATCGAGCCGCCCGCGGCGACGACGAGATCATTGACGAAGCGGGTGATGACCGGCCCCTCCTCGGCATACCAGCGCGCGGGCTCGACACCGCGCGGCGCGCGCACGTGGAAATGGACATTGCCGTCCCCCAAATGGCCGAACCCCGAGGCGCGGGTGCCGGGAAAGCGCGCGTCGCAGGTCGCGGCGGCCTCGACCATGAAGCGCGGCATGGCGGCGACCGGGACCGAGATGTCGTGCTGCATGGCTGGCCCGTCAGCCCGCTCGGCCTCCGAGATGGAATGGCGGAGGCGCCAGAAGCTTTCAGCCTGCGCCTCGCTCGCCGCGATGACCGCGTCGGCGACCTGGCCGTCCGCCAAGGCGGGGGCGAGCAGGCGTTCGAGCAGGGCGGCGGGCGACTCGGCGGCGGCTGGATCGTCCGTGACGGACTCGATCAGCACGTGCCATTTCTGGGCTGAATCGAGCGGGGCGCGGTTGCCCGGCACGTGCTTCAGGACCAGCGCGAGGGTCTCATCGGGGATGATCTCGAAGCTCTCGATGCTGTCCGTGCCCGATTCGAGCCGGCGCAGCAGCGCGAGCGCGACCTCGGGATCAGCGAGCCCGACCCAGGCGACGGCGCGCGACGCCACGGCGGGGACGAGCCGGAGCGTGGCGGCGGTGATGATGCCGAGCGTCCCCTCGGCGCCGACCAGCAGCTGGTTGAGATCGTAACCGCGATTGTCCTTCTTCAGCGCGGCGAGGCCATCATGCACGCTGCCATCGGGCAGCACCGCCTCGACCCCGGCGACGAGGCTGCGCATCGTGCCGAAGCGCAGCACCTGGGTGCCGCCGGCATTGGTCGAGCAGAGGCCGCCGATCGTGGCGCTGCCATAGGCGCCGAGCGTGAGGGGGAAGCGCATGCCCTCAGCCCCCGCCGCTTCGTGGAGCGTGGCGAGGATGACGCCGGCCTCGGCGACGGCGAGGCCATCAGCGGCACTGACCGCGCGGATGCGGTTCATGCGGCGCAGCGAGAGGATGAGCGCCGAGCCATCGGCCGGGGGTGTGGCACCGCCGACCATGCCGGTGTTGCCGCCCTGCGGCACCAGCGGCACGCGCGCGGCATGGGCGAGCGCAAGGATGGTCGCGACGCCGTCCCGACTGTCCGGCGCAAGGATGGCGGGCGCGGCGCCGTGATAGCGGCCGCGCCAATCCTCGAGCCAGGGGGCGATCTCGGCTGGATCCGTGATGACCGCCTTCGGGCCGAGCGCGGCACGGACGGAATCGAGCAGGCTTGCTATTGCGGGCGTCATGGCTGCGCCCCTATCATGGCGGCTGCGCTCAGCCAATTCATCGGGTGTTCAAGCATATCGGTTAACGGCGGGAAGAGATGTCTCGATTGATGGTTCCCGCGCTGATTCTGCTTGCCCTCGTCCCCGGGGCCTCGGCTCAGGAATCGCGCTTCGAGGAGTATGAGGTGGCGCAGCTGACGCTGCACCAGCGCATCATCATCCGCATCCCCCGCCTGCCCTTCACCCGCTCCCGCGCCGACGACCCGCCCGAGGGAGTCCGCTGGGTGGAGAAGAAGGGGCCGAAATGCGTGCCGATGGTGAAGCTCGAAGGCGCGCTGATTGCGGCGCCCGACAGCGTCGACCTGATCATCGAGGATGGCGACCGGATGCGCGCGAAGCTGGACAAGAATTGCCCGTCGCTCGATTTCTATTCGGGCTTCTATCTGAAGCCGACGGCTGACGGGATGGTGTGCGCCGACCGGGACTCGTTCCGGACGCGGTCCGGCGGGTCTTGCGGGATCGATGAGTTCAAGCGGCTGGTGGCCAAGCGCTAGCTGGCGGCAATGGCCTTCAGGGGCGTGGCTCTGCGGGGCTTTTAAGATGTTCACGCAAAGGCGCGAAGGCGCAAAGGTGACTCGCGGGAGGCGAGATTTGCCGCAAGACTCGCGAACGGCGGCGACCTGCCCGCCCATGCCGTCTTCTTCCCTTTGCGCCTTCGCGCCTTTGCGTGAACCAATGCTTCTTTCCGACAGACGACAGCCTGGCGCCGGAGCGCGCGGAAAAGCTGGCTGTTCCTGGCTGTTTTTGACAGAAATTTTTTCCTGGCTGTTATTTCCAATTTTCGGCGAAAATTTTCTGTGTGAATTCAAATGGTTATGCCGCATTTGGCTGTTATTCGATAACAGCCAGAAAACAGCCAGCTTTTTCGTCGGAACAGCCAGCGTTTGATTCAACATGAGTGCCGAATCGGCTTGAGAGGCGTCGGGACGAATCATGACCGGGAGTGATGGCATGACCGAGCGCGCTTTAGAATCAACTGACCGGGACGAGGACGACGAGCAGGACGAGCGGGACGAGAAAGAGTGGTCTTCTGGCGCCTGGGCACCGGCAGAGCATCCGCACCGGAAACCCCGGGGCACGGGGCAGCCCTTTGCCAGGGGCGTATCGGGCAATCCGGCCGGCAGGCCGCGCAAGCGCAGGGCGACGGGCGCGCCCGGCGATCGCCTGCTCGGATCCGACGAGCCGACCCGGGCGCTGATCCTCGAGGAAGCCTATCGGGTGGTGAAGGTGCTCGCGGAAGACGGTGAGGCCATAATGACGGCGAACCGCGCGATGATCCGGGGAATGACCGAGCAGGCGCTGAAGGGCAGCCCCACCGCCAAGCGCCGCTGGACGGCGATGGTGCGGGAGGCGGAACTCGAACAGAAAAGATTGCAGATCTCGGTCTACACCATGATGGAGCGAGAGCGGTATCTGCGCGGGGATGAGGCGTCTTACGAGGACGAGATCGTGGCTGGTCGGACTGCGGAGACTTCGATGGTCAGGGGTGGGGTGGCTGAGGGGGAGGATGGCGCGTGACGGCGCTGGGGAATTGAGTGCAGCGTCACCGGAACTCCCCGGCCTATCGACCGCCCTCGCAGACCGATCGCGGCATGCCTGCCTGCCCGGCGACAAAGAGCTCGAGGTCGTACTCGCTTCCGAAAATTGTCTCGAGCGCACGCCCTATCATCGGGTTGTTGCCGGTGGGAAGGGCGCGCCGTGCATCAGTCTGTAGCCCGATGCACAAACACCCAATGGCACGGGCAAAGCCGATCTCGAATGCGACCCCTTCGTCAATATGGGCACCATCGAGAATGGCGATGAGGAGATTGGAACGGCGAAGCGCGTCGCAATCCTGTTCGAACACGCGTCGCTCGGCGACCGGCAGCGGAACGCCAGCATTCAGCATCTCAACAAGCAGTGATCCATCACGCTGCGGCAAGTAGACGTTCGCGAACGGCGCGAACCGTTCGGCGATCTCTAGGTTGAAGGCGCGCTCACGCGCGTTGAACAGCGGGGCGGCTAGGTAGAGCGAGATGTCATTCATGACTAGCTACCTGTTGATGTTGAGTAAGCTGCGCCTTTATGTCGGTCGGTTTGTATTCATCGATGAAGATAACCCGAGCAATTGCGCGCGCGACCGCCGTCGCATCGCGTCCGCGTGTGCAGATTGTCGATTTCGACAAAGGGCCGTATACATCCTCGATGTTGCTGATTAGTTCGGTCAAATATTGAGTATCCCAGTATTTGTGTTTGAGGCTGTTACGAATCTTGAGATCGTCGATCATGGATTCGAGATAGATGATATGCCCCGGCGCGATATCCCGGAAATTTTCCTCGGTGATGACATTGAGCAGGTCGGTGGCCTTCTTAGGGCGATCGGCCGGCGGCCCGAAGGTGAGCGGATCGAGGGGCGACCGGTCGACGATGTGGATGCCCTCCTGCGTCGCCTGGATGGCGATATTCTTCTTGCGGAATTGCTCTGCGATCCATGCGTTGAGACCTCCCATCTTGTCCGACTCGACTTCGGCCTCGGGCCGCGCGAGTTCGGGCTTCCGCTCGTCCACCCATTCGTCATAGGTGTGCAGGCTGCGGAAGTTCCCCGCAGCCGTGCTTTTCCCAGCACCTACAGATCCGATCAGATAATAGACATATTTCGCCTTGTGTCGCCCAAGGCGCGAATCGAAGGTATCCTTGTCCATCTCGATCAGCCTTGCGAGGCTGCCGATCTCGGCGCTGTTGAGGAAAAGTGTGTAGAGAGCGAACGATTCGAAGTTCGCTCGGAAGATTGCCTGCTCGACCTCGGGATCCCGTGAACTGCCTGGCGGGGTGAAGTGAACCACGTAATGAATGTTACCGGGGTTGCTGACTGCATTCTGCCGCAGCATGCTCTGCAAGGTGCCGTCTTCCAGCGACAGCCCTATCAGCAAGCAGGTATTGCGGAACAAGTGGTTGGAGAGATGGATATACTTTCCGGTTGCCGCACTGATTAACTGGTCCTGGAAAGAGTCATCGGAAAACACGACGTCGGGGCTGGGCCGGTCTTCGAACACGGTCGGTAGATATCCGTTGGGATGATAGATGACGCGGCTGTCGTGCTGGAATTGCACGTTGGGCTTATCGACTACCTCAAATCCGCGCGTTCTTTCCCGTTCAGCCTCGGTACGGTTCATCAGCAGAAGCTGCTCGAGACTGTCATCGAAGTTGTAGTTCACCGTCAGCGGCGATGTTTTGATGATCTCAAGGAATGACGGGAGGTAAGGGTGACTCTTCAACTTCTTGATGCGAAGATCGCGATCGCAGTCACGGTAGAGTTCTTCGTGAATCAGCTTCAGCCAAGTCGTCTTAACCTGCTGCTCGTCGAGGAAGGTTAATGCCGCGGTGGGACTGCGGCCGGCAAGCTGACGATCGCGAAACTGTGGATCGGCGTGCAACAGGGACCCCGTTAGCGGGGTGATCGGCGTCTAAAAGG
>JBDTXU010000583.1:0-2159 GCA_040006055.1 Sphingomonas bacterium | reverse complement strand
GTCACCCGAACGCCCCGTGCATGAACCAGCTGAGGTCGCCGCTCTCGCTGCGCTCGCCATCGCCGCGCCTGAATAGCCAGAAGCGCTGGCCCGCCTCATCTTCGACGCGGAAATAATCGCGCACATTGTGCTGCTCCGAGGCGCGCTTCCACCATTCGCCGCGGACTCGTTCGGGGCCATCGGCGCGTACGATCTTGTGAGTCGTGCCGCGCCAGGTGAAGCGCCGCGGGGGTTGATCGGGCAATTCGGCGATGACATGGTCGAGCAGTTCGGGGCGACGGAGCAGCCGCACCGGGCGCGGCCAACGATGGTGCCAGGGGTGGAGGTCGGTCGATCGGTCGAGTTGCCGGACATCGTCGAGCTTCAGCCTTGCGCTTTGCTGCGCCGGCGGATCGAGCGGCGGCACTGCTTCAACCGAGCGTTCTGGCACTTCGCTCTCGACTGGCCAGGCGCGCCACAGCCGCGTCTCGCCGATCCGGTTGGCAAGTGCATCGACCAGGGGTGCGAGATCGGGCGGGCGATCCTCGAGCCGCTCCTCGAAATGTTCGGGCCCGAGCGGATCGGCGCGGCGGACACGCAGCGTCAGCGCGTCCACGCCAAATCCCGGCGCGATCTCCTCGATCCGGCGGACGATCAGCCGCAGCAGATGGGCGGCGTCGCGGCTCGGCCGGGCGAGGCCGATCCTGAGGCGCTGCGGCACGCCGTCGATCCGATCAGCGATCAGTTCGACGACCCGCGCGCCAAGCCCGGCCCCGGTGAGCGCGGTGACGAGGCGCGGCATGAGATAGGCAAGCCAATGCTCGATTGCCTCGGCGGTCGCGATCGGTTCGGCGAAGCGCTGGACGATGGCGATCGTCTCGGGCGGCACGACTGGGTCGAGCGGCTCGCCGATTCGTCCGATCGCCTGGTCGAGCCGCGCGACGAGTGCCGTGCCGAAACGTCGGGCAAGCGGCGCCCGTGGCATTGCGGCGAGTTGACCGATGGTGTCGACGCCGAGCCGCTTGAGCAGCTCGATCGCGCCGGCGTCACAGCGGAGCGCGGCGACCGGCAGCGTGGCAAGAGCAGCCAGATGGGTGGTCGGTGGACAGATCGCTACGCCATCCCGGGAGAAGCGATCCCCGGAGAGGCGGGCATAACGCGCCAGTGCCCAGGCCGCGCCCGCCGTATCCGCCACCGCGATCCGCCCGGTCACGCCGAGCCGGGCCAACAGCCGCAAGATTCGTCGCGCCATCGCTTGCTCGCCGCCGAACAGATGCGCGGTGCCGGTGATGTCGATCAGGAGTCCGTCCTCACCGGAGAGCGCGACGATCGGCGACCAGTGTCGCGCCGCTGCGATAGCGAGGCGCCGAAGATCGGCACGGTCACCCTCGATATCGGCTGGCCTGATATCGAGTCCCGGAACCTGTGCCCGCGCCTGAGTCACCGCCATGCCGGGATGAAGCCCCACCGCACGGGCCGCAGGCGACACGGCGGCGATCAAGACCTTGCTGCCCTCGCGAATCGAGGTGACCAATGGCGCTTCGCCGGCAAGATGTCCCCCTCCCATCACCGGCAGGGACAGGCGCCCCTCCCGCGCCCAACGCGCTCCCGGCCGCCAGCCATCGCCACGCTCATGCGCCTCTAAGGGCGGCGTCGTGGCTGGGGCCTCAGGCGGCGCGGCGGTGCGCGCTGCCCGCCGCAGCCGATCGATCGGCCAGTCGGGCAGGTAGAGCGAGGCGACCCGTTTCATCGCATGCCTCCATTATCCATGAATGCGGTTCGCCGCCGCGCTGGCGGACAAGATCGATCCGCCAGCGCGGGCAACCAACGCCTTCGACCGGGAGGGGAGTCGAGGGCGCGGCGGCGATTCTCCAGCGGGTGATGGCGGCGGACGGCACGGCAAGCGGATTGCCGCCCTCGCGCGCATGGCGCTTGAGCAGCAAGGCGATCGTCTTGCCGCCCTCAGCCGCCAGCTGCAGCCGGCGTGTATTGGGCATCGAGGCGCTCTTCACTTCGCCGATCACCGCGCCGAGCCCGCGGTGGCGCAGCCCCTCCTCCATCAGCGCGAGCAGTTCGGCATCGTCGCTAGCCTCGGCGTACAGGATGCGCTCGGGCGCGAGGCCAGCCTGGTAGAGCCCGGGCGCGAACAGATCACGCCGCCGCACCACCCACAGCACCGG
>JBDTXU010000582.1:0-4314 GCA_040006055.1 Sphingomonas bacterium | reverse complement strand
GTGCTGGTAGCTGGGCGTATCCTCAATCTGCTTGAGCGACTGCAGCGCGAACGCGGGCTGGCGATCCTGCTGATCACCCATGACATCGTAGTTGCCCGCCGGCTCTGCCACCGCATCGCGGTGATGGATGCGGGCAATATCGTCGAGGTAGGGCCGTCGTTGCAGGTGACCAAGGCGCCGCAATCGCTCGCGGCAAAGGCCCTGATTCGCGCCAGCCGCTGATCGAACCACGAAACGAAAAGGGGGCGGCAAAGCCACCCCCTTCACATTGGAATTCGTCCGGGCGATCGATGCCCGGGGCGAAAACCTTTTAGAAGCTGACGCCGACAGTGGCGACAACACCGGCATTGCTGAGCCGGCCGTTAGTATACGGGCTGCGGAAGTCAGCGTTGGTATCGACATAGCTGAGGCCGAATGTCAGCACCTTGTAAGTATAAGTCGCCCCAAGGCTCCAGTCGGTATATTCCTTGCTGCCAGTGGCATCAGTCGACAGCCAGCTCGGGCCCCAGTTATGACCGATATGGGCCGTCAGGCCGATCGGGGTTTTAGGAATCGCTGCCGAGAAATCGCCGGCGAGATAGACATTGTCTTCCTTCGCGCTGCTCCCGGAAAGGAAACCCTGGTCCAGAGCGAGGGCCTTCTGCTTCGGCGCATAGTTGACCGTTGCCTTGGCCGTGACGGGTCCAAAGGTGTGCGATATGTCGAAATAGGGCTCGAAGAAGTTCGAGCTGGAACCGTCGCCGGTAAGGAATTTCGACTTTGGATAAACGTAATAAAGTACGCCGCCATCAATCTTGGTGCCGCTGAAGGTCTTCGAATAGCCGGCGATGATATCGACTTCCTGATGGCCAGCCTGCGACGCTGTCACATAGCTGTCGACCGACGAACCCCAAACCGAGACGTAGAAGCCCGATTCATGGGTGATGGTGATCGAACCCTGGACGGCGACGTTCTTGTCGGTCTGCGAGACGCCGCGGAACCGGTAATCAGAGACGACCGTCGCGGTGCCGTTGATCGTGATCGCGGGCGGAGGAGCTGTCGGGGCATCGTCGGCGAAAGCCGGCGTTGCGACGGAGGCAAGCATCAGCGCACTGAGGCTGATTGTTGAAAAACGCATGGGTGTCCCTTTCGAAAGAAAAATAGGGTCCCCACCTGCAGCCGGCGGACTGGGCATCTGTCGGAAACCGGAGCTTCCCGTGCCGCTTGATCCGTTCGGTAAACTAAGATTGCCGAAACGCGCTGCAACGCACAACTTAATTCTGTCATGCGGCGCATGGTTTGCGCAGCATGTTGCACCTGCGCAACAGTCTGTGCCGTTACGGCACGCGGGTTTCGCGCCTATTTTTCGGTCCGGATATGCACTTCTCGCTGCGGAAACGGGATCTCGATTCCATGTTCCTTGAACAGCCACCAGACCCGGTTGAGCACATCCGATCGGACGCTGCCGACACCGCCCTCGGGGTCGCTGATCCAGGCGAGAATCTCATGCTCGACGCCGCTCTGACCGAAGGCGGTGAGCCAGACGTTGGGCTTCGGGCTGTCGAGCACACGCGGACTTTCAGCCGCCGCGCGCAGCATCAGTTCCTGGGCAAGCTTCAGGTCGCAACCATAGCCGACTGCCAGTGGAATCCGGATGCGAACATTGCGATCGGTATAGGACCAGTTCTCGACTTCATTGGTCATCAGATTCTCATTCGGAATCAGATGCTCCTTGCCGTCGCGCGTGAGGACCGAGACGGCGCGGATGCCGATCCGGTTGACCCAGCCGAAGCTCTCCCCAACCACGATCACGTCGCCGGGTTTGATCGAGCGGTCCATGAGCAGGATGATCCCGGCGATCAGGTTGCCGATGGTCTTTTGCAGCCCGAAGCCGACCGCGAGGCCGAACGCGCCGGAGAACACCGCAAAGGCGGTCAGATCGATATCGAGCAGATCGATGCCGAAGAAAAAGGCGGTGACCACCACCGTGATCGCGGCGAGCTTTTGCGCCAGCAGCTTCTGGGTCGCGTCCAGGCCACGCGAGGTGCTGATCCACTGAGCGGTCGCGCGGTTGACCAGCCTTACGCCCGCATAAAGCGCGATTGCCGTCACCACGATCGTGATCAGCGACAGGAGCGAGAAACGCCGACTGCCGATGTCGAAGCCGATCCGCTCGAGCGTCTGCGAGATCGGCGTAAGCCCGCCGACCGCGTGGCTGAACAGGGCGACGAACAGGATGGCGGCGACCGTCCATGCCATCCAGCGGGGAATACCGAGCCCCCGCAGGATCGACACGCTCGCCATTGCCGTCGCCGCGCCGAGCGCAAGGCCGATCGGGAAGCCCGCAAGCGGCGGCCAGTGGACCGTGTTGAGCAGGATGGCGAGCAGCAGGGCAGCGGTGCCGTGGCGTATGATCCGGTGAAGCCGGCCACCAAGTCCCTCGGCCTGAGCGCCGAGCCTGCGCTTCCATTCGGCCTCAACCCGTGGCCCAAGCATGCGGCCGGCGATCAGCCCGGTGAAGAGAGCAGCGATCACCAGGCCACCGGCAATGGCAGCCTCGATCAGCACGGATTGCGAGATCGTCCCCAGCCCCTGCGTTTGCAGCCAGGCGAGGACCGGGCTCATGCCAGGGCGGCCCGGAACCGGGCGAGGCCCGCGGCGAGATCGGCGATCAGATCGTCGGGATCCTCGATGCCGATCTGCAGGCGAACCAGCAGGCCGATATCGTGCCGGTTGGTGGCGGTGCGATAGCGGGCCGGGTCGACGGGTAGCGCGAGGCTTTCGAAGCCGCCCCAGCTATAGCCGATGCCGAAATGCTCAAGTCCGTCGATCAGCGCCGCGCGTGCCGCTTCGGTGCCGTGCTTCAGAGCGAAGGAGAACAGGCCTGACGATCCCTTGAAGTCGCGCGCGAACAGTTCGTGTCCGGGACAGTCGGGCAAGGCCGGGTGCAGGACACGCGTGACGTCCGGCTGTTCCTTCAGCCAGTGTGCGATCTTCAAGGCGCTCGACTGATGCTGGGCGAGCCGGATCGCAAGCGTCCTGAGGCCGCGCGCGCCGAGCCAGCAATCGTCGGGGCTGGCGACCTGGCCGAGCTGGAAGCTGGTATCGCGCAGCTTCGCGAAATGCCCGGGGGCGGCGGTGACCGAGCCGAGCATCACGTCCGAATGGCCGACGATATATTTGGTGCAGGCGAGGATGGTGAGATCGACGCCGCGCTCGATCGCGGGGAAGAACAGAGGCGTCGCCCAGGTATTGTCGAGCAGGGTGACTATCCCGCGCGCCTTGGCCGCGGCGACGATCGCCGGAACGTCCTGCACCTCGAAGGTCAGGCTGCCCGGGCTTTCCATGAAGATCGCAGCCGTGTTGTCGGCGATCAGCTCGGCAATGCCGGCCCCGATCAGCGGATCGTAGAAACGCGTCGCGATTCCCATCCGCTTGAGCAGCCCGGTCGCCATCGAGCGGGTCGGATCATAGGCGCTGTCGGGCAGCAGCAATTCGTCACCCGGCGAAAGCACCGACAACAGGGCAGCGGCGATCGCCGCCACGCCGGACGGGTAAATGAAGGTCGCCTCGGCGCCCGGTTCGAGCTCGGTCAGCGCCTCGGCGAGAGACCACTGAGTCGGCGTACCCCGCCGGCCATAGAACAGCCGATGATGCGTGTCCCGCGAGCCCGCGGCGCGCAGATCGGAAACCGACTCATAGAGGATCGTCGACGCCCGCCAGACCGGCGTGTTGACGATCCCCTGAGTCCATTCAGCGCGGCGGCCGGCCGAGACGACACGGGTCGCATCGCCCTTGGGCTGGTCTCCGCTGCCGCTCACGCCGGCCCCATCGCCTTGGGGGTCGAACGATCAGCGCCCCATTCGGACCAGCTGCCGTCATAGAGCGCCGCGTCATTGCCGAGCAGATGCGCGCCAAAGGCAAGCACCGCCGCAGTGACGCCCGAGCCGCAGGTGGTGACGAGCGGCTTGCTCAGATCGATCCCGGCGGTCTCGAATTCGGCCTTGAGCGCGTCGCCCTGCTTCCAGGTGCCGTCGGCATTGAACAGCCGGCCATAAGGCAGGTTCTTCGAGCCCGGGATATGGCCGGCATGAGTCGCCGGGCGCGGATCGGGCTCCTCGCCGGTGAAGCGCGCGGCGGAGCGCGCGTCGAGCACCTGCTCAGCGCCGCTGTCGACATTCGCCTTCATCTGATCGAGGTTGCGCACCCCCTTGTCGTCTGCCCACACAGTGAAGTGGCGGTGGCGCAGCGTTTCCTTGCCGCTTGCTGTCTCGCGGCCCTCGGCCTGCCATTTGGCGAGCCCGCCATCGAGGATCGCGACATCATGCGCGCCGA
>JBDTXU010000581.1:0-10968 GCA_040006055.1 Sphingomonas bacterium | reverse complement strand
CGCCCCTTTTCGCCGAGTCGCGCTGAACGGGCCGCGAACCGGCCTGTCAGGAGATAGAAAGGATCAAGAAGCCCGAGAGCCGGTTGAGATCAGGGCGTGTCGCGCCCGCCCGGATCGCCGCCGGTGCCGCCACCCGCCGCGTTGACCGTGCCGATATTACCGAACAATTCGTCGAACAGGCTGCGCTTGCGGCCCAGCGTCGGGGTCACCCGGCCATAGGGGCTGATCGACGCGACCTCTTCCTTGCCGGTACGGCGCACGCCGGTGACCACACCCCGAGCATCGAACGTGATGATCAGCGTCGTCTGGTTGATCACCTTGGGATTATTGTACGCGAAGTTGCGCGTGTCGCGCGCGACATAATACCAGTCGCCCTGGTTGAATTCGCTGGTGAAGCTCGGCTTGCCAAGCACCTGCAGGACCGACTGGCGGTTATCGACGCCCACCTGGACCGAGTTGATCAGATCGACATCAAGCACATAGCCCTGATGCCCCTTCAACGGCGAACAGGCGCCGGTGGCGATCGTCGCGAGGCCCAGGGCGGCGCCCATCAACATGCGGGCGGAAATCACACTCATCAAACTCTCCAGGCACGCGAGATGCGCAGGCCGGCGCATTGCATCGCGCGGCGCCAGCCTCAATATGCCGATGAACGCGGCCAAACAAGGGCATCCGCGGGGAGACATTACAGGTGCAATGGTTCGCAAAGCTTTTCGGAAGCCGGGATGAGGCGGAACTGCCGCTCTACACCGCGATCATCGCGCGGGCGCGGGCGCCGCATTGGTATGAAGCAGGCGCGGTGCCGGACAGCATCGACGGCCGTTTCGATATGGTCGCGGCCATCCTGGCCTTTGTGCTGCTGCGATTCGAGGGCGATCCCGCCGCCGCCGCGCCGAGCGCCAGCCTGACCGAGCGTTTCGTCGACGATATGGATGGGCAATTGCGCGAGATCGGCATCGGCGACGTGGTCGTCGGCAAGCATATCGGCAGGATGATGAGTATGCTTGGCGGCCGGCTTGGCGCCTATCGCGACGGGCTGGCGAGCGGCGACCTTGATGGCGCCTTGATCCGCAACCTGTATCGCGGCGCGGCGCCAGGCCCCGAGGCGCTTGCGCATGTGCGCGAATCGCTGCTGGCGTTCCGTGACGCGCTGGCGGCGGCGCCTACCGCCGGCCTGATCGCGGGCGACCTGCCATGACCGCACCCGAATTCTCGCGGCTCGAACGAATCGACACGATCGGCGAGGGTGAGCGCGAAATCGCCGTCACCGCGACCGAGAGCGAGCGGGCTGCGCTTGCCGAGCGCTTCGGGCTGAAGGCGATCGACCGGCTCGAGGGAGTTTTCCGGGTGCGGCGCGATGCCGCTGGCGTCGTTGCGCGCGGCACGGTCCGCGCTGCGGTCGTGCAATCCTGTGTCGTGACGGATGATGCCCTGCCGGTGACGGTCGACGAGCCGGTGGCGCTGCGCTTCGTCGCCGGGGATCAATCAGAGGCCGATGAAATCGAGCTCGACGAGGATGCGCTCGACACGATGGGCTTTGATGGCGCCGCGATCGATCTGGGTGAAGCCGCGGCGGAGACGATGGCGCTCGCGCTTGATCCCTTCCCGCGCGGGCCGAACGCGGCAGCTGCGCTGCGCGCAGCCGGCGTGATTAGTGAAGAGGAGGCGAAGCCGATGGGCGCACTGGCGGGGCTCAAGGCCCAATTGGAAAAGCGCTAGGGGCGAAACTCACTCCCCGCGACGCCGCATCACGCCAAAAGCCGCCCACCGCGAAGCGGTCGCCCGGAGGGCGGTGCTGGCGGCGTCAGGCTGCTTGCGCGGGCTACCAGCCCGCGACTGCGCAACCTTTCTTGCCAGCACCGCTCTCCGGGCGATCACGACCATCGCGGGGCGTGAGTTTCGCCCCTTAGTCCTGATCGGGGCCGAGTGAGGGATCGAGGTCGCGCGGCCGGACAAACAGCGCGAGCGTCGCGCTTCCCGCCGCCACATCGTGCCAATCGGTGACGTCAAAGCGCAGCTGGGCTGTGCTTGCGGTCGGGAATTTGGCCTCAACGTCGTCGCGTAGTGGCTGTTCGTCCGAATCGGGGACCAGCATCAGCACCAGATCTTCGAGGCCGGGATTGTGCCCGACCATCAGCACATGATCGGCGCCCGCCGGCAATTCATGGACCAGATCGAGCAGCGTCGTTGCCGAGGCAAGATAGATGCGGCGGTCCAGGCCGGGTGCGAGCGTATCGCTGTACCCGATCGCCACCTGCTCGATCGTCTCGATCACCCGGACCGCGGGCGAAGCGATAGCATGATCGAAGGCGAGTCCCCGGGTCCTCCAGTTGCGGCCGACGAGCTGGGCGGCGCGCTTGCCCTTGGCGTTCAGCGCGCGATCGAAATCGCGCAGCATAGGATCGTCCCAGCCCGATTTGGCATGGCGCAGGAGCGTCAGCGTCTTCATCCCGGCAAACGTCTCCGTCAGGCTTCCTCGCGCGCCTCATGCCCCACATGGGTGACGGAAGGAAGATGGCCCGCGCGGATTACCGCCTCATCGAGCGTCACGCGGCGCACCATCACCCCCGGCGGAAACGCGGTAAGGAGACGTGACGGCATGGCGGCAGAGAGCAGAATGAAGACACCGTGATCGTCAGCGCGGCGGATCAGCCGGCCGAACGCCTGGGCGAGGCGGGCGCGAACGATGCGATCGTCATAGGCCGAGCCGCCGCCGGCGAGGCGTCGCGCCGCATGAAGGACGGTGGGTTTGGGCCATGGCACGCCCTCCATCACCACCAGCCGGAGCGAGCGGCCCGGCACATCGACACCGTCCCTGAGCGCATCAGTACCGAGCAGTGACGCCGAGGCGTCATCGCGGAAGATGTCGACCAGGGTGCCGGTATCGATCGGATCGACGTGCTGGGCGTAGAGTGGGAGGCCCTCGCGGGCGAGCCGGTCGGCGATTCGGGCATGGACGCCGCGCAAGCGCCGGATCGCGGTGAACAGGCCGAGCATGCCGCCGCCCGACGCGACGCCAAGGCGCGCATAGGCATTGGCGAGCGCGCCCATATCGCCACGCTTCACATCGGTGACGATCAGCACCTCTGCCTGGGACGCGTAATCGAACGGGCTTGGCGCCTCGAACCGGCTCGCACCGCGTACGAGATGCTGTGCACCGGTGCGCGCCTCGGCAACCTCCCATTCGCCGCCTCCCCTGAGCGTGGCTGACGTCACCAGCGCGCCATGCGCCTGTTTGAGAACGGTCTCGGCAAAGGGTTTCGAAGGATCGAGCCAGTGGCGGTGCAGCCCGATATCATATTCGCGGCCCTCGACCCGGTCGACCGCGAGCCAGTCGACGAAATCCGGAGTCGCCGGGCCACCGACCCGCGCGAGCAGCGCGAGCCAGGCGGCGACCGTCTCGGCGCGCCAGCCGATCGACGCGATCGCACCCTCAATTCGCGCGCGTGCCGGGCCGTCCATCCAGTCCGGCGCCTCGGCAAGCACCGCTTCGAGCCTGCGCCCCAGGGTGACGAGCGGGCGAACCAGCGCATCGAGCGCCTGGGCTGCGGGTGCCGCCGCCTCGATCAGCGCTGCGTCGGGCTCGGCAAGCTCCGTTTCCAGGCCATAGCCGGCATCGCCCGCCGCGTCGGCACGGGCATAGGCAAGCCCGCGCACTGCGGCGAGCAGGGTTTCGATCGGCCCGAACGGCGCGCCTTCGCTCAGCCGCTGGAGCCAGCCGTCGCTCGCGAGCGCACCCGCTGCCTTGATCGCCTCGGTGATGGCGATGCCGCCGCCTTCGTCATAGCTCGCGACATCCGAGAGTCGCGCCGCAAGCCCGCGCCGCCGACCGCGTCCGCCCGATTCGGGGCCGATGATCCAGCGGCGCAGTTCGATCGTTTCGCCGCCAGTGAGTGCGGTCGAGAACATCGAATCGGCTGCGTCGAAGATATGGTGGCCCTCGTCGAACACATAACGGGTCGGCCGCGTCGCCATTTCCCGGCCACGCGCTGCGTTGACCATCACCAGCGCATGATTGGCGATGACGATATCCGCCTCGGCCGAGGCGCGCGCCGCGCGTTCGATGAAGCATTTCCGGTAATGCGGGCAGCCGGCATAGACGCACTCGCCGCGCCGATCGGTCAGGGCGGTCGAGCCGTTGCGGCGGAACAGGGTCGGGAGCCAGCCGGGCAGATCGCCGCCGACCATGTCGCCGTCAGCGCTGTACGCGGCCCAGCGCGCGACGAGTTGGGCGAGGATCGCGGCGCGGCCGGCAAAGCCGCCCTGCAACGCGTCCTCAAGATTGAGCAGGCAGAGATAATTCTCGCGTCCCTTCCGTGTGACGACCTTGGCCTTGCGGATCTCGGCATCCGGGAAGAGCCGCGCGCTTTCATGCCCCAATTGCCGCTGCAGCGCCTTGGTGAAGGTCGACACCCACACCGCGCCACCCGCTTTCTCCGCCCAGAGCGAAGCGGGCGCAAGATATCCGAGCGTTTTGCCGATACCGGTCCCCGCCTCGGCCAGCACCATATTGGGCGCGTCGCGCACCATGCGCGGCGCGAAGGCCTCCATCGCCGCCTGAGCGAAGGCGCGCTGCCCGGGGCGCTGCTCGGCAGCGCTGCCAGTCAGATGCGCGAGCCGATCCTGCGTCTCCTGTGGATCGAGGGCGATCGTGCGTGGCGCGGGGCGCGGGGCGACCTCCGACCATTCAGGGAGCTTTGTGAACAGCCAGCGTTCCGCCGCCGCTGGTTTGGCGATCCGGTCGGCAAGCGGAATCGCCCAGGGCCAGCGCAGCCGGAACAGAGATTGGGCCGAAGTCCAGGCACCCTCGCGCTCGGGCCAGTCGGTCTTGGGCATATCGAGCAGCATATCGGCCGCGCGCAGCAGGAAGGCAGCCACCTCCTCGTCGCGCGCGGGTGCCTCGAGCCCAGTGACCCGCGCCAGGCCGCGCGGTGTCGGCACCATGAAGCGGGCCGGGCAGAGAAAGGCGAACAGCTCTAGCAGGTCAAGCCCGGAGAGATCGGCATAGCCCAGTCGCTGGCCGATCAGCGGTGCGTTGAGCAGGATCACCGGCGTGTCGGCTGCGATCCTGATCGCCTCGCCACGCCCGATCGGCCGCGTACCTTCCGCATCGGCGATCCAGATACCGCTATGGCTGGCATGCAGCGCGGGATAAGGCAGGGCGGGAAGGCTCATGGTCGGCCGACCCTAGCGGCAAAGGAACAACAAGGGAACGGCTGAGCCGGCGCCCGCGTGACGTCAGCGAAACGGGCTGGCGAGTTGCGCGACGAAACGGTCCGCCTCGTGCCCGCCGGCCTCAAGGCCAAGCGGCGCGGTGCGCAGGCCCGCCGAGGCATAGGTACCGAACAGCCTGTCCCACAGGATCAGAATGTCGCCGTAATTGCGGTCATGCTCCGCCCGGCTGCTCGAATGATGCACCCGGTGCACCGAGGGGGTGACGAACAGGCCGCCGAGCCAGTGCTCCAGCCACCGCGGCAGCGCGATATCGGCATGCTGCCAGAGCGCAGCCGCGAACAGGATCCCGTCGACCGCGATCACCACGCCAACCGGCGGCCCGAGCAGAAGAACAATTCCCGCGGCAACCAGCACGACCGGCAGGAGCTCAAGCGGATGATTGCGCAGCGCCGTCGACAGGTCGACCGCCCGGTCGGCATGATGGACCCGGTGTATCCGCCAGAGCAGCGGCGACATATGGCTCAGCCGATGAATCCCATAGCTTGCCAGCGACCGTGCGAGCAGCAGGATCGCGAGCATCGCCGGCCAGGGCAAGGCCAGCAGCGAAAACAGTCCGAGCCCGTGGGTGCCGGCAAATAACGACGCGGCGACCGTCCCGAACGGGAGAATGGCGCCGAGCGCCATCGACATGATACCGATCGTGAAATTCGTGACGATGCGGCGTTCGCTGTCGGCGCCGCGATATGTGTCCTGCCGCGCCTCAAGCAGCGCCAGCACCGCGAAACAGACGGCCAGGCAGATCAGCGAAATCGTGGCGGGATCGGTAAAAGTCACTTCGTTACAAGTCCTTCGGCCAGGCACCCCTATTCCCGTAGACGAGGCGCTTGCCACACAAGAATTCTTCTATAAGCCTCAATCCCGAGACAAACAGGGGTGAGTAACAATGAACAAGTCCATGCTTCTAAATGTGACTGTATTTGGCTTGCTTGCCGCGATTGCGACGCCCGCATTCGCCGGTGTCGTCGTCACTCCCGCCCCCGTTGCCGGCCTCGGCCTTGGTGCCGTCGTGGTGATTGGTATCGGCTACCGCGCGCTGAAGCGCCGGATCAATCGCTGATTTCGACGACTCGATCGTTCGCGGCTGATACGCAGCCGCGAACGACCTGGCGCTCTCTCGATCGCGCGACGGTCTTCGCTCTGGCGGGGGTCTTGCTCGCGCTCAACGGTTTTGCCGACACGATTCTGGGGACCTTTCGTCAGGTCGGAATGGTCGATGGGCTGCTTGCGCTTGCGGGAGTCAGCGCGATTGCGTGGTTTGCCCTGTTCGCCGCCCTTGCGATCGCGCGGGAGCCTGGCTTCGAACCTTGTCGCACCTATGACCTGCCGGTCCTCGCACTGGCCGGCTTCGCCGCGCTCGTGCCGAGCAGCTGGATGGCGGCGCTGGGCCTGTGCGCGCTCGGCCTTTATCTCGCGGCGAGCGGTGATCGGGAAAGCCGTAGCGGACGAATCGCGCTGGTCCTGATCGCGCTCAGCGGCCCGCTGCTCTGGGGGCGGCTGATCATGGTCGCCCTTTCACCGGCGCTGCTCACGATCGACAGCCAGTTCGTCGCCTTGCTCGCCGGCACTGAAGCGACCGGGAACACAGTGCGCTTTGCCGGCGATGCAGGGCAATTCGTTGTCGGCATTCCCTGTTCCTCGATCCACAATATTTCGCTCGCCGTGGTGCTGTGGGGCACGACGGTGTCGCTGCTCAAGCTGCGCGTTGATCTGCGCCTCACTGCCTCCTGCGTTGCCGCTGCGGTGGCGATGTTCCTGGTCAATGCCGTCCGCCTCGCGTCGATCGCGCTGCTGCCGGACCAATTCGACACGCTGCATATCGGCGCGGGAGCGACGGCCTTTGGGTGGGCCAGCATGATCGCCGCCGCGCTGATCGTCGGTTACGGGGCGCATGACGCGGCAATTCGCCAGTCTTAGCCTGGTATTCGTTCTGCTCGCGGCAGCCTCGCTTGCGTTGAAGAACTACGCCCCGGCGAGCGAGGAGCGCGCCACCCAGCCGGCGATCACGGCGCGCCTCGCCCAGTCTCTGGCCGCACAGGGCTTTGCGGTCTCGATCGAGCCGCATCGTTATCAGAGCCCCGTCGTGCTCGGGATGCGCGGCGCCTGCCGGGTCGGTGCGCGCGACGCCAGCGCGGGCGCGGCGCTGGACGAGGCTTTCAAACAGCAATTCGCCGGGATCGGCACGCTGCGCTATGCCTATCGCGGCGCGACCTATGACACGCTGCCGCGTATCCGCCTGTTCGCCGCCCGCGTCGTGCCGCGGACGCTGGACCGGCTTGGGTTTCGCCTGCTGCGCCCCGTTCCAGTGGCTTTTGCGGGCTCCGCCGCCTGTGCGACTGATCTCCCCCGCGTGCCGGACATCCGCGTCCGGTCCTGAGCGCTGCGGAGAGGGCGAAGGCGCGACGCCACTTCCAGATGGGGCGCCATGTTGTCCGTCGGACACCGTCGCGCTACTGCGCCCCACATGACCGCACCAGACCTCCGCGCCGCTGCCCTCGAATCCAAAGCCTGGCCCTATGAAGAGGCGCGCAAGCTGCTGAAGCGCTATCCTGACGGCAAGCAGGGCACACCGATATTGTTCGAGACCGGCTATGGTCCCTCAGGTCTGCCGCATATCGGCACTTTCAACGAAGTGCTGCGCACGACCATGGTGCGCAACGCCTTCCATGCGCTCAGCGATACGCCGACCCGCCTGATCGCCTTTTCGGACGACATGGACGGACTGCGCAAGGTGCCGGGAAACGTCCCCAATGGCGATATGCTGGCCGAATATCTCGGCAAGCCGCTCACCAAGGTGCCTGATCCGTTCGGCAAGTTCGAGAGCTTCGCACACCACAACAACGCGATGCTGCGCGATTTCCTCGATCGCTACGGCTTCGATTATGAATTCCTGTCCTCGACCACCGAATATGGGTCCGGCCGCTTCGACCCCACCCTGAAGCTGATCCTGCAGCGCTACCAGGCGATCATGGAGGTGATGATCCCAACGCTCCGCGCCGAGCGTGCCGCAACCTATTCGCCGATCCTGCCGATCAGCCCGAAATCGGGCATCGTGCTTCAGGTCCCCGTTGAGGTGATCGATGCCGAGGCCGGGATTATCGCCTTCATGGATGAAGGCGACCGGATCGAGCAGTCGGCGCTGGGCGGCATGGCCAAGCTGCAATGGAAGGTCGACTGGGCGATGCGCTGGACCGCGCTGCAGGTCGATTACGAGATGTCGGGCAAGGATCTGATCGACAGCGTCACCCAGGCATCGAAGATCACGCGGGTGCTCGGCGCCCGCCCGCCTGAGGGCCTCACCTATGAGATGTTCCTCGACGAAAAGGGCGAGAAGATCTCCAAGACCAAGGGCAATGGGCTCAGCCTCGACGAATGGCTGACCTATGGCCCGGAGGAGAGCCTGGCCTTTTATATCTTTCGCGAGCCGCGCAAGGCGAAGTCGCTGCACATGGGCGTCATCCCGCGCGCGGTGGACGATTACTGGCAGTTCCGCGGCAATTATGCGGGGCAGGAGCTGAAGGAGAAGCTCGGCAACCCGGTGCACCATATTCATGACGGCACGCCGCCAACCGGCCAATTGCCCGTGACCTTCGGCCTGCTGCTCAACCTTGTCGGGGTGATGGGTGACGCCACCAAGGAGCAGGTCTGGGGCTATCTGGCCAATTATGTGCCCGATGCTACACCAGAGCTTTATCCCGAGCTCGACCGGCTGATCGGCCATGCGCTTGCCTATGGCCGCGATTTCGTCGCGCCGACGCTGAAGCGGCGAGCGCCGGAAGGCGTGGAGATCGCGGCACTCGAACAGCTCGATGCCGATCTTGCCGCGCTGTCTGCCGAGGCAAGCGCCGAGGAGATCCAGAACATCGTCTATGAGATCGGCAAGACCGGCGGGTTCGAAAATCTGCGCGACTGGTTCAAGGCGCTCTACGAGACACTGCTTGGATCGAGCCAGGGGCCGCGGATGGGCAGCTTCATCGCGCTCTACGGCATCGACAATACCCGCAAATTGATCGCCGAGGCATTGGCGCGGTGACACGCCCCCGCGCCGCCTCGGTGCTACGCGACTTCCTCGCCAATGAGGCGATGGGCGGGATTTTGCTGATCGCAGCGGCGGCAATGGCGATGATCGTCGCCAATTCCGGGCTGGCCGGCGCTTATTTCGGGATGCTGCATTGGGAGACCGGGCCGGTTCTTGCGCCCGCGATTGGCCAAATGACGGTGCATCTGTGGATCAACGATGCGCTGATGGCGATCTTCTTCCTGCTCGTCGGGCTCGAGATTAAACGCGAGCTGGTCGACGGGCAGCTGGCGAGTGCGGAGCGCAGGCGGTTGCCGATCATCGCTGCGGCGGCGGGCATGATCTGCCCCGCAATCCTGTATCTCGCCATCACGGGCGGCGCGGCGCCGCTTCGTCCCGGCTGGGCGATTCCGGCGGCGACCGACATCGCCTTTGCCATCGGCGTGCTGGCGCTGATCGGCTCGCGCATTCCGCCGTCGCTCAAGCTGTTCCTGACCACCGTCGCGATCGTCGATGATATGGGGGCGGTCGCGATCATCGCTGTTTTCTACAGCCATGGGCTGGCGCTGTTGGCACTGGCGGGCGCAGTGGTCATCGCGGCTGGCATGGCGGCGATGAACCGGTTTGGCGTCATTCGGCTCTGGCCCTATCTGATCGGGTTTGCGCTGTTGTGGCTGCTGGTGCTGATGTCCGGCGTGCATGCGACGATTGCCGGCGTGGTGACGGCGATGCTGATCCCGATCCGTGCGCGCGACCATGCTGCTTCGCCGCTGCATCGGCTCGAACATGCGCTGAACCCTTGGGTCGCCTATGCGATCGTGCCGCTGTTCGCTTTCGCCAATGCCGGGGTGTCGCTCAGCGGCACCTCAGCCGCCATCCTCATTGAGCCGTTGGTGCTCGGCATTGCGCTGGCGCTGTTCTTCGGCAAGCAGATCGGGATTTTCGGCAGCATCCGCCTTGCCGTCCGTTTCGGGCTTGCCCGCGCGCCGGCTGGCGCGAGCTGGGCGCAGATTTATGGCGTCGCCCTGCTCGCGGGGATTGGCTTCACCATGAGCCTGTTCATCGGCGGCCTCGCCTTTCCCGGCGCGGACGCGATGATGGATGAGGTGAAGATCGGCGTGCTGGCTGGATCGATCCTGTCAGCGGTCACCGGCTATCTCGTACTGCGGTTTGCGCCGAGGGTGACGCCATGAAACGCTTTTTCGATCCCCGCCAGCTTGCCCATGCGCCCGAGAAGGAGCTGCACAATGGCGGGTTCACCGAGTTCGCCGAAAAGCCGGTGCGCGCCGAGGCGATCCTGACCGCGATCGGCGGCGCTGACCTGCCCGTCGACCACGGCGAAGCGGCAATCCGCGCCGTGCATGACGCCGGCTATCTCGATTTCCTGAAGACCGGGCCGGCGCGCTGGGCGGCGGCGGGGCGGCCCGGTGACGTCATGGGGTATATCTGGCCAATCGTCGGCCGGCGTCCGCTCAAGCTCGACCGGATCGACGCGCTGGCCGGACGCTATAGCCTTGACGCCTCGACGCCGCTCACCGCCGAGACCTGGGATGCGGCCTATTGGAGTGCGCAATCGGTCCTTTCCGCGCTCGACGCGGTACTGGCGGGGGATCGTGCCGCCTTCGCCTTGTGCCGCCCGCCCGGCCACCATGCCGGCGCCGATTATCTCGGCGGCTATTGCTATCTCAACACCGCCGCGATCGCCGCTCAGGCAGCGC
>JBDTXU010000580.1:0-3896 GCA_040006055.1 Sphingomonas bacterium | reverse complement strand
TTTCAGGGATCAAAGATCGGGCAGCACCTGATCGGCAAATCCCCAGCCCGCCAGCGCCCGGCTATTGGCGCGTTCGAGCAGTTCCGCCGAATCGCGCACGCCCCAGCGGTGCGCGCTGTCCACATCGCGAAGCTCGGTCCAGGTCACCGGCGCGGCGACCGGAGCACCCGATCTGGCGCGGGCGACATAGGGCAGCACCGCGGTCGCGCCACGCTGGTTGCGCAGATAATCGATGAAGATGCGGCCCTTGCGCTTGGCCTTCGACATGTTCGCCAGGAAGCGATCGGGCTCGGCCTCGCCGAGCGCACGGGCGAAACGCTCGCAAAAATCCTTCACCGCAGGCCATTCCGCCTGGGGCTTCAGCGGCACCACGACATGGACGCCCTTGCCGCCAGACAGCATCGCAAAGCTGACCAGGCCGATCTCGGCGAGGTGGTTCTTGATATCCTCGGCGGCTTTCTTGACCAGGTCGAAGCCGAGATCTTCATCGGGATCGAGATCGAACACCATGCGATCGGGTTTCTCGACATCGGCGACCGACGAGCCCCAGCCATGGAATTCGATCGTGCCCATCTGGACGCACATCACGAGGCCATCGGCGTCCTCGATATAGAGATAGGGCTCGACCGATCCATCCTTCTCGCGGATCGGCACATGCTTCACATAGTCGCCAAAGGTGCCGGCATCATGCTTCTGGAAGAAGCAGCGTTTGGCGCGGCCCTGTGGGCAGCGCACCAGGCTGATCGGGCGATTGGCCGCCCAGGGCAGAACGACCGGGGCCATGCGCGCGTAATAATCGGCAAGATCGCCCTTGGTGACATCCGAATCGGGGAAGATCAGCCGGTCGCGATTGCTGACCTTCACATGGACCTCGGGCACCGGCGCATCGTTTATCGGGATCGGCTTCTCGGCCACGACGTCGTTCGGATCCTTGTCCTCGCGCAGCCCGAGAAAGCTTGGATGGCGCAGAACGCCGTCCGGCGTGGTCTCGGTGAAGGCGATTTCGGCGACCAGCTTCGGCGCCACCCAATGCGCGCCGCGTACTGCGGCTCGCGGCGCCTTCACCGTCGGCTCCTTGTGCTCGAGCTTTGCCAGCTTCGCGCTCAGATCCATCATGGTCTCGGTGTCGAAACCGGTGCCGACCTTGCCCGCATAATAAAATCCGTCGGGTCCGTTGAGGCCTAGGAGCAGCGCCCGGAAGCCGCGCGACTTGTCCGAAGGCGTCCAGCCGATAATCACGAATTCCTGTCGCCTGATGCATTTGACCTTGAGCCAGTTCTTGGTGCGCTGTCCGCGATAGGGCGCGTCGACGAGCTTCGAGACGATCCCTTCATAGCCCTCGCGGCACATGGTTTCGAACAATTGCTCGCCTGAGCCGATAATATGTTCGGCGAACTGGAGGCGGGCATCGGCACCCTGGATCAGCGGCCGCAATCGCTCCTTGCGCTGGATGTTGGGCAGGTCGGCAATCTGCTCGCCGTCCAACTCGAGCAGGTCGAAGGCGAACAGAGTCATGTCGCCACCATTGGCGATAGCGTCCTGCAAGGTAGAGAAGCTCGGCTTGCCATCCTTGAAAGCAACGACCTCGCCATCGATCAGCGCGCTGGCGACATTCAGGGTCGCTGCGGCCTCAGCGACGCCTGGGAATTTCTCAGTCCAGTCGAGGCCCGAGCGGCTGTAGATCTTCACCTTGCCGCTCGCGACCGCGATCAGCACGCGGTAGCCGTCATATTTCACCTCGTGCAGCCAGCGGCTGCCGGTGGGGACGCTGTCGATAAGCGTGGCGAGCTGGAAGTCGCGAAAGTTGGGCAAGGTGCCGGAAGCCGATTTGCTACCAGCGGGACGTTTGGGGCGCCCCCCTCCACCAGCCTCGCTGGTCCCCCTCCCCCGCTTCGCGGGGGAGGATTTGGGTTTGGCACCTTCGGCAATCTCCACCATGGTTCGGTCCGTGGCCACGCTGGTCAGGCCGGTCTCGACCAGCGTGTCCGTGCCACCGGCATACTCGTCGTCGATCTTGCGCAGCAGCCAGTTCTCGGCCTTCTCCTTGCCGCGTGGCTTCAGGCGGATCAGCAGCCATTCGCCCTTCATCCGCTCGCCATCGAGGACGAAATGGAGATGGCCTTTCTCCAGGTCCTTCGCGCTCTTGCCCTTGATCGGGGACCAGGTGCCGCGATCCCACAGCATCACGGTGCCGCCGCCATATTGGCCCTTGGGGATCGTGCCTTCGAAGGTGGCGTAGGACAGCGGATGATCCTCGGTGCGAACCGCGAGGCGCTTCTCGTTCGGATCGAGGCTGGGCCCGCGGGTGACGGCCCAGCTTTTCAGCACCCCGTTCAGCTCGAGCCGAAAATCCCAGTGGAGCCGGCTTGCATCATGCTTCTGCACCATGAAGCTGTTGCCATTGCCCGGCGCGAGCGTGCCCGCCGGTTCCGCCGTCTTCGCGAAATCGCGCTTGGCGTTGTAGCGTTCGAGGGGGGCGCGATCAGGCACGCTTCTTCGCCGCCGCCTTCTTCACGGGCGCCTTCTTCGCGGGCGCCTTCTTCGTCGCGGTTTTGGCGGCGGGCGCAGCGCCCGGCTTCTCCATGGATTTCTTGAGCGCCGCCATCAGATCGACGACATTCGAGCCGGAGCGGCCGGTCGGCTCGTCGCTGGTATCCTCGATGATCTTGCGGCCCTTGGCCTTGCGCTTGCGCTCGACCAGATCCTTCAGCGCATCGACATAGCGATCATGGAAATCCTGGGGATGGAAGGCGCCGGTCTTCTTCTCGATCAGCGCCTGGGCGAGCCCCATCAGATCCTCGTCGGGCTTCGAATCCGGGATGTCGCGGAAATAGCCCTGCGCCTTGTTGACCTCGTCGGCATAACGCAGCGTCTCGAGCACCATGCCACGCCCGCAAGGCTTCAGGCTCACCACATATTCGCGGCCGCGCATCGCCAATTGCCCGAGCCCGACCTTCTTCGTCCGCCGGAGTGCTTCGCGCAGCACGATGAACGCTTCTTCGGCGAGGTCGTCAGCAGGCACGACGAAATAGGGCTTCTCATAATAGAGCACGTCGATCTCGCTCGCGTCGACGAACTGGGTGAGCTCGAGCGTCTTCTTCGATTCGAGCTTTACCGCGTCGATCTCGTCCTGTTCGAGCAGGACGAACTCGCCCTTCTCATATTCGAAGCCCTTCATGATCTCGTCAGTGTCGACCGGGCCGACACCGGTAACGACCTTCTCGTAATGGATCGGCTTTCCGGTCGGCTCATGAATCTGCTTGAAGCTGATCTGGGCGCCGGATTTGGTGGCGGTGTAGATCTCGACCGGGATCGACACGAGCGCCAGCCTGATCTGTCCCTGCCAATAGGCGCGTGCGGCCATTCACGATTCCTTTGTTGCGAGCCCGATTCAATCCTCAAGCGGCGGAGTCGTTCCGTTTCTCGACACTAGGCCGGCGGAACCGTAAAGCGCGGGGCATGCCAGAGACCAACCCCTTCGCCCTGTTCAGCGCCTGGTTCACCGAGGCGCGCGAGACCGAGCTCAACGACTCGAACGCGATGGCGCTTGCCACCGCCGACGCCGAGGGGCGGCCGGCGGTGCGGATGGTGCTGCTGAAGGGGCATGGGCCGGACGGCTTCGTCTTCTATACCAACCAGCAGAGCCGCAAGGCGGCCGACATTGCCGCCAACCCGCAAGCGGCTTTGCTCTTCCACTGGAAGTTGCTGCGCCGGCAGGTGCGGATCGAAGGCGCGCTAAGCGTGGTGAGCGATGCCGAGGCCGATGCCTATTTCGCCAGCCGCAGCCGCGATTCGCAGCTTGGCGCCTGGGCCTCGGACCAGTCGCGCCCGCTCGATTCCCGCGCGACCTTCGAGGCGCGGTTCGCCGAGGTGCAGGCGCGCTTCGAAGGCGGCCC
>JBDTXU010000579.1:0-2969 GCA_040006055.1 Sphingomonas bacterium | reverse complement strand
ACAGGCTGGCACGGAAAATCCGCCCCAGCGCGACAATCTCGAAGACGATGAAGATGAGCAACGTCGCTCCAGAACCGACCATTTCCCAGGTGGGTATCCCCGACCCAAGCCGCGCCAGCACAGCGAAGGGCGTGTAAAGCGGGATCCAGGTGAGCGCCTCAATGATCGGCCCGCCAGTATCACGCAGCACCGCCTGCACCAGCAGCGTCACCGGCAGCATGATCACCAGAAGCACCGGGGTCAGGAAACCTTGTGCCTCGCGCATCGAATCGCTCATCACGCCGATCACCAGGAAGATCATCGACACCATCAGATAGCCGGCGACGAAGAAGAACAGGATCGCAGCGATGCTCCCCGGCGTCGAGACCGGTTCGAGCGCCGGCCTGATCAGGTCTGCGATCGCGCCGTGCGTCGCAAAGGCGGCGAACAGCCCGCATATCACCCAGGTCGCGATCATCGACAGGCCGATCGCCACCGTGCCGACCAGCTTGCCGTACATCAGCTCATTCGGGGTGATGCAGGCGAGCACGGTTTCGATCAGCTTGTTGCTGCGCTCCTCGATCGCGCCCTGCAGCATCCAGCTGCCCGACAGGACCAGCGACATCAGCAGGATATAGGCGCTGATCAGCGGCAGGATCGAGCGGATCACCACACGTTCGCGCCCGCTGCCTTCCGGCGGCGTCGTCACGCTGATCGCCGGGGCAAGCGACGCGGCAGCCGCCGCGGTCGGGCCGGCGACTCCATTGGCGAGCAGATAGCGGGTGCGAAGCTGGGTGGTCAGCACGCTCTGCAGGTTTGCGACAAAAGATACCCGCGGCGGGCCGTTCGCCCAGAGCCGCGCCACGGGGGAAGGGCCGAAATTCCGCGGGATCAGCACCACATAATCGATCGGCTTGTGGCCGGATTTGTCGGCGGGGCGCAGCCAGGGCGCAAGCACCCCGTCCATCGCGCCAGTCGGCGCGGCGGCAATCGCCGCCGGCGTTTCGACAACCCGATATTCGCGGAGAGGGGCCTCGAACGCATCGGCGTCGGACTTCGAGATACGGGCGATCTGTGCAATGGCGGCCTTCTGCCCGCCCACGCCGATGAACGCCGCCACATCGGCGTCGCTGTACCAGCGGCCCTTGCTGACCCAAAGCGCGTCGGGCGCGGCGCGCCTTAGATCATGACGATCGACATAATGCGACAGCGCATTCATCATCTGGCGCTGGTAATCGATCTCGAGCCGGTGCCTGATCGCAAAGCCGACCTGGCCGCCCGATTGATCGACCAGCATGACGGTTTCGCCATGCGGCTTATCGGCGAAGCGCGACAGCAGCGGCCCGGCGGCCAGGGCGAGCGGGATGATCAGCAAGGTCAGCCAGAAGCTGCGGGTGTTGGCGATCTGGCGATATTCGCGCGCGGCGACGAGCAGGATATGCTTGATCATGGCCGTGTCTCCGCGCCGCCGACAATGTGCAGGAAAACATCGTGCATGCTCGCCCGGCGCTGTTCGAAACGGCGGAGTGGAAAGCCGCTCGCGGTGCACAGCTCTAGCAATCGGCCCGGGTCTCTGCCGGGTTCGAGCCTGACGTCCCAATCATGCCAGCCATCTTCCCGGGCGCCGATCTCCCGCGCCTCGGCCACGCCTTCCAGCGTCTCAGGCGATCGGGTCGCGGTCAACGTCAACTGGACGGGAAGGGTGGCGCGCGCCTCGTCCTGCGTACCCTCGAACTGTTTGCGTCCGCTCGCGAGGAACAGCAGACGATCGCACAGCCGCTCGGCATGCTGCATGACGTGGGTGGAGAAGACGACCGCCGCGCCCTCGCGTGCGGCACTCAGGATCACCTCTTCGAGCAAACCCTGATTGACCGGGTCGAGGCCCGAAAAAGGTTCGTCGAGCAGGAGCAGCTTCGGCGTGTTGACGATGGCCGTCGCGAGTTGGACCTTCTGCGCCATGCCCTTGGAGAGTTTCTCGACTGAGGTACGCGCAAAGCCGGCAAGGCCGAACCGCTCGAGCAGCGCCAGCCCCTCGCGCCGGGCCGTGCCAGCCGCCATACCTTTCAGCCGCCCGAAATAGACGATGGTGTCGATCGCGGTCATCGAGCGATAGAGGCCGCGTTCTTCGGGCAGGAAGCCGAGGTCCGGGCTCGCCGAGCGCCCCGGCGGGCGGCCCATCACCGATATGGTGCCGGCATCGGGCCGCAGGATATCGAGCACCATGCGCAGCGAGGTGGTTTTGCCAGCGCCGTTCCCGCCGAGAAAGCCGAATACCTCGCCGGGTGCGACCGCGAAGCTCAGGTCATCGACCGCGGTAAAGTCACCAAAGCGCTTGACGACGCCTGTGAGCTTCAGCGCTTCCATGCGATTCCTTCCGTGTATGCAAGGAGATATAGCGGGGTGTGGCGCCGTCCCACAACGATCGATCGCGTTAGCGTTAATCTGGGCGCGGCTTCGAAGTTCACGGCCAGGTCCCCAGCCGCACCCGCTACGGCAAGAAATTCAAACATTCGTCCCGCACCAAGTGCGGCCTGGCGACACCCGTTGCTGCAGTGCGGCAAGTTGAGGAACCCCGCTTTAACCATCGGGTTGATCGTTGACCTATCAAGCGGAGGAATGAAAATGCAATTTAGACTCTTGTCCGTTGCCATCGCCGGCGGCGCGCTGGCATTTGCTTTCCCGGTAACGGCTCAGTCGACACCGAGCACCCTGCCGGGACAGACGGCCCCAACCACCACAGCAATCCCCCCGAGCACGGCCCCGACCCCAACCACACCGGACACGACGGGCCAGGCGACGACCACCGGGACGACATCGTCGGACGCTTCAACCCCAGCGCCGGACGCTTCAGCGCCAACGCCGGACGCCTCGGCCACCACCACGGCGACGACGCCCGATACGTCGGCAACGACTACGACCACCACGACGACCAAGAAGAAGAAGCACAAGTCGGAGTGATCCGCAGTGAGGACGGCGCGCGGAATTCCGCG
>JBDTXU010000578.1:0-2659 GCA_040006055.1 Sphingomonas bacterium | reverse complement strand
GCATCGGGCCGATGGCGGCGTTCAGCCGAACCGCGCGCATCAGATGCGGCAGCAGCATGCCGAGAAAATCCTCCTCGGCCGCATTCACGTCGCGAAAATCACCCGGTTCGCGGTGAAGGATCAGGGTAAAGTCGCGCTGGTGATCGATAGGGAAGGTGAGCCACATCGCCGCACCGAGGCCGCCGCGGCTCAGGCGCTCCTTGAGATCGGCAAGCAAGTGGCGGGACGAGCCGAAGGATCTGGCATCGCTGCCAATGCCCCCCAGATCATCGTACCTGAATTTCGCATTGAAGCGCGGATTGCCGGGCGTGTTCACGAATCGGTCGTGCAAATCAGCATTCGCGAGCGAGACGGCGTCTCGTTCGCACCAGAGCTGGCGCGCGCATTCGTGATTGGCGTCGAGGATCTGGGCGACGGCGCTGCGCATCCGCATTCCGGCGCAGAGGCCGTCCAGGAGCGTCGGCCAGCGCGCTTCGCACTCCGCCGCCGCGTAAAGATCGCCGAGAATGCCCTGATCCAGGTCCATCATTTTCCCTCTCTGCATACCGCGCCGCGCTCACTGGCCCGCCGTCGTCGATTTGTAGTACCACAAAACATTAGGGCAGTCGAAGGGCGCGGCCCTCGGCATTGTCATTGGAATATTTTTAGCTTGATAAGGTGGGTGCCGGGGGGCTAGGCGCACCGCCTGCAATGTGTCGGGGCGTGGCGCAGTCTGGTAGCGCACTGGTCTCGGGGTCCAGGGGTCGTAGGTTCGAATCCTATCGCCCCGACCATTGCAGCGGGTTTTTCCAGCAAACGTACCGGATGTGCGTTTACAGATCTGGCCCTGGCGTTCCCCCGACTTTTGCTTCAGGGACGCGCGCCGAGCATATCTTCGACATTGACGAATTTCTCGCGCGGGGCGCCTTCGCGGGCGCGGGCGGTTTCGGCGGCTTCGATATGCTGCCAGTCGCGGAAGGTGACCACGTCCACGCCGCGACTTTCGAGCAATGCGTCGAGGCCAGGGCGGCCGGGCTTGCCGCTGTCATCGGTGAGATCGGCGGCGATGTGCTCGGCGATCAGGAATCCGTCGGGGCGGTTGGTGCCGATCGTGCCGGTCGGCCCGCGCCGCGCCCAGCCGACCGCATAGATGCCGGGGGCGATGCGGCCATCCTCATTGGCGAAGCGGCCGAGCTTCTCGTCATAGGGCACGCCCTCGATCGGCGGGGTGCGATAGCCGATGCAGCTGATGACGAGGCTGGCGGGGACGGCATAGGTTTCGCCGGTGCCTGACGCGCGGCCCTCGGCATCCATGACCGTGCGCTCGACGATCACGCGTTCGACCTTGCCGTCACCCTCGACGCGGACCGGCATTGCGTAGAAGTCGAAGGCGATGGTGATCGGTTTGGTTTCGGTACGGGTGGCGAAATCGCGGAGGTGGGTTACGGATTTGCGCTGGCCGGGTTCAAGGGCGGCGTCGGCTTCGAGCGGCGGGAGGTCGGCGGGATCGACCTGGGGCGCGGCGCGGGTGAGGTGGCCGAGTTCGCCGAGTTCCTTGGGGGTCATCGCGATCTGGTGCGGGCCGCGGCGGGCGAGGATGGTGATCGTCTCGTGCCCCGCGCCGCGCAGGTGATCGAGTGCGTGGCCGACGATGTCTGAGCCGCTGAACTCGCCTTCCGCCTTGGCGAGGATGCGAGCGACGTCGAGCGCAACATTTCCGGCGCCGACCACCACCGCGCCTGGGCCGTGGAGCGGCGGGGCGAGGCCGGCGAAATCGGGATGGCCGTTATACCAGCCGACGAACGCCGCCGAGCCGATGACGCCGGGGAGATCGTCTCCGGGCACGCCGAGCGGGCGATCGACCGGCGCGCCGGTGGCGAGCACGATGGCGTCGTAGAGCGTGCCGAGCTCGGCGATGCTGACATGCTGGCCGACCAGGACATTGCCGACGAAGCGGACATTGTCGGTCAGCGCCACGGCCTCGTAGCGGCGCGAGACGCCCTTGATCGACTGGTGGTCCGGCGCGACGCCGGTGCGGATCAGGCCGTAGGGGACCGGCAGGCGATCGATGATGTCGATGCGGACATCGGCGCCGAAACTCTTCTGGCAGGCTTCGGCGGTGTAATAGCCGGCGGGGCCGGAGCCGATGATCGCAATATGCCGCAAAGCCGCTCTCCTGCTGTTTGGTGCGATGCTAGCGAACGCGGGCGGCAGGGCAAGCGACGTCGTGGCTGAGCGACTCAGTCGTCACCCCGGACTTGTTCCGGGGTCTACCGTGCCTCCTGGTGCGCGGTTCAGGCCTGAATCGCTCAGCGTGCGCCAAGCCGCTGAGTGGATGCCGGAACAAGTCCGGCATGACGATTTGGCTAGGCCTTCTTCTTCGCCTTCCAGGCCTTCACCGCCGCCATCGTGCCTTTGACATGGCCTTCGGGGCTCGGCTCGGAGAGCATATAGATGACCTTGCCGTTGGGGGCGATGACGTAGGAGGTGCGGTTGGTCCAACCGGCCTTTTGCGGCAGCGTCACGTCATAGCCCGTGATCGTAGTCGGGGTGGCGAGACCGACCGGGAACTTGTTGCGGCACTCCTGGACCGAGAACTCTTTTATCCGGTCGGCATTTCCCGCGGTCAGGCCGATCAGCGTCGCGCCGTGTTTCTTGAACTCGTCGCTTGCCTCAGCGA
>JBDTXU010000577.1:0-1582 GCA_040006055.1 Sphingomonas bacterium | reverse complement strand
ATCATCGTCGTCTGGAAATAGTTCAGCTCGAACACGCTGCGCAGATGCGGCAGCAGCGTGCCGTTGATGACTGTGATGAACCCCCACATGAAGAACAAGGTCGCGAGCAGGGTGAGTGCCCCGCGATAGCCCTGTGTTCCCGGTGGCGTAGCAAGCTGCGCCCCCCCGCTCGTGATCGGTCCCGCCATAAATCCTTACTCCCCGAAAAAGCCGCCATGGGCATCGCTTGTTTTTTGTCTGAGTATATGCAAGCAAATTCGCGGTCAATGTCGCCGAGCGAACGACGGCAACGGGGAGTGGATGATGCGTTTGATTTCAAAGACAGTGGCCGCGGCCCTGATGCTGGCAGCAACGACACAGGCCGAGGCGGGGACAGTCTCGCGCAAGCCGCTTGGTGATGTCGGGGGCAGCCCGGTCGAGGCGATCACCCTCAGCAACACGCACGGCGTCTCGGCGCGAGTCCTCACTTATGGCGCCACGCTGCAATCGCTGATCGGGCCTGATCGCCAGGGCAAGCTCGCCGATGTGGTGCTCGGCTATGACGATCTCGCTTCCTATGTCGCCAAGCCCAATTATTTCGGCGTCACGGTCGGCCGCTATGCGAATCGCATTGCCCGCGGGCAATTCTCGATCGACGGCAAGGCCTATCAGCTGCCGATCAACAACACCCCCAATTCGCTGCACGGCGGGACGGTCGGTTTCGACAAGGTCGTGTGGCGCGTCGTCTCGGTGGCGAACGGCCCGGTCGCCAAGGTCGTCCTTGCCTATACCAGCCCGGACGGCGATCAGGGCTATCCCGGCAAGCTCGAGGTCACCACGACCTACAGCCTTGACGAGAAGGGCAATCTGTCGATCGATTTCAAGGCATCGACCGACAAGCCGACCATCGTCAACATGACGAACCACGCTATCTTCGATCTCGCCGGCGAGGGCTCGCGGCTCGGCATCCTGAACCACCGCCTGACGATTCCGGCCCGCGCCTACACGCCCGTTGACGCGACGCTGATCCCGACCGGCGAACGCCGCCCGGTCGCGGGCACCGTCTTCGATTTCACCAAGGGGCGCGTCCTTGCCGACGATCTTCGCGACGGGCGTGATCCGCAGATCATCGCCGGCCGCGGCTATGATCATAATTTCGCGCTCGATGCCGGCCTGACTGCAACGCCAAAGCTCGCTGCGCGACTCGAGGATCCAGCCTCGGGCCGTGTGCTCGAGGTGCTCACCACTGAGCCGGGCGTGCAGCTTTATACCGGCAATTTCCTCGACGGCACGCTGGTCGGCAAGCATGGCCATGTGTACCGGATGGGCGACGGCGTCGCGCTTGAACCACAGAAATTCCCCGATACCCCGAACCAGCCGAATTTCGGCTCGGCGCGGGTCGATCCGGGCAAACCTTACCACCATCTGATGGTGTACCGCCTGTCGGTGGCACTGAAATAATCGTTCGAAAGCCTTTTTCTACATGACTGACACTCCCCCGCCCGGCCTCCGTTCGCGCGCCTGGTTCAACAACCCCGCCAATATCGACATGACCGCGCTCTATATCGAGCGGTACATGAACTTCGGGCTGAGCCAGGAGGAG
>JBDTXU010000576.1:0-3183 GCA_040006055.1 Sphingomonas bacterium | reverse complement strand
GCTGTAAACCACGGATCCGATGCACGAAATCAGCGTCGGCAACGAAAGAGTGACACAATGTCGGTGCGGATGGCCTTGGCTAAACTATGTGCCTGCGCATGCGGCGGCGCTCTGGTGGGCGGCGGCGCGGTGCATGTCGCTGAAGTTTCCCAGACACGTCACGTTTATGCAAAGCAGACGCGGCGGGTCGTGCATCGCACTGTGGCCCGGCCAGCGCGCCAGGTTCGCCGAGTCGTGACCCAGACCCGGGCGGTCTGCCCGCCCGCGGTCGTCACTCTCACCAGTCAGGGCGCACCCATTCCGCTTCCTCCCAGCTATGGCGGATCCAGCGAGATGGCCGGCGGTGGCGGCGGCGGTGCCGCTGCGGTCGTCGGCGGCAGCGGCGGTTATGGCGGCGGCGGCGGCTTTTTCGCGGGCGGCTTCTTCGGCGGCGGCTCCTCGGGCGGCGGCAGCAACGGAATCATCATTTCCTCGACTTCGAGCAGCGGCTCGACCAGCTCCAGCGGCGGATCGACCTCTACCGGCGGCTCTTCGACCGGTGGCTCTTCCACCTCGACGGGCGGCTCCTCCACCGGCGGCTCGTCTTCAAGCACGAGCACCGGCGGTGTTTCGAGCACCAGCACCTCCTCGACTGGCGGCTCGTCTTCGAGCACGTCCAGCGGCGTGTCTTCCTCTACCTCATCGAGCACCTCGAGCGGTGTCTCCTCCTCGTCGAGCACATCAAGCTCGTCGAACGGGTCCAGCACGAGCACTTCCAGCTCATCCAACGGATCGAGCAGCAGCAATTCCTCGGCAAGCTCGTCCAGCAGCTATGGCTCGAGCAGCCATGGCTGGAGCACCAGCAGCGGCTGGAGCACGAGCAGTGGCTGGAGCAGCAGCGGCCATGGCAGCACCGGGTCGACCGGCGGCCCGCCCGCGCCCGTTCCCGCCCCGCCGATGCTCCTGCTGTTCGGGGCGGCGGCCGCGGCGCTGGTTGCACGCAAGCGGTTCGCGAAACCAGCCGCCACCGCCGCCTGATAGCTTCCCCCGGTCGCGGCCGGGGAAGCGCCGCCTTACCGCGCGGCCTTGATCGCCGACTCGATCTCCGGGATCGGATGGCTCGTCAGGTCCTTGTCGAGTTCGCCCGCAATCCGTGCGCTCACCTCGCTGTGATAATGTTTGCGCAGTTCGCCCAATGTGCGCGGCGGCGCAATGACGATCAAAGACTCGAAGTCATTCGCGAGCGCGCGCCGCTTGAGTAAATCCGCGGCATCGACGGCGAACCGATCCTCCCCCAGCTGATGGAAATCGACTTCGTCCATGGTGCTTCGCCCGCTGCCGACGCTCGAAAAGGACAGGCCGGGGGCGTCGCTTTTCTGGTCGCTGTCCTTGGGATTGGCCTGTTCCTCGGCATGCTCGACGACGAGATTGGGATGGGCGTCGTCGCCTTCGTTGCGCAGGAACAGCATCTTGCGCCCATCGGCGACGAGGACGGCGGCGTTGTGGGGGATCTGCATCAGGTGTTCCTTATAATGCTGTTGGGAGCCCAACGCTTCGGCCACCCGCGGGTTGCGCGAGCGAAGCCTCGCCGCCATAGGCGGCGCCATGCACGACATCCGCCTGATCCGCGAAAATCCCGCCGCCTTCGACGCAGCGCTTGCGAAGCGTGGGGTCGCCCCAGTCGCCGACAATCTCGTCGCCCTCGACGAACGCCGCCGCGCCCTGATCACTGAGGCACAGGCCGGCCAGGCCCGCCGCAATGAGGCGTCGAAAGCGATCGGCGCCGCCAAGGCCGCCAGGGATGAAGCGACCGCAGCCACGCTGATGGCTGAGGTGGCGGTGCTCAAGGAGCGTTTGCCCGCGATCGAGGCTGAGGAAAAGGCGCTGGGGGAGGACCTCAACGGTCAGCTCGCCTCGATCCCGAATCTGCCGCTCGCCGATGTGCCCGAGGGCGCCGATGAAGACGGCAATGAACTCGTTCACAGCCGTGGCACCCAGCCCGCCTTTGCCTTCGCGCCCAAGGAGCATGTCGATTTCGGCCCGGCGCTCGGCCTCGATTTCGAAACTGGCGCGGCAATGTCCGGCGCGCGTTTCACCCTGGTGCGGGGCGCCGCCGCTAAACTGCACCGCGCGCTCGGCCAGTTCATGCTCGATACGCTCTCGGGCCATGGCTATGAGGAGGTCGCCCCGCCCCTGCTCGTTCGCGACGAGACGATGTTCGGCACGGGCCAGCTCCCGAAATTCGCCGAGGACTCGTTCAGGACGACTGACGGCCGCTGGCTGATCCCGACCGCCGAAGTCAGCCTCACCAATATCGTACGCGAGAAGATCCTGAGCGAAGGCGAGCTGCCGCTGCGCTTCACCGCCCTCACCGCCTGTTTCCGCTCGGAGGCAGGCGCGGCCGGGCGCGACACGCGGGGTTTCATCCGACAGCACCAGTTCGAAAAGGTCGAGATGGTCTCGATCGTCACGCCGGATCAATCCGAGGCCGAGCATGAGCGGATGACAGCCTGTGCCGAGGGCATCCTGACGGCACTCGGCCTGCCCTTCCGCCGCATGAAGCTCTGCACCGGCGACATGGGTTTCACCGCGGCGCGCACCTATGATCTCGAAGTGTGGCTGCCCGGCCAGGGCCGCTATCGCGAGATTTCGAGCTGCTCGACCTGCACCGATTTCCAGGCACGCCGGATGAACGCTCGCTACCGCCCCGAGGGCGAAAAGGGCACGCGCTTCGTGCACACGTTGAATGGCTCGGGCCTGGCGGTCGGCCGCACCCTGGTCGCGGTGCTGGAAAATTATCAGCAGGAAGATGGATCGGTCGCGATTCCCGATGCGCTCGAGCCATGGCTCAAGGGTCTCAACCGGCTCGAACCCGCCTGATGCGCATCCTCCTCAGCAATGACGACGGTATCAATGCCCGCGGCCTCGCTGTGCTCGAAGCGATTGCGCGGACTCTCTCCGACGACATCACCATCGTCGCCCCGGCCGAAGAGCAATCGGGCAAGAGCCGCTCGCTGACGCTCACCGAGCCGCTGCGCCTGCGCCGCTTCGGCGAGAAGCGCTTCGCCGTCACCGGCACGCCGACCGACGCAGTGATGATCGCACTGGCGGACATCATGAAGGACGCGCCGCCCGACCTGATCCTGTCCGGCGTCAATCGCGGTGCGAATCTCGGCGAGGATGTCAGCTATTCGGGCACCGTCG
>JBDTXU010000575.1:0-5315 GCA_040006055.1 Sphingomonas bacterium | reverse complement strand
GCAGGCCACCTTCCGATAGCCCGCCAAGCTTGATCGGCGCGAAACCGAGCGTTTCGGCGTGCTCAGCCTCGCCCGCGATACGCTCCACCGCGAAGCACCGGAGCTCGCCCGTCACGCCGATCATGTGGTGATCGACGGACCGCCGCGCGTCGCCAGCCTGATGCGCTCGGCATTGCTCGCAGCCGACCTGCTGCTGATCCCGGTCCAGCCGTCGCCGTTCGACGGATGGGCGTCAGCCGAGATGCTGGCGCTGCTCGCCGAAGCCCGCATCTATCGTCCCGAACTTGCCGCGAGATTTGTGCTCAACCGGACCGTCGGACGTACCGTGATCGCGCGGGCGACCGCCGACGCGCTGGCGGATCATGATCCGCCGCTGCTCGGCGCGCGCGTCGGTCAGCGGGTCGTTTTCGCGCATGCCGCGCAGCATGGCCGGCTCGCGTTCGAGATTGACGAGGACGGCCCCGCCGCGCGCGAGATCGCGCAGCTCGCCGCCGAAATCGAGGGGATCGTCCCGTGAGCGATCGACCCGCCAAGGCCGGGTTCGCGTCGCGTCCGGGTGACGCTGACCGCTGGATCAAGGCCGCCAACGGTCCAGCCGACGCCAGGCCGATTGCCGCGGGCGGCTTCACCGCCCGGCTCACCATCGATGTCACGCCGGCGCTCCGGCAGCGGATGAAGCTCGTCGCTGTCCAGCGCGGCACGACCGTCGCTGACATGCTGCGGACTCTGTTCGCGCGCGAGTTTCCCGAAAATGCAGGAGAAGAATGATGATTGGTAGCGCGCGCCCGAATCTGAGCGGGAGATTGACGCCAGCGTCGCTTGCCGGAGACGGCCTCACCCATGTCGAACTGACATGGATCGAGAAGCGGACCGAACACTGGATCCGCTTTGGCCGCATCGCCCATGACCGGATCGTTGATCGCCGGCGGCGTATTGTCAGCTTCAGACCCGGTGAGGTCTTCGCGTTCGTCCGCTGGGCGTCGAACCTGCGCTTAAGGTCCAGGCCGGCGTGGTCGGCAATATCGATGGCGCCCGGACGACGATGAATTCGCTGGTGACATCGAGCCAGTCGGCGTCGGGCGCGCTGCAGGCGGCTCAGGCCGGCAACCAGCTGCTCGCGCTTCAGTCCCAGCAGCTTGCGGACCTGACCGCGTTGATGGCCGCGCAGGGCCGGGCGCAGGCGCTCGATGCCGCGCAGCGGGCCGCGGCGCAGGATCAGGCGCGCGAACAGCTTCGCCGCTTCCTGACGCCGGGCACCGGTTACCAGCCGGGCAGCGTCTCGATGTTCCACAACTGACCCGAGGGCCGGCGGACATGAGCACCCTGACCCGCATCGGCGCCATCGCCTTTGCTGCGATCGCGATCACCATGACCGCGATCGAGATGCGGGACGCTGGCAACCCGGCGCCCGAACACGCGGCGGCGGTGCCGATCGCGAACGACGCAGATCCGCTGCACGGTGAGCTGATCCGCTGCCAGATGATCGGACAGGCAGGCGCAAGCGACTCGGACTGCCTGCGCGCCTGGGCGGAAAATCGCCGGCGCTTCCTGGCGCCGGGCGCGCGTCCGCAGCAGCGGCTGCCCGATCAGGCTGAAGCTGCAGCCGAGGTCGCAAGGCAGGCTCGCCGCGAGCCTGTGGCCACGACATCGACGGCGCCAATACTTGAAACGGAGCGATGACATGGGCGGTACCGGCGTCATCGACCGCTTTCTCGAGGTCTTCACCAGCTATATCGATTCAGGCTGGGGATCACGACACTGCCGTGCTTCGTTGGGGATGCCGACCCGCTGCTGGCGAGGGTGCCGGGCACCGACCTGCACCTGCACGGAACGCTCTGGGTTCTTACCCAAGGGGAGACGCGCAAGACCAAGCGCGTGCGGCTTTTCAACGACTTCGTGTCGCGCAGGCTTGCCACGTACGCTCCGCTTCTCGGGGGGCTGTCAATATCGCGTGACTGACGCGCGACAGGTTGCAGTCGATGCTTGCGGCGGACACCCAGGCCTGGTGGAGCTTCTTCAACGAACGGCAACTTTCGGGACTTTGGAAATGGCCGCTGAATGACCGACAATAGGGCGCTTTGCAGTTCGTCCGCTTCGATCGGCCCGATCGGCAGCTTCCATCAGGACTGGACGTTCGCTGGAGCGCAATCGAACGTCTGCCTCTGGTCGGCTTCTGCCGTTCGCCTCACCCCAGCGATGACCCACAATTCGACATCCGCGCTGCGCTCTACGCTTCCCAACTCTCGTCATTCGTTAATAGGTAGAGGGTGACAGGGGCGGCCCGCATCGCGCGCCTCGACGATCTGGCTTGCCGCCCAGATCAGGACATCGGCATCCCAGATGGTCGCCATGCCATGCTCGGGTGTGGCCTCCACCACGATCCAGGTGTCGCCCATGTGGAAGTCGATCGGCGTCACGCGTTTCGACTTGGCCAGGCTGAAGAAGGGCCACGCCATGAGGTCCTGCGCATCGCGCGGCGCGATATCGCCGGGGATCGACCGGAACAGATCGAGTTGCGCACGTTCGCTGACAGGCCGGACGGTCGCCATCGTCAACGCCGCACTGCACCGGCCGAGCCGGGGGCCGCCGGGTCGAGGCGTTTGGCAGGGTGAACCACACCGATGCCTGGATCCGACGTCGAGCGCCGAACACCTTGTTCTGCCCAGGACTGCAGGTCGTCCAGCGCATAGACAACCCGGCCGCCGAGTTTGTGGAAGACGGGTCCGGTGCCGTAGCAGCGATGCTTTTCGAGGGTGCGGGCCGAGAGGCCGAGAAGGAGCGCGGCATCGGGTGTCCGCATATAGCGTTGTGGGGCACGCGTTTCCGGCATCGTCATTGGGGACCTCCAGCGGACGACGGGCGGTGATCGCCAGCTCCATCCAGTTGCCGGCATGGATGTGCGGGGGCATGCCTCGCCGGAAGGTCCGGATTCGGCGCATCGTTCGACTGCGCCGGGGAGAGCCCGACCACCGGCTTTTTGCGCGAATTGGTGTGAATCCGCCGGTCCGCGACGATGTTGCGAGGCGCGGCGGAATATGCCTGGATCGGGCTATCCGCCCGGACGGAGAAGCTACTCCCATTGGAGGGTGGATCGGCAGGCGCCGGCCGGCGAGCGTCGCCGATACGGAAATCCGCGGATCAGGATTTTCCGCCTTCGCGGTTTGAACGCCGCGATGCCCCGCCCGGCACTGCCGGGCGAGGCGACCCTCTCGGGTCAGTCGTTGGCGGCGCGCTGCTGGCGCGACCAGATCAGGCTGTGGGTTTCGCCGTTCTCGTCGTCGCACAAATTGGCGAAGATCGGTGCGGTAAAGCTCGGATCGTCGAGCTTGACCGAAAGATAGTCGCGCTGCGCGGCGGAGGTCTTGGCCCAGGCCGCTCCGATTTCGGCGCGACCGACAAAGACCCGGTGGGTGGGCGCATTTTCGTTCTGGCGATTGTCCTCGGGGATGATCCGGACGCCTTTGGCCTGGACGCTGAGGGTGACGATCTCGCCCTGATATTCCTGGCCGACCTTCTTGAAGCTGCCGATATTTGCCATGATGATATTCCTTCGCTGTCTCGGTACCGCCCCATGCGGCCTCGATGGCCAGCAAGGGCCGGGAGCGATCGCCGACGCAGCTTTGCCCGGAGCGTGAGCGGAGGACTGCGGGAACGGTGCTTTCTTGCCTCGCGAGGAATGGGCGTTAGCCCAGGGGAAGAAAGTGACGGGACCGCGGTTGCGGACCAAGGTGATCGAGGCGCAGCCGCCGACCGGCTAGCTCAGCCATCAACGAGGCCGTGTGGCGGTATCGCCCCGCGAAGGCGACATCTGCCAAATATGGTCGAGAAAGGTCCAGCCTGATTGTCGGGCGCGCCACACCGGTTTTCCAGGACTGCGCCGAGATCGTTACCGCACCGACAAACGCGTCGGAAACGCGCACCCTGGATTTGTCTGTTCGCCGGGATCGGTCCGATCGCACCCGCCCACCTGAAGGCCCATTCAAACGGCAGGCAACCGACCCCCGCGATCGGTAAACCTTCGCCATGCCGCGGACCCGACCAGAAAGGCTGCAGCCAACGCCATTGCCTCGCGCGCCGCGCCATATGCGATCAGGTGACTGAACAGCCCCAGCGCCGCGTGATAGGCGGCGAACGCGGCGGGACCTGCGAAGGCGAGAACGATGACCAGGCGAAGCATCGGCGAGCGCGCCTTTGAAAAGATGACGGGTCCGATCGTTGCTACTGCGATCCCGACAAGGGTGCCCGCGATCAATCCTTCCACGACGCTGCCGCTCCAGCCGAGCACAAGCAGCCCGGCGGAAACACCCGAGAACAGGGGAAGCGCGTTGACGGCGAGAACAACAAGCACCCAGCCGAGGAACAGGCTGACGGCAATCAGGATGGGAACAGCGAGAATCACGGGCGTCCTCCTTGACGAACAGGTCGTCGGACGCGCTCTCCTCCACCACCACAGCGCAACTGTCCGACGATAATAGCAAGAAACGAGACGCCCGGGAAAGACCAAATGGCCTTCCCGGGCGTCTGGTGAAATCTGACTGGTTCAGCGCGCGAACGGATCATATTCCCGCACGATGCTCAGCGGGTCACCGTCATATTCACGGGCTTCAGCGACGCCGAAGACCTGCTCATTGATCCTGAAGATGACGATGCAGGCCATCATCGTCCGGGCGAGGTTCCAGGCGTAGGATTGTGCGAGGCTCAGCGGCATGATCGAAGCTCCTGTCCGGGAGCGAGGACCATCCCCGCTCGACAGGCGCCCGAAGTGTCCGGCGCATGGCCGCAATCACCGCGACGGCGCAGCCATAGCGGCCGCACGCGTGAGCGTAGCGGACCCTTTACGGGTTGATGGCGTCAGGCCATGCGCTGGACCAAGGGTTAAGCCTCAAAGAGCGGGGTGGGCCTTGATTTCCGGACTGGACGGGCAACCAGACGACGTAGCGCTGTCGCAATCCCCACCTAAGGAATATATCGAGGGGGATCTCCTTCCGGACGAGTCATTTGGCGATGAGTGAGGTTACGCTTTCCGCAACGCCCAAGGGCAATGGGTTCCTGGCGACCGTGAGTTTCGGTGGGTTCGTCACCATGAGTTCAGCGGAGACCTATCCGTCGATTTCCGATGCGATCACTGCGGCAGCAGTAAAACTCCTGAACATGCCAGAGCGCGTCGCGGCTCTCGATCCCGACCATCCCTTGCCCATTGAGCAATTCCAGTGAAATTGGCCCGGCCAGCCCGCTGCCATCGTCAAGCAAACATAAGCCAGGGGCTCGATCACCCCCCGCCTTTGTTGCGGAAATCCATCGGACGGATGCCCATT
>JBDTXU010000574.1:0-7608 GCA_040006055.1 Sphingomonas bacterium | reverse complement strand
CGATGGCGCCCCGCATAGACGAGGGGCGCCCCCGCCAGCAAGGCGCTTGTTCCAGCTGGGCTTCCGCCGCGCGCCCGGGCCGTCTAGGGATGGATGTGCCATGCTGACACTCCCCAATCTGCTCACCCTGTCGCGGATCTTCGCGGTGCCGCTCCTCGTCTGGACATTATGGTGGCCGCATTGGCCGACCGGCTATGCGATCGCCTTCGCGTTGTATTGCTTGATGGGCATCACCGATTATTTCGACGGCTATCTGGCGCGCGCCCAGGGCGCGGTGTCGAAGCTCGGCATCTTTCTCGATCCGATCGCCGACAAGATCATGGTCGCCGCGGTCATCCTGATGCTGGTCGCCACCCACGACATTTCCGGGTTGAGCCTGATCGCGGGCATGATCATCCTGTTGCGCGAGATCGCCGTTTCGGGCCTGCGCGAGTTCATGGCGCAGCTCCAGGTGTCCGTGCCGGTATCGCAGCTCGCTAAATGGAAGACGACGCTCCAGCTGGTCTCAATGGGTGGGCTGATCCTCGCCGGCGCGCTGCCCGGCTGGCCCTGGCTGCAGACCGCGAGCATTGCCGCGCTCTGGGGGGCGGCGGTGCTGACGCTCGTCACCGGATGGGATTATCTGCGCGTCGGCCTGAAGCATATGGATTGAGCCGGTGGCGATCGACCTGCTTTATTTCTCCTGGGTGCGCGAGGCAGTCGGCACCGGCAGCGAAACCCTCGATCCGCCCGAAGGCCTTGCCAGCATCAGCGACCTTGTCGATTGGCTGGCGACCCGGAGCGAAGGCCATGCCCGCGCCTTTGCCGATCGCGCCCGGTTGCGGGCCGCGGTCGATCAGGTCTTCCTGCCGCTCGATGCGCCGCTCGGCCGGCCACGCGAGGTCGCGATCTTTCCGCCGGTGACGGGGGGATGATTCGAGTCTCCGTTCAGAGCGACCCACTCGATGTCGTGGCCGAAATCGCCCTGCTTGTTGGTGCAGGCGTTGGCGGGATCGCCACCTTCACCGGCGTGGTCCGCGCCGATGACGGCGTCAGCGCGCTCGAGCTCGAACATTATCCGGGCGCGACCGAGGCCGCGCTCCGCACCCTGGCAAAGGAAGCGGCGGAACGCTGGAGCCTGGCAGCAGCGGCCATCACGCACCGCGTCGGGGTGATGCATCCGGGCGACCTGATCGTGTTCGTCGGCACCGCTGCGGTTCATCGCGCGGCCGCGCTCGAATCCTGCGCCTATCTCATCGACCGCCTCAAAACCGAGGCTCCGTTCTGGAAACGCGAAACCCGGGGCGATCGCGCAAGCTGGGTTGAGCCGCGCGACGCCGACATGGCCGCCGCCGCGCGGTGGAGCCGCGAAGACTAGCCGAGCTTTGGAATCAGCACGCCGTTGACGACATGGACGATGCCATTCGACTGGTGAACGTCGGGCGTCTCGATATAGCTCTTGTTGCCGTTGACGTCGGTCAGCAGGAACGCGCCACCCGGATTGGTCACGGTGATTGGTTCGCCCTCCACCGTCATCAGTCTGGCGGTGCCGCTACCGGCCTTGATGCGCTCGGCCAGGTCGTAGAGCGTGATGGTGCCCGGCACGACATGATAGATCAGGACCTTGGCTAAAGCCGCCTTGTTCGCCGGCTTCATCAGATTGTCGAGATTGCCTGGCGCGAGGCGGCCGAACGCCTCGTTGGTCGGTGCGAATACGGTGTACGGGCCGGGGCCGGATAGGGTCGAGATCAGATCGGCAGCTTTTGCGGCGATGACGAGTGTCGTGAGATTGGGCGCCGCCGCGACGTTGGCACCGATCGGCTTGGCGGCATCCATGACCGCGCCGCCGACCGGCGGGTTGGGCGCGGCGTTAGCGGGAGCGGCGGTGCTGGTGGTTGGCGTTGCCTGAGGTGTTTGCGCGCCAATGGCGGAGTTGGTCATGGCCAGCAGACCGGCAGCAGCCATCAAGGGAAAGGTCCGGGAAAGCTTCATCAGTCACTCCGTGTGATCGATATGGATTTTCCGAAAAACGCAGCTTTCGCTATAGGGTTCAAAGGCTGAACCACTTCCGAACCGTCACTGCGCCTCGGCAAGGACCTTGGCGAGCAGGTGGAAATCCTTTTCGCGCGGGGATGCGCGGCGCCAGACCAGCGCGATCCGCCGCGCCGGATTTGCGGCGTCGAGCGGCCTTGCGGTCAGGCCGGTATGATCGAGGATGCCCGCCTTCAGCGCCATCTCCGGCAGCATCGTCACGCCCAGGCCATTATCGACCATCTGGACGATGGTGTGGAGCGAAGTGCCGAGCATCGTCGCCTCGGCGCGCAGCTCGGGCCGGTTGCACGCCGCGAGCGCATGGTCCTTCAGGCAATGGCCGTCCTCGAGCAGCAACAGCCGCGTCTCGTCGATGTCGTCGGCCTTGATCGCCCTCGAGGCATCGCCGATCTCGGCTTCGGGTCCGGCGACGAACAGCCGATCCTCGAACAGGAACTGCGAGGAAACCTCACCGCAGCCATAGGGCAAAGCGAGCAGCACACAGTCGGTGCGGCCATTGTGCAGGCCCTCGCAAGCGGGGCCGCTCGGCTCCTCGCGCAGGAACAGCTTCAGGTCGGGGTAATCGCGCCGCAGCCGGGGCAGGATGCGCGGCAGCATGAAAGGTGCGATCGTGGGGATCACGCTCATCCGCATTTCGCCCGAAAGCGGGCGGCCGGCGGCGCGCGCGAGATCGCCGAGCTCTTCCGCCTCGCGCAGCACGCGCCGTGCCTTGTCGGCGATGCGGTCGCCAAGCGGCGTGAACCGGACGACGCGGCGGGTTCGCTCGACCAGCGTCACGCCGATCAACGTCTCGAGTTCGCGGATTCCGGCGGACAGCGTCGATTGAGTCACGAAACACGCATCGGCAGCGCGGCCAAAATGACCATGGTCCTTCAGCGCGACCAGATATTGGAGCTGTTTCAATGTCGGCAGATAGGTAGCCATAATCGCCTCACTCGATCAAGGGTGTCTAAATAACCTGTTGGATCGATTAAAAGCCAGCTCTATATGCGGCGCAGCACAGACGGCGAATCAATCGCCGCGCCTGCGAGGATGTCCGATCGGCCGACCCAATTCTTGAGGAGGCCAAAAAATGCTCACTGTCGGCGACAAGCTCCCCGATTTCACTGTTCCCGTTCAGCAGGGCGTCGATGCGCTCCCCGCCGGCGAGACGCTCAGCCAGGACGCCTTTCCGGGCAAGTGGAAGGTGCTGTTCTACTGGCCGAAGGACTTCACCTTCGTCTGCCCGACCGAGATCGTCGGCTATGCCGCGCTCAAGGACGATTTCGCCGATCGCGACGCCATCCTGATCGGTGCCTCGACCGACACCAGCCATGTCCACCTCGCCTGGCGCAAGTCGGATCCCGATCTCGCGGCTGCCGACTTCCCGTGGCTCGCCGACAATGGCGCGGTTCTCGCGTCGAAGCTCGGCATTCTCGATAAGGACGCACATGTCGCGTATCGCGCGACCTTCATCATCGATCCGGACAATGTGATCCAGGCAGTGCAGGTCAACGGCCTGAACGTCGGCCGCAACCCCGCCGAGACGCTCCGCGTCCTCGATGCACTGCAGACCGACGAGCTCTGCCCGTGCAACTGGAACAAGGGCGACGACGTCCTGAAGGTTGCTGCCTGATTTGATCGATTCCCCTCCCGCCTGCGGGAGGGGCTAGGGGAGGGCGTGTCCGCATGCGGCGCGCCCTCTCTTTTTGACAGGCCCTCCCCCGACCCCTCCCGCAAGCGGGAGGGGAGAAGGCAGGAGGGGAGGAAGAAGGAATGATATGTCGCTCAAGGATTTCGCGGGCACTTTGCCCGATTTCGCCAAGGATATCCGGCTGAATGTCGGGTCTCTCCTCAACGAGCAGCATCTGCCCGATCAGCAGAAGTTCGGCCTGCTCCTGACCTGCGCCCATGCCACCGGCTACAAGCCGCTCGTCGATGTGACTGAAACCGAAGTCGCCGAGAAGCTTTCGCCTGAAGCCGCCAATGCGGCGCGCGCGGCGGCGGCGGTGATGGCGATGAACAATGTCTATTACCGCTTCACCCATCTCGCGGGAAATCAGGAATATCGCAACATGCCGGCCAAGCTGCGCATGAACGTCATCGGCGCACCCGGGATCGACAAGGTCGATTTCGAGCTGTTCAGCCTTGCGGTCAGCGCAATGAATGGCTGCGGTATGTGCATCGATGCGCACGAGACCGTGCTGAAAAAGGCCGGTGCAACAGCCGAGGCGATCCAGACAGCAGTGCGCATCGGCGCGGTGATGAAGGCCGTCGCGACGGTTCATGCTGCGGTGAACTGACCTTGAACCCCTCCCGCTTGCGGGAGGGGCTTTACTTACTCAGCGCCGACCAGATCGTGTAGGCGCTGGTCACTGTCAGCAGCACGCCGACCATCGCCATCAGCAGCCGGGCCGGCACGCGCTTGGCGAGCAGTCCGCCGAACGGAGCGGCGATCAGCCCGCCGATCAGCAGGCCGACGGTCTGCAGCGTGAAGGCGGCAAAGCCCATCGTCCCGATGAACGTCGCCGAGATCGTCGCGGTCAGGAAGAACTCGGACGTGTTGACGGTGCCGATGGTCGTGCGCGGGCTGGCGCCCTGGACCAGCAGGTTCGAGGTCACGACCGGGCCCCAGCCGCCGCCGCCTGCCGCATCGAGGAACCCGCCGACCAACCCCAGGGGCTCGATGATCTTCGGCTCGCGCGGCTCGACCTTGCCGCGCCAGGCCCGGTACAGCAGGTAGAGGCCGATCGAGGCGAGATAGGCCATCACGAACGGCTTCGCGACCGAAGCATCGACATTGCTCAGCACATAAGCACCGAGGGCGCCGCCGATCATCCCGGGAATAACGAGCCTGCGGAACAGCTTCCAGTTCACATTGCGGTGATAGACATGGCTGATCCCCGACGCGGCGGTGGTGAAGGTCTCGACCGCATGCACGCTGGCCGAGGCAAGCGCCGGCGGCAGGCCAAGGAAACTGACCAGCAATGTGTTGTTGATGACGCCGAACGCCATGCCGAGCGCGCCATCGACCATCTGCGCGGCAAACCCGACCGCGATGAAGGGCAATATCGCCTCGAAAGTCGCGAGCGAAACGTCGAACATCAAACAACTCTCCGCGACCTGATTGCGGGCCGAAATCGCCCGTTAAGTTAAATCCTACAAGCTGGATAGGGTTTATGCCGGAGAAGTTAGCGATAAGGCGGTCCTTTAATTCGCCCGAATGAGCGCCTAAATACGGGCGCTACAAAGGGGACGCGAGATGATGGAGCGGATGTTCGCCTATCTCGATTCGATCAAGGCGCGCGATCCCGCGCCACGATCTCGGCTGGAAATTCTCACCTATCCGGGGGTGTGGGCGCTTGCCTGGCACCGCGTCGCACACCGACTGTACAAGGCCAGGCTTTATTTCCTCGCCCGGCTGGTGAACCATTTCTCGCGCGCCTGGACGGCGATCGACATCCATCCGGGTGCGACGATCGGGCGCAATTTCTTCATCGATCATGGCTTTGTCGTGATCGGCGAGACAGCGCAGATCGGCGACAATGTCACCATCTACCAATGCGTCACCCTTGGCGGCACCAGCCCCGATAATGGCGTCGCCGGCAAGCGCCATCCAACCATTCTCGATGGAGCGATTATTGGCTCCGGCGCGCAGGTGCTTGGGCCAATCACGGTTGGCAAGGCATCGCGGATCGGAGCCAATGCGGTCGTCACCCGCGACGTGCCCGAGGGCGCGGTGATGGTCGGCATCCCGGCGCGCGCGACGATGGTCGAGGGCGGGCAGAAGCAGACCGGCTTCCTCGCTTATGGCACGCCGTGCAGCGAGATGTTCGATCCGCAGACCCAGAAGGTCGAGCTGCTCCGTTGCGAGTTGGAGACAATGCGCAAGCGCCTCGATGCTCTTCTTGCCGAGAATCATGGGGATCTGCGCGATCGTGCGTGACGGCCTCGCGGCAGGGGCCTGATGGGCACCGTCACGCCATTCCCTTTTGCTCAGGGCCGACCGAGTCAGGTCGGCTTCGAGCGCCTCGAACTCACTCGCATTCTCGATCTCTACGGCCGGATGGTCTCGGCCGGGCATTGGCGCGATTATGCGATCGAGTTCACCCGCGACGTGGCGGTATTCGCCGCCTTTCGCCGCGCGGCCGAGCGGCCCGAATTCCGAATCGAGAAGAATCCGGCGCTGCGCAACCGTCAGGGCGTGTGGGCGCTCGTTAACGAGGCGGGTATCGTTCTGAAGCGCGGGCATGAGCTTGCGCCGGTGCTGGCGCCGATTGAACGCCGATTGATGAAGCTGGTTGGCGAGTAGTTGTCAGCTGCGGCCTTTGCCGACGCAAACACCCAATAAAAAAGCCCCCGGCGACCGCGAGGTTGCCGGGGGCAAGCGGCCCACTCGTGTGGGCGCTCCGTGGCAATCAGGCTGGGACGAGGGTCCCGACCGGAGGCAGCCGGTTGCCGAGATTGCCAAGAGTATTGACCACGATGCGGCGCATTGGGTGCCAGAAGGCGGAGAGCGTCAGGAGCGCGGAGCCGATCGCCAGCGCAGTGAAGGCCCATGCCAGTTCGACCGCGCCCGCCGAGTGGAACAGCGAATACATCGCGTACAACACATAGGCGAGGCTCGAGACGAGCAGCGCGCGACGGTCCACCGCCAGCGCCACGAAGCCGAAGACAAGGTAGAGCGCGAAGACCATCAGCGCCGTCGAGAGGCCGATATCTTCCCCGAAAATGCCGAGCATCTGGAATATCGGATGCGCGATCAGCGGCGCGGCGGCGAGGTGCAGCCAGAAGGCGACGTCAGACCGGCGGGTGCGGCGCTCGCGATCCGACATGTCCCACCACATTGCGAGGGCGAAGACGAGCGTGCCGCTGACGAGCAGGATCGGATAGATATGGTCCTTGGCGGCAGGCGCTGCGGCGAGCGTCAGTGCGACGGCGACGCCGACCAGCGCGACTGCGCCGGCAGCCACCGTGATCGGCACCATGAAGCGCTTCCAGTGCAGCCAGGCCGCGCCCGCCGTGACGAGGCCGATGCCTGCGCCGATGATGGCGTTGGTCTGCTCCGAGAAGTCGGGATCGAGGTCGACCAGCACGCCGACCAGGGTCGCCCCGACACCGCCGGCGAAGGCGAGCAGCAGGAGGATGCTCGGCAGTGCCATGCGCCGCTGCCGGGTGAAATATTCAGCGAGTGCCCAGGAAACGATCGCCACCGAGCCCCCTGCGAGCGGCTTTGTCACTGCTTCGCCGATCCAGGCGACGGCGACCAGCACCAGCCCGACCGCGATCGAGACGAAGATGTCGTTGAAGCCGGTCAGGAGCCTGAAATGCTCCTCATCGACCGCAGGGGCCGATTGGCTCACCGCGATGTGGTTGCGGAGCGCTGCTGCCGCTTGGGCTGTGATTGCCCCCGCCGCTACTGCGCCATCAATGTCGCTTTCGCTGTACATGGCATTCCTCCTGTTGTTACAGGAGAAATATCACAAGTGTATTGCCATTACAATACACCAACACAGCTGCATTTTCAGCGCGTTGGCGAAACGCTCATCCGCCCTGCAGCTTCTTGAAGATCAGCATGGATTGCTCGGCGCCCGACTG
>JBDTXU010000573.1:0-2724 GCA_040006055.1 Sphingomonas bacterium | reverse complement strand
ATATCTTCTGGCGGCGGATCAAGGACGATCCCGAGGGACGGGTCGAGGCGGCGGGCGCCCAGTCGTTATCGACTGGCGATGTCGTGCCTCTCGGCAGGGACATCATCCATTCGGTGTCCAACCCGATCCCGAAGCTGACCGGGGCGATCCATGTCTATGGTGGCGACTTCTTCGCAACCGAGCGGAGCGAATGGGACCCGGAGTTGCTGATCGAGCGGCCTTTCGATCAGTCGATGCTGAGCGCGCGGTTCGAGGAATAGGGGCCCATCACACCCCGAACGCCCAGCGCAAGGTGCGGGCGAGGCCGAAGGTGCCGGCATGGACGAGCGGGCGGGTGAGGGTGGAGCTCGACAGGCCGTGCATAGTGCGAGCCCAGGCCGGAAGCAGATCGATCGCGGCCTGGAAGGTGATTGCCTGAATCGGCGCGGCGGAGAGTTTCGGTGCGCGCTGGGTGAGGAGCAGGTGGGCGACCTCGCGGGTGCGCTCGTCCACCGCCAGCGTCGGGCGCATCGTTGCGATCAGCGACGCGGCCTCGACACGGCTGCGCGGGATCGGGTCGGCGCCGAGCGCTTCTGGGATGGCGCACACCTCGGCATAATAGCGATCCTGATCGGCTGCCGACATGCCGGGCTCCCCATAGCGGATCCACGCCTGAAGGAAGCAGCTTGCCTCAGTGACATGCACCCAGGCGAGCAGGGCGGGATCGTCGGCGGTGTAGGGCGTACCGTCGGGCAGGGTGCCGCTGACATGGTGGTGGATCTCGCGGACGCGGGCGATGGCGGCTTCTGCTTCGTCGCGGCCGCCATAGCTGGTGAGCGCGATGAAGCGGGCGGTGCGGCGCAGGCGACCAAGCATGTCTTCGCGGAAGTTGCTGTGATCCCAGACGCCGGCGAGGACGGCGGGGTGGAGCATCTGAAGGAGCAACGCAGCGACGCCGCCGACCATCATCGTCGTGACGTCGCCGTGCACGCGCCAGGTGACCGATTGCGGGCCGAACAGGCCGTCGGACTGGCGCACCACGGGCTTTTCGCCGCGGGCGCGATCGTTGAAGACAGCGCGGACACGGCCGACGATTGCCCGCCGAGCGTGAGCGGTGAGGATGTTGGGCGTGGAGCGCTGGGCCATGGCGACAGCTTAGCGCAATCGGCGCGATTGTCCGATCTTCTTGCGCATTGCAGTCCCCGCCGATCTGACCGACACAGCGATGTGTAACGAGAGGCGCGGCAAGATGGATCCAGGCTGTTCCGGTGATAGGCGCGAGCTCATGAGCGCATGTCCCCGCTCGACCTGATCTTCTCCAGGCTGATCAGGTCGGGTCCGCTTACCGTGATCGGCGGGCGCGGGCGGGGCAAAAGTTATGGCGTACCGACGGCGGGCATCAAGCCGCTGACGATCCGGCTGAACGGTACCGCGACGCCGTGGCGGATCCTGGTCAATCCAGCGCTGGGCTTTGGCGAAGCCTATATGGATGGGCGGCTGACGATCGAGGATGGCGATATCCGCGATCTGGCGGATCTGATCGGGTATAATATCCGCTGGGACGCCGATAACCCGGTCCGCTCCCGGAAATGGCGACCGGGGCGGCTGGCCACGCCGCTCGACAGCTGGAACTGGAAGCGGCGGTCGAAGCGCAATGTCGCGCATCATTATGATCTGTCGGGCGCGCTTTACGATCTCTTCCTCGATGCCGACCGGCAATATAGCTGCGGCTATTTCACTGACCCGGCCAACAGCCTCGACCAGGCGCAGCATGACAAGAAGGCGCATATCGCTGCCAAGCTGGCGCTGGCGCCGGGGCAGCGAGTGCTTGAGATCGGCTGCGGCTGGGGCGGGATGGCGCTGTATCTGAACCGGGTGGCGGGTGTCGACGTGCTGGGCATCACCCTCTCTGAGGAACAGCTGAAGGTTGCGCGGGCCCGGGCCGAGGCGGCGGGGGTGGCTGACCGGGTACGCTTCGAGCTGCTCGATTACCGCGACGTTGATGGGCAGTTCGATAGGATCGTTTCAGTGGGAATGTTCGAGGCTGTCGGGCCGCCACATTTTCGGGCCTTTTTCGGTAAATGCCGTGATCTTCTCATATCGGATGGCATCATGTTGTTGCACACGATCGGCCGTGCCGACGGGCCGGCGCCGACTGATGCGTGGCTGGCAAAGTACATCTTTCCGGGCGGTTACGTGCCTGCGCTCAGCGAGATGATGCCGGCGATCGAGCGCGAATATCTCTGGCTGACCGACCTTGAATCGCTGCGGCTGCATTACGCTTACACGCTGGAGCATTGGTATGATCGGGTGACGGCGGCGAAGGCCGAGATCGAGGCGATCTACGATGCGCGCTTCTGGCGGATGTGGCGTTTCTATCTGGCCGGGGCGATCGCTGCATTCCGGCATGACGGGCATCTCGTCTATCAGCTCCAGCTGACGAAGAAGCGCGATGCGGCGCCATTGGTGCGCGATTATATGGGCGAAGCGGAACGGCGGTTGATAGGCGGTTGAGGCCGCATGGATCAGTGCGGGGTATTAGCGGGTGGGTCCTCGGGTTTCGACTTCTTGCCGAAGGTCCTGATCGCCGCCCATAGGGCGCCGGCGGCGACCACCAGGCCGAGCAGCGCCTTCATTAGCGTGGTGAGGCCAGTGGATTGATCGGTCGCCTGCTTGATGCCCTTGCCGACCCGGTCGCCGATATGGACCTTCACCTTGATGGTCCGGTGCAGCACGCGGACGAGG
>JBDTXU010000572.1:0-2721 GCA_040006055.1 Sphingomonas bacterium | reverse complement strand
TGGGCCTATCAGTTCACGCCGCACGACCAGTGGGATTATGACGGCGTCAACGAGATGATGCTGCTCGACCTGCCGATCCGCGGCAAGATGCGCCAGACGATCGTACACTTCGATCGCAACACCTACGCCTATGTCCTCGACCGCCAGACGGGCGAGGTACTCAAGGCCGACATTTTCGCGCCCCAGAATTGGTCGAGCGGGTTCGACTGGAAAACTATGCGACCGATCGTGAATCCGCAAAAGGAGCCGAAGGTCGGTGCCAAGGTGGAGCATATCTGTCCGCCGGACATCGGCCAAAAGGACTGGGAGCCACCATCCTTCAGCCCCCGCACTGGCCTGATCTATGTCGGCATTTTTAACCTCTGCATGGATCTGACCGACCACAAGGTCAGCTACATCGCGGGCACGCCCTATGACGGGATGGAGATGACGCGCCACTCGGTCGACGGCAAGGACGGGGATTGGGGCGCGCTGCTTGCCTGGGACCCCGTTGCCGGCAGGGCAGCGTGGCGGATTCCGGAAAAGTTTATGGTGATGTCCGGCACCATCGTCACCGCCGGCGACGTGGTGTTCTACGGAACCACCGACGGCTGGTTCAAGGCGCTTGATGCGCGCAATGGCAAGCTGCTCTGGCAGCAGAAGCTGTCGTCCGGCGTGATCGGTCAGCCGATCACCTATCTCGGCCCCGACGGCCGGCAATATGTCGCCGTGGCGAGCGGCGTCGGTGGCGCAGCGATGGTCCAGAAAGGCCGCGCGGGCATGCCCGCGCGCGGATCAACCCTCTATGTCTTCTCGATCGATGGCGAAGGCGTGACCGCCGCGCCGCGCGGGGACAAGTGAGATGAAGACCCCCGCCGTGGTTGCAATAGCGTTGGCAGCAGGGGCGCTCGGCGCTAGCATCTCCGGATGGCTGGTTGCGCATGAGCGATCGACGCCGCGCGATGGCGTGGTGGCCACGGGATATGAGGGACCAGCGTCGATCGCGCTCGGCGACATCGCCGGCGGTGCCGGTCCGGGCAATGCGATCGACATGCCCAATCCCTATGGCGACTCCACCGGCGCGATCGTCGACGGCAAACGGCTGTTCACCGCGATGAACTGCGCCGGCTGCCACGGCTATACCGGCGCTGGCGGCATGGGACCGCCGCTCAACGACGATTACTGGCGCTACGGCGGTGCGCCATCACAAATCTACAAATCGCTCTACGAGGGACGCCCCAAGGGAATGCCGGCCTGGGGTCATGCGCTCCCCGCCGATCAATTGTGGAAGCTCACAGCGTTCGTCAGTTCTCTCGGCGGCGGTGTCAAACCGGAAAATGCCGTCGCGGCGCTGCGCGGCGACCCGCCGCCAGCCGACAAGCGGGCTACCCCAAGTCCCGAGGAGGTCGGCAGGGCGGCCGACGACAAATGATTCGCGCGCGCCGCCTGATTGCGACGATAGTACCGGTGCTGCTGGCGGGCTGCACCGCAACACCGCTGAGCTACATGACCGGCAGCGGCAGTGCGAGCGGCGACACGCTGCAGGGGATCGCCTGGGGGTTTTCAGCAATCGCAGTGCTCGTCACTATCATCATCGCCGCGATGATCGGCTTTGCGATCCGCGCGTCGCTGCGCCGCGCGCGACTGTCTGGCGCGAAAGCCGTGTCTCGCGACGGTGACGGGCTGCCGTTCATCTATTGGGGCGTCGGGTTGTCGATGCCGATCCTGGTTGCGATGGCGGTGTGGAATTTCGTCGCGACGCGCGCCATCGCCGGGCCGAGCGCACCCACCCAGATGACAGTCGAGATCACCGGCCATCGCTGGTGGTGGGAAATCCGCTATCGCGACGCCGATCATCCCGATCGCGTGGTGACGACCGCTAACCGGCTGGTCATTCCCACCGGTGTTCCGGTGCGGATCGAGCTGGCCAGTGCCGACGTGATCCATGATTTCTGGGTGCCAAAGCTGGGTCCGAAGATGGATATGATCCCCGGTAAGACCAACGTCACCTGGCTCGATGCCCGCGATGCGGGAACCTATCGCGGCCAGTGCGCCGAATATTGCGGCCTCGAACATGCGCGCATGTCGTTCGAAGTCACCGCGCTGCCGCCCGCCGATTTCGCGCGCTGGATGACCGCTGAGCTAGCGCCAGCCGCAGTCGCGGAGTCGCGCGGACGCAGTGTGTTTCTCAATCAATGCGCCGCATGTCACACCGTGCGCGGAACAGCAGCGGCGGGCGTCTACGGCCCAGACCTCACCCATTTTGCCAGCAGGCCGAGCATCGCCGCGGGACTGTTGCCCAACACACCTGCAGCGCGCGGCCGCTGGCTTGCCGATACCCAGGGCGTGAAGCCGGGCGCGCTGATGCCGCAGGTGCCGCTCGATGATGTCGATCGCGCCGCCGTCGTTCACTATCTCGGGGCGTTGCGATGAGCCCGGTCGATCCCAATCCGCCGATTTCGCCGAACCCGCCCGAGATCGCCGAGACGCTTGAGGCGGCATGGGGCGAGGCGCCGGGCCTGCGGGGCTGGTTCGGCACTGTCGATCACAAGGTCATAGGCATCCGCTACCTGTTCACCGCCTTCGCCTTCCTCGTGATCGGCGGCTGCGAAGCGCTGGTGATGCGCGTCCAGCTCGCCGGGCCAAACGCGTCGCTGTTGACGCCGGAGCAATATAACCAGCTTTTTTCGATGCACGGCGTGACGATGATCTTCCTCTACGCGCTGCCGATCCTGTCGGGCT
>JBDTXU010000571.1:0-1568 GCA_040006055.1 Sphingomonas bacterium | reverse complement strand
GTCCTGCTTCAGCGGCACGGCGACGCACTCCAGCGCTTCGACATCGCCTGCCAGATTATCAGTCATCTCGGCGCCGTTATCGGGGCCCCCGATCGTATGGCCGCGATCGAGAAGGTGGCGATGCTGGAGTTGCGGAGCCGCTTGCTTCGAAAAGCCATCTTCTGAGCAGGTGGCTGGGTCCCATAGCCGCTTCTCGTCGGATCTTTCGTCATATTCAGCGCAGGTCGGGCGATCGGCCCGGACCTTTTGACGGAATCTCTCGTTATCGCTGCTACGAACGGGAGAAATCGGGGCAATGCCGGATCATGAGAGCGGCTGGCGGGCTGCAGACGCGGGCGCGCGCTTCTATCGGGTTGATACGCCTGTGCATCGCTCGCGATGGCTGATCGGCGGACCTCGCTCTTGAAGGCGCGCGGAGCAATTCCGGACTTCCTCGGACGCGTTGCGGGACCCTCGCCTATTCCAAAGCAGTTGAGCTGGTTCCTCGCCGCCGCCGGCTGTTGCTGCCTCGCCGCGCCGATGGCCTTTGCCCAGCGCCAGCCTGATCCGCTCGAACAGGCGCGCAAGGACCAGAAAAAGCATGAGGCGGACCAGCCAGTAGCGACGGACGCGATCATCCCCGATTCGCAGTTCGAGAGCGCGCTGCCCCCGATCGATCCGGCGCTGGGCCAGCCGCTGCCGCCGATCGAAAGCATCGATGCGGTGCCGGTCGCGCCTGTCACTCCGCCCGCGACCTTGCCGACGGCCTCGACACCGCCGCAGACCGCCACCCCTCCAGCGACCGCCTCCGCTTTCCCTGTCACCCCGGCGCCGCCGGACCCCGCCTTGAGCCAGCCGTTGATGCCGCTGGCGGGATTCGATGTCGAACCGCCGGCGGCGACCAGCGCCGAAGTCGCCGACAAAGTGCCCGAGGTCCACTACTCGGTGAAGGTCGAGGGTCTCTCCGAGGTTGGCCTGGAGGACAGGTTCCGGTCGCTCTCGGCGCTCGACAAGGGCGACGGCAAGGGCGCCAATGGTGCGGTCATTTCAGCCCGGGCGCGGGAGGATGAGGGGCTTGCCGGCAGGTTGCTCCGCTCGGAGGGATATTATGACGCGGTGGTTTCATCGCTGGTCGAGCCGGTCGCCGGGCAGGCCGGGCGGTCGGTCGCGACGATCAGCACCTCACCCGGCAAGCAATACAGCCTTGGCACCATCACCATCGAGGGTGCCGACACAGTGCCGCCGGGGTTGGTGCGCGAGGCGCTGGCGCTTCGTCCAGGTGACCCAATCGTCGCGGCGGCGATCGAAGCGGCCGAGGGTGGGGTCGCGCTTAAGCTGCCGCAACAGGGCTATCCGTTCGTCAAGGTCGGCGAGCGCGATATCGAGCTCGACGATGTGTCGCATGTTGGTGCCTATATGCTGCCCGTGGATCCGGGCCCGCGCTCTTCCTTTGGTGTGTATTCGACCACCGGCAGGAAGCTCGCGTTCGACGCGCGCCATGTCGGCGTGCTGGCGCGGTTCAAGCCCGGCGAGCTCTATGACGAGCGACGCGTCAACGATCTGCGCGAGGCGCTGGTCGCGACCGGGCT
>JBDTXU010000570.1:0-10693 GCA_040006055.1 Sphingomonas bacterium | reverse complement strand
CACATGGTCCGACCTTACTCCCCCGTTCGTCCCGAGCATGAAGGACGGCTGCGTCTCGCTACCCTAGACAAGAAGGTGAGCGCTTCGACAAGCTCGCACGACCCGAAATGGAGCGCAGGTCAGCGCAGCCCGGCGATGCGATCCGCCAGCGCCTCGATCGGGCCAAGCGCCTGGACGAACCGCTCCATCGCCGCGCGGGGATCGCGCCCGGGGAGGACCTCAGTCGACATATGCACCGCGACCGCGCGCTGCGGGCCGCCGAGCAGCTTTGCCTTCAGGGTTTCGAGCTTCACCATCTTGTCGTCATGCGTCACCACATTGCCGACCCGGTACCAGGTCATGATCTGGCGCTGGACCGGCCCCGGTGCAGTCACCAGCATCGCCGCGCCGCCGGCGAAATCGGGAAGGTCATCGACCCGCACCCAGACATCCTCCTCGCGGAGCGCGCCGATTCCGAACGAGACGAGCTCCTTGCCCTCATGCTGGCTGCCATAGACAGCAATGGCGAGATCGACGGCATCGCCCTGCCCGTTCTCGTAGCGCCCGATCAGATAATGGTCGGCGCCGGGGTAATAAGGCGACCATGGCGCACGCACGCTCATCGGGGCGCGGTGCCAGCCCGGTATTTCGGGGAGCGAAATCGAAGCGGGCAGCACTTGCGCCCGGCCAGCGATGGCCGCCGACCAGGCTGGGAATATCGCTGCCACCGCGAGGGTCAGCGCCGCGGCCACGAGCAGGTCAATCCGCCGCTTCGGTTCGGCCTGAAGCGTCGCCGGATCGAAGACAGATGCGTCGGGCGCGCGGTCGAACCAGCGCCAGCCGATCGCGAGCACCGCCGCCATCACCAGCCCGAAGAAGATCCAGCCATAGACGATATGGTCCATCCCCGTCGCCCGCTCGACCGAACTGAGGTGTGCCGCATAGATCGTCCCGAATGCGCGCAGACCGTTGGCGATAATGGGTACGATCAGTGCAACGACCATGAAGATCGCGCGCCGGCGCCAGGAGACGAAACAGACATTGGCGACCAGCGCCCCGTACGCGATCATCGCGATCACGAACTTCGCGCCCGAACAGGCTTCGGCGACCTCGAAATAGCCATTTGGGATGGTGATCAGCACGCCATCGACCTGCGCCGGCACACCGAACAGATGGAGCAACGGCATCGTCATCGCGACCGTGACGGTCTGGAGCGGGGCTTGAAGTCCCTCGCCGAACGGCACCAGGAAAAAGGCATAGCAAAGCGGGAAGAGCAAAGCGCGTGCGACGTTCGGCCCAAGGATCGTCACCACCGCGCCCTGGAGCATCATCACCAGCCCGAGATGCCGCGCCAGCGCCACGCTCGATGCATCGCCCAGCAGCCAGCCAAAGCCGCCGATCGCGACCAGGGCCAGCCCCGGCCACCACGCAACCGGCTTCACCAGAGCGACCCCAGCGCGGCGCTGCCATACCAGCCAGGCGATGACCGGCGCGATGAACAGGCAATGCCCGAAGGTCGTGCTGGTCCACCAGATTTTGGCGAGGCCAGCGGCATCGGTGCGGAACATCCACAGAAGAATGACAGCGACCGCGCCGAGGACTGCGGCATGGCGCCGCCAGCGCTCGATATCCGCAGTTTTGGTCCCGGCCGCGAACTCGGCCGCCGGGACGGCGATGGTCATGCCGCGGACTTTCGCGGCGGCGCCTTCACCCGGATACCGAGAATCTTGTCGAGCGGGGCGAGGCACGCGTTCCAGCTATAGCGGCGCTGCACCTGCGCGCGGGCAGCACTGCCCATGGCTGCGGCCCCCGACGCATCGTCGAGGACGGCGATCACCTCGTCAGCGATCTCGCCGACCGTCTCGCCGACGCGGATCGTGCCGCCATGATCGATACCCTGCGCGGCAGCCGCCGATGCAACCACCGGCCGCGCCATCGCCATGGCTTCGAGCACCTTGTTCTGCACGCCACGCGCAAGCTTCAAGGGCGCGACGACGACGGAAGCCGCCGCGATCCAGCCGCGCACATCGGCGACTTCTCCGGCCACGATCACGCCGCGCTGCTTCGCCAGCGCCTTGACCGCCTCAGCCGGATTGCGGCCAACGATCGCGAAGCGGGCGTGGGGGTAGCGCGTCTGGATATGCGGCAGGATCGTCTCGACGAACCAGACCACCGCCTCGATGTTCGGGCGATAATCCATCTGGCCGGTGAAGACGATGAGCGCGCCGGTCGAGTCGATCCGCTTGAATTGGGCGGTCGGATCGAAAAAGACGGTGTCGATGCCGTTCTCGACGACATGGACGCGTTCAGCGCCGGTCTTCGATCGGAACAGTTCCGCCTCCGCCTCGCTCACGAACAGGCTGGCATCGGCGCGGTTGGCGACTGAGCGCTCATGGTTGAGCAGCAACTTCGCTTCGCGCTTCATGAACCATTGAGTGGGGCCGGTAGCCGTCTTCGCATAGGCAGCGAATTTCGCTGAATCCATGTCGCAGAAATCCATGATCACGCGCTGGCGCGGTCGCGTGGGCAGATATTGCGCCATCTGGCTCGAGAAGACGTAGATCGTATCGATCGAATGCCGGGCGAGGATGTTGTCGACTGCCTCGCGCAAGGGCCGGTTCTCGAACGCGGTGAGCGAGACCGGCTTGCGGCTGAACAGCGCCTCGAGCGTGGCGACCGCGCGCGGCTTCGAGCGCCAGATGATCGAGCGGTTGCCGGTGAGCTTCGCCAGGCCGTTCTTGCGCTTCATGTCGCGTGTGTCGTCGGCAAAGGCGATGAGATGGACGCGTTTGCGCTCCGACAGGAATTTCAGCACATTGAAGCCGCGAATCTTGTCACCGCGATCCGGCGGGTACGGCACGCGATGTGCCAGAAACAGGATATCGCCCATCAGCCGAGTCCCTTTGAAATCCACGGCCCGAGCCGATTGGCGGCCCAGAGCGGGAGTTTCTTCCACGCCGCGACCTGAAGCCGATAGCGTGGGTTCAATGGATTGATTTCGCGCGGCGCCTCCCCAGCCGCCACGCGTTTAACATACATTAACGGAACCGGCTGAAAACCCCAGTTCTTTTTGAAGCCGGCAGCCCCTGTCCCAACTTTGGAACGTCCGAAATCGAAGCGTGAGCAGCCCTTGCCCCGGGCATGCGCCATCAGCGCGAAATACATCCGGTCATTGGCGCGCAGCGCACGCGCGGCTTCAGTGCCGCCACCCCAATAAGGGAAGACAGTGCCGTTCATGTAGAGGCTCAGCACGCTCGCCACCGCCACTCCTTGCCGCCGAATCGTCAGGATATCCGCGGAGTCTTCAAATTCGCGTAAAACGGCCCGGAATAGTTTCGACGGGAAGACTGGCGTCCCGAGATTGCGCACCGACTCAGCGTAAACGGCATAATGTGCGCGCGCGTCGGCATCGTGACGGCCGGTCATCACCTCGAGATCATTTTGCAGCGCCTTGCGAATTTCAGCGCGCTGCTTGCGGGGGATCGCGGTGAGCTCTTCCTCGTCCGATGCGGCAAGCGGCCGGGTGAAGCCGAGATAGCTATGGTCGTCGACGACCCATTCGGGCCCGTCGCCGCCGACCCCGCGCAGTTCGAGGGTCGGGCAACCAAGCCTCTCCGCCAGCGCCCATGCCGCGTCGGCAAGCGCCCTAACCGCGGCTTCGCTCTCAGCGAGGATTCCTCCGCCAACCGCGAAGCCGTTCGAGACCAGTGCCTTGCCGAACAAGCGCGAGCGGATCTCGGTCAGTGGCACCACCCCCACCAGCGAACAGTCAGCGCGCTCCGCGACCAGGGTGTGGCTCTTCTGGCCGCAGCCTTCCGCCACCGCCACGCTCCAGGCGGGCAGATGGAAGGGCGTGGCCTGTGGGTGCGCACGCACGAAAGCGTCGAGCCGTGCCCGCTCCGCCGTATTGCGCAGGTCGATCGCCCGGATACCGAGCAGGGCCGAGGATAGCGGCATGTTCATGCCGCTATCTGGTGATCAAGCGCAGCCCGGGTTTCAGCGACGACGGTGTCCATCCTCCCCCACTCATGGCGCTTGATCAGGGTGCGCAGCTTGCCCGCCATCGCGCCCAGCCGGGAATAATGGCGAAGGCGGGACCGCAGCGGCGCGTTGGCGACGCGCGGCTGGCCCGGATCGATCTCCCAGGGATGAAAATAGAAGATGGCGGGCTGCCCGGCGCCTTTGGCCTGCCGGATCGAGTAATTGGTGAGCGCGGCGGGGATGAGCCGGAAGAACCCGCCGCCCGTCGCCACCCGGCGCCCGGCGATTTCGGCGACCGTCACCGGCACTTCGATCAGGTCAGCCCCCTCGACCGGTCGGAACGCGAAACGCGGCGCCTCGGGCCAGCCATAATGGTCATGGTGAAGCGGGGCGACGCTCGACGAATAGGTGTAGCCGGCCTCGGCGAGGATCGGGTGTGCCCAGGGGGTGCGCGTATCGATCGAGAAGCTCGGCGCGCGATAGCCGGTCACCGCGACACCGCCAGCATCCTCGAGCGTGGCGCGTGTGCGGGCAAGATCGTCGCGGAAGGTCGCCGGATCCATGGTGAAGACACGGGCGTGATCCCAGCCATGGCTGGCGACTTCATGGCCCTGCTCGACAATCCGTCTGATCAGCGCAGGGAAGCGGTGCGCCACCCAGCCAAGCGTGAAGAAGGTCGCCTTGACCCCGCTCTCCGCAAACAGGTCGAGCACGGCATCGGTGTTGCGCTCGACCCTGGGCGCGAAACTGTCCCAGTCGGCCCGGTCGATCACTTTCTCGAACGCGCCGACCTGGAACCAGTCCTCGACATCGACGGACAGCGCATTGCGCATGGCGGCGTTAGCCGCCTGCCGCGCGGATGGCGGCGAGATCGGGCTGCTGCTCGCCCTCGACCCAGTCGACCAACAGGGTGAGCACGCGCCGAAGCGCCGCATCCTGCTCCTCGATCCGCGTCTCGAGCGTCGCTATCCGGGCAAGAAGCGCTGCATCGCCGCCGCGTTCACGGCCAGGCTCTCTGTCTCGCCGAGGCTCGCGCCCGAGTTCACGGCCAAGCTCGCGCCTGAGTTCCGGCCTGATCTCGGCCCTGCTCTCGTGCCTGATCTCAGGCGGGAGCACTGGTTCCGCCACAGGGGCCGGCTCGTCGCGAACCGCGCGGATCGGGCGTGGTTCATAACCCTGAGTACCGCCCGAAATCGGCAACGGCGGTGCGGTTTCGACAAAGGGCTCGGGCTTCAGTGCCGGGGAATCACCGGCGATATCCTCGATCACCGCCGCGACGACGCGCGCGTCGATCGTATCGAGCTGGTCGATCGCGCCGAACAGCAGCACGCGTCCGGCAAGCTGGTTGAGCCGCCGCGGAACGCCGTCCGATCCCTTGTAGAGCGCGGCAAAGGCATCGGGCGTGAACCGCGGCCTTCCCTCCCAGCCGACGACCGAGAGGCGGTGGAGCATATAGGGCTCGACCTCTTCAGGCCCCATCGGATCGAGATGGTGCATCGCGATCACGCGCTGGCGGAGCTGCTCGAGCCGGTCCGATCCGTGCAGTCGCTGGCGGAACTCGGGCTGGCCGAGCAGGAATATCTGGAGCAGTGCATGGCCGCCCGCCTGGAAGTTCGAGAGCATGCGCAGCTCTTCGAGCGCGGAGACCGGCAGTGCCTGCGCCTCGTCGACGATCAGCAGGGTCCGTCGGCCCGCGCGCGCCATCGCATGGAGCGCGCGCTCGATCGCGACCAGCAGCTGCGCTTTGGTCATGCCGCCGGATTCGACATCGAGGCCGCCCGCGACCATCCGCAGCAAATCCTCAGCCTCGATCTGGGTCGAAACGATCTTTACGATATGGAGCCGCTCGCGATCGACCGTCGCCATCAGATGGCCGACCAGCGTCGTCTTGCCTGCACCGACATCGCCGGTGATGACGATGAAGCCCTCGCCCTGAGCAAGGCCATAGCCGAGATAGGCCATCGCCTTGCGATGCGTGGCGGTATCGAACCAGAAACGCGGATCAGGCGTCAGCTGGAACGGCCGTCCGCTCAATCCGTAATGGTCGTCGTACATCGTCACCGTCCTCGTGCCGGCCTGGGCCGGCCACGTTTCAGAATTGATAGCGCATTCCGAGCTCAGCCGAGCCTGAAACCTGATCGTCCGAACCCTTTTGGCTGAACTGATAGATCCCAAGCGACGCCGTCGTCCCGATCCGTCCGAAATTATGGTAGTAGAGACCAGTCGCACCCGTACTCAACACTGCAGGCGCTCCTGAGATTCCGCTCTTGTAGTAATTCATGAACAGATCGCCAGAAACGCCTGAATTTCGGTCGATCTTCGCCGATACGAAGCCTGTGCTGTAATAGCTTTCGTCAGTCAGGCCATTGGTCGTGAAGCCACTGCCGCCAGGCGAGTAGAACAGGCGGTTGGCATAGCCGACACCAACGCCGAAGGAGAGCGGCCCGCGATTGGCGGTGAGCACCGCATCGACGCCGCGCGCCCGGTAGGCCGAGGTGGAGAGCGACTGGAAGACGCCGTTGAGGCATCCGCCCGCTGCGCTGCTCGAGGCGCCATAGGTGCAGCCGGTGAATTGCTGGCCAAACGAATCGCGCTGGTTGATGAAGCTGGTCGGCAGGCTGGCGATGCCGTCGCGCAGCTGGCGCCCGAAGGTCTCGACGCTGTCATAGACGCCGACCTGAACCCCGACCGACTTTGACGCCGCATAGCTGAAGGAGCCGGTATAGGTGGTGCCACCATAACGCTTGCCGACCCGCGCCTGCAGCGTGGTGCGCGGCGATGGACGCCAGACGACGCCGGCCTCGTAGATGAACCCGTCAGTCTCATAGGAGATGCGGCGCGGCGAGCCCGGCGCGGTCTGGAACCGGCCCTTGCTGTCTACCACCGGATTGCCGCCGACATCGAGCAACGCATCCTTCTGGCTGACCGTGATCTTCTCGTAACCGCCGCCCGCAGTCAGCGCGAGCGTGCCCGTCACGGGCAGGACCACATCGCCCCTGGCATATTTCCCCTCGTATCGCTGCGAGAGCTGGCTTGCGTCCTCGCGCTCATAGGCGCCGCTCACCGTGATGCCGACCGGCAGGACCGTGCCCGCCTTCACGCCCGCCGTACCCTGGACGACATGGCTTGTGGAATGATCGAACCTGTCGAGCGGCGCGCTGCCCGGCCGCACGCCGGTCTCTCCCGGCGACTCGACCTTGGTATAGCCGAAGCGATAGCTTGCACCGACGCTGACGGGACCGACATGCGATGAGAGGGTCGGGCCGGCATAGGCCGTATAGACCTGCGAGATATTGTCGACATTGCCGGCGAGGACGCCGGGCGCCGAACCGCGAATATCCGAGCGTGAGCGCGTCGCCAGCGCACCACCTTCCATGGTGAAGCCCGGCACGACCTGCACTGCCGCACGGGCAAGCCCGCTATGGACATCGTCGTCGCCGACCTTCTTGTCCCACGAGATACGCCGCTCATAGCGATAGCTGACCTGGAGCTGGGTGCGCTTGGTCTGGATCGAGGCGTCTACCCCGGCCGCGACCGTGGAATAGGTCAGCACATCGCCGGTCTGCAGATCCGAGGTCAGCACCTGGCCGATCTCGATATAGGGCGTGATCGACTTGTGCCGTGCATGATCGTCCGCGAAAGCAGGTGAAGCGAAAAACATAGCGGCAATGCCGGCGCCGATAACGAGCGCACGCGTCATGTCGCGTCCTCCTGACCGTAATAGCCGCCGAAGCGGCGCCCCCCCGGCGCGAACGAAACGGCGTTCAGCACCAACTGAATATGTTCGCACCCTTCGAGCAACGCGACTGCCTCGCGCAGGTCCCCCTCGCTGGTGCGGTCCGCGCGGACCACGAGCATCACCTGCCCGGCGTGATTGGCGAGCACCGAAGCCGGTGTCGCCGCGAGCGCGGGCGGCGAATCGAAGATGAGCAAGCGCCTCGGATCGGCCGCCAGCAACGCGGCGATCACCTCGCCGGTGCGGCGGCTTGCGACCATCTCCGTGTCGTTGTTCGATTTTGTGCCCGCCGGCAGCAGGCTGAGCTGCGGAATATCGGTGGCGACCACGCAGGGCTCGATATCCATATTTGGGTCGGCCAGCGCATCGAGCAGGCCGGGGCCGTCCTTCAGCCCGAGCCGCTTCATCACATCGGGCTTGGCGAAATCGGCGTCGATCAGCAGCACCTCGACATCGCGCTCAGCCGCCATCGCGATGGCGAGGTTGACCGCGCAATAGGTCTTGCCGTCGTTCGGCCTCGCCGAGCAGACCAGTATTGTCCGCGAGCGATCGCCGTCCACCTTCCTCACCAGGCGCGCGGTCTGGAGCAGCTGGCGCTTCACCTGGCGGAATTCCTCGACCAGGGCACCGATCGGCGCGCCCGGTACGAGCAGGCCCTTTTCGGCGAGCATCGCACGATCGATCGAGGCCGCCGGCATACTCGACTGAAGGATGCGGATACGGGGGCGCGGCGCCTCCTCGCTCGCGGGCGCGCGAATCGGCTTTGGCGCGGGCTCCTGGGTCGTGGGCTCTACACGCGCTGCCTCTTGCTCTTGGGGCGCAGCCTCTTGCGCCACAGGCTCCTGCAGCTCGGGCAGTTGCTGAAAGGGAATAGCCTGTACCTGCTGCGCGCGCCGCTCCTGTTGCACATGCGGCACGCGGGGCGGCACGCCGAGATCATAGAGCTGTGCGGCGCGTTCGAGCAGCGAACCCTTCATCTTGCGGGGCGTCATGTCGGTCATGCCACAAGACCCCGCTGGAGCATCTCGACACCGAGCAACGCGACATAGGCGATTGCCAGAGCGCCCGCCCCGCCGCCGAAATAGGCGAGCCTGCGGCGACGCGACGCGATCTGCGCGCGGGTCACCATTTCACCGATCGATCCGATCACGGGCATGCCGGTCGCGCGCTCGAGCCGGCTGGCGGTCGCGAAAGTGGTCTGGAGCTGGCCCATCGCGAAGGCAGCGCCTATGCCACCGCAGATGCCGGCCAGCAGCACGCCGGTCAACAAGAGCGGACGGTTGGGTGCAGTCGGCACGCGCGGCGCGGTTGGCGGGTCGATCACGCTGAACTTGACTGAGTCGGTCTCCGACTGGGCCTGGCCGCGCAGCTTGATCGCCTCGCGGTCGGCGAGCAGCTTGCTGTACTGGTCTTTGAGCACCTGATAGTCGTTCTCGATCTGCGACTGCTCGGCCGCCACCGCCGGATCGCCCGCGAGCTTGGCGTTGAGGGTGTTGAGATCGCCCTGGAGCTGGGTCTTGCGCATCGTCAGCGAGGCGACCGTCGCCTGCTTGTCCGCCTGCATTGACTTCAGCGACAGATAGAGCGGGTTGTTCGCGCCGCCGCCCGCGCTGACCGGCTCGCTCCGCGCCGCAGCCTGCGCCGCCGCCATCTGGCTCTTGAGCGCGATCACATCGGGATGATTGTCGGTAAAGCCGCGCGACCGTGCCTCGGCGAGTTGACCCTGGATCGCAGCAAGCCGCGCCCGGGCAGGCCCGACGCCGCTGGTGGCGCCGCCTGCCACCATGGCGGGCGTGCCGGCGAGCTGGCCATTGAGTGCCGCGACGCTCGACTGGGCAGCGGCCAGATCGCTGTCGATCTGCGACATCTGGCTGCGGACAGCGCTCATCCGGTCGTTCAGCGAGCCGGTGCCCGGCAGCGAGCCGAGATAGCGGTTCTGGAAATCGGTGCGCTTGGCCTCGGCCTCCTGGAGCTGCTTCTGGCGCGCCTGGAGCTGGGCATCGAGGAAGGCGAGCGACTGGGTCGTCTCGACACGATTGCCCGCGAGATTCTGCTCGACGAAAATGTCGATCAGCTTCTGGACGACCTGGCGCGCCACCTTGGGGCTCGATCCGGTCACCACGATCTCGAACAGATTGTCCTGCTGAGCGGTGATCTTGATCGCCTTTTGCAGGCCCGCGACCCGATCGGAAACGTCGGCCGGGCTCGAGACGCTGTTGGCGAGATCGGTGCCGCGCACGACCTTTTCCAGATTCACCGCCGAGGTGAGCGTCTGGCGGATCGTGTCGATATCCTTTTGCTGGTCGGCGGGGCTGATGCCGACCGCGTTGGGCAGGATCGTCTGCATCTGGACGAAGACGCGCGCGCGCGATTCGTAGCTGTTCGGGATCTGCGAGACGAACAGCCACCCGACGATCGCGATCGCCCAGGCGACCGCGAGCGCAAGCCAGCGCCGCGTCCAGATCGCGTGGATCGCGACCCTGATTTCATCGTAAAGGCCGTTCATCCCCCGGCGCTCCTAGAACATGCTCTCGGGGATGATGATCACATCGCCCGGTTCGAGCCGGACATTCGCGCTCGAATCGCCGTTCTTGAGCAGGCTGGAGAGCTTGATGTTATACTCGCGCTGCTTGCCGGTGTTACGATCATAGCGGACCAGCTTGGCGCGATTGCCCGCGGCATATTCGCTGAGGCCGCCGACCGCGATCATCGCATCCAGCAGCGTCATGTTGGCGCGGTATGGGATCGAGGCCGGCTTCGCCGTCGCGCCGACGATGCGGACCTGCTGGCTGTAGGTGCCCGAAAAATTCTCGACGATCACCGAGACGATGGGATCCTTGATATATTCGCCAAGCGCGATCTTCATGTCGTCGGCGAGCATCGCCGGGGTCTTGCCCACCGCAGGCATGTCGCTGATCAGCGGCGTGGTGATGCGGCCATCGGGGCGTACCTGCACCTTTGCCGACAGTTCGGGGTTGCGCCACACGAAGATGTTGA
>JBDTXU010000569.1:0-4662 GCA_040006055.1 Sphingomonas bacterium | reverse complement strand
TCGGCAAGCCTTTCGTCGAGCCGGGGCTTCCCACCGTGGTCGACATGATCGAGGCGTCGGACAAGCCGGTGGTCGCCGCGATCCATGGCACTGCGCTTGGCGGTGGTTGCGAAGTGACGCTTGGCTGCCATTACCGGATCGCGGTGCCCTCGGCCAAGATCGGCACGCCCGAGGTAAAGCTCGGGCTGCTCCCCGGCGCGGGCGGCACCCAGCGTATCCCGCGTATCGCCGGCGTCCCGCTTGCCCTTGAGATGACTGCCAAGGGCGATCCCATCTCTGCCAAGAAGGCGCTCGAGGCCGGGCTGATCGATCGTCTGGCTGGGGAGGACAGTCTTGAGGCGGACGCGATTGCCTTCGCCCGCGAGATCGCCGGCAAGACCCCCCTGCCGCGGGCCAGCCAGAAGGTCGCGGCACCCAATCCCGAAGCGGTCGCGGCCTTCAAGAAGGAGAACGCCAAGCGCTTCCGCGGCTTCGAGGCGCCGGCCGCCAATATCGCCTGTGTCGAGAAGGCGTCGGACGGATCGAGCTTTGAAGAGGGCATCGCGTTCGAGCGGCAGGAGTTCATGAAGCTGATGATGGGCGTGCAGTCTGCAGCCCAGCGCCATATCTTCTTCGCCGAGCGTCAGGCAGCCAAGATCGACGGCATCCCCGCCGATATTCAGCTCCGCCCGATCAAGCGCGTCGGCGTGATCGGCGCCGGCACGATGGGCGGCGGCATCTCGATGAACTTCCTGAGTGTCGGCATCCCGGTCACGATCGTCGAGATGAACCAGGAAGCGCTCGATCGCGGCGCTGGCGTGATCCGCAAGAATTACGAGGCGAGCGCCGCCAAGGGCCGGATGAAGCCCGAGCAGGTCGAGGCGGCGATGGGCGCGCTCAGCCCGACGCTCGATTTCGAGGCGCTGAAGGACTGCGACCTCATCATCGAGGCCGTCTATGAGAATATGGACGTGAAGAAGGAGATTTTCGGCCGGCTCGACACGATCGCCAGACCGGGCGCGATCCTGGCCTCGAACACCTCCTATCTCGATATCGACGAGATTGCGGCCAGCACCTCACGGCCCGGGGATGTGCTGGGCATGCACTTCTTCTCGCCAGCCAATGTGATGAAGCTGCTCGAGGTCGTGCGCGGGGCGAAGACTGCGCCTGATGTGCTCGCGACGGTGATGGGGATTGCGAAGACGATCAAGAAGGTCGCGGTGGTCGCGGGTGTCTGCGACGGCTTTATCGGCAACCGGATGCTGAAGCCGCGTCAGCTCGAGGCGATGAAGCTGCTGATGGAAGGCGCGACGCCCGAACAAATCGACCGCGTCCATGTCGAATTCGGGATGCCGATGGGGCCGTTCCAGATGAGCGACCTCGCCGGCGTCGATATCGGCTGGCACCGCGACCCGACCCGGATCGAGAATATCCGCGACGCGCTCGCCGCCGAGGGGCGCTGGGGCCAGAAGACCGGCAAGGGCTTTTATGATTATGACGAGAAACGGAACCCGACGCCCTCGCCGCGGGTCGCCGAGATCATCGAGGATTTCCGCAGCAAATCCAACCTGGCGAAGCGCAAGATCTCCGATCAGGAAATCATCGAGAAGACCCTCTACACAATGGTCAATGAAGGCGCGTTGATCCTCGAGGAGAAGATGGCGCAGCGGGCGTCGGACATCGATGTGGTGTGGATCTATGGCTATGGCTGGCCCGTCTATCGCGGCGGCCCGATGTTCTGGGCTGACACCGAGGGGCTGAAGAAGATTGTCGCCGGACTGGAGAAGCATGGCTTCACGGTTGCCGCGTTGCTGAAGGGCAAGGCTGAAAGCGGCGGGCGGTTCAATTGATGAGCCACGTCTTCCTCTTTTGTCATTCCCGCGAAAGCCGGAAACTATCTCCCCGACGTGCCGCCCGCTCGACAGGCGGGAGATGGGCCCGCGCTTTCGCGGGGATTACAATAAGGGCAGCGATCCGGTCGGGCGAGACGACCGCCGCGCACGACTGTGTCTGGAGCAAGCCATGACCGACCTCTACACTTTCCGCGCCGAAACCCGCGCCTGGCTGGAGGCGAACTGCCCGCCCGAGATGCGCGAGCCGGTGCGGTCGGAAAAGGACGCAGTCTGGGGCGGCCGCAACCAGAGCATGCTGACGCCGGCGCAGAAGCTCTGGATGGACCGGATGGGCGCGCGGGGCTGGACTGTGCCTGACTGGCCCAAGGCCTATGGCGGTGGCGGGCTCGAGCCGGCGGAGACCAAGATTGTCCGCGAGGAGATGGCGCGGATCAAGGCGCGCAATCCGCTCAACAGCTTCGGCATCTCGATGCTCGGGCCGGCGTTGCTCAAATATGGCACCGAAGAGCAGAAGCTCGACTATCTGCCGAAGATCGTGCGTGGCGAGATCCGCTGGTGCCAGGGCTATTCGGAGCCCAATGCCGGCTCCGATCTCGCGGCGCTGGCCACCTCCGCGGAGGACAAGGGCGACCACTACCTGATCAACGGCCAGAAGGTGTGGACCAGCTATGCCGACAAGGCCGACTGGATTTTCTGCCTTGTCCGCACCGACAAGACGACCAAGCAGGGCGGCATCAGCTTCGTCCTGTTCGACATGTTGAGCGAGGGCGTGTCGACCAAACCGATCCTGCTGATCTCCGGCTATTCGCCGTTCTGCGAGACCTTTTTCGACAATGTGAAAGTGCCCAAGTCGCAGCGCGTGCACGACGAGAACAAGGGCTGGGACGTCGCCAAATATCTGCTCGGGCATGAGCGCGAAATGATCTCCGGCATGGGGCTCGGCCAGATCGGCGGTAATCCGCTGATCGACGGCGCGATCGCGACCGTCGGGCTCGATCATGAGGGGCGGCTTGCCGATCCGTTGCTGCGCGCTTCGATCGCAGTGTTCGAAGTGCGCTCCAAAGCGTTCGGGATGATGTCCGAGCGCTTCATCGACGAGCTCAAGGCCGGGCGTGCACACCCCGCGCAGCCGAGCATGATGAAATATTACGGCACCGAGCTGAACAAGGCGCGACACGAGCTGATGATGGCGGCTGGCGGCTCCGACGCGCTCGAATGGGAGAGCGAGCGGTCGTCGGGCGGTGCGGGCGCGCGGGGCTGGCTTAGGACCAAGGGAAACTCGATCGAGGGCGGGACGAGCGAGGTTCAGCTCAACATCATCGCCAAGCGGATCCTGGATTTGCCTTCTGCGTAGCGTCACCCCGGCGTGATGAAACGCACCCCTTAGCAACTTAGCGGCCCCGGCCTTCGTCGGGGTGACGAAAGAGAAGACCAGATGCCCCTCTACCTCAATGACGAACAGACGATGCTCCGCGATACCGCGCGTGACTTCGTGGCCGAGCAGGCCCCCGTCTCGCATATGCGGAAGCTGCGCGATGCGAACGATGCCGCCGGCTTCTCGCGCGACCTGTGGAAGAGCTTTGCCGAGATGGGCTTTACCGGCATCCTGATCGGCGAGGCGGATGGCGGGCTCGGGCTTGGCCATGTCGACGCCGGCATCGTGCTGGAAGAGATTGGCCGCAACCTCTCCCCCTCACCCTTCCTCGCCACCGCCGTTGCCGCGGTCGAAGCATTGAGGGGATCGGCGCAGGCGGCGCGCTGGTTTCCCAGCATCCTCGCTGGTGACACCATCGCCGCGCTGGCGATCGACGAGGGGGCTAAGCACCGCGATTCAGTCGCGATGAAGGCCGAGCGGTCCGGCAATGGCTTCAGGCTTTCGGGCAAGAAGCAGTTCGTCACCCATGGCCATGTCGCCGACCTGATCATCGTCGCCGCCCGCACGGCCGGTTCGGCCGATGACGCGAACGGCATCACCCTGTTCGCGGTCGACAAGGGGGCGGCAGGTCTCAGCGCCGAGGCAGAGCGTCTCGCGGATTCGAGCATCGCCGCGCGCCTCGAGTTCGACGGTGTCGAGGTGGATGCCGATGCGGTGATCGGCGAAGTCGATGCCGGGCGCGCCCCGCTCGACCGGCTGCTCCGCGCCGGCCGCACGGGTGCGTCGGCTGAGCTGCTCGGCGTGGGGGGCGGGGCAATGGACATGACCGTCTCCTATCTCAGGGAGCGCAAGCAGTTCGGCGTCGCGATCGGCAGCTTCCAGGCGCTCCAGCACCGCGCCGCGCATCTCTATTCGGAGATGGAGGTCGCCCGCGCCGCCGTGCTCAAGGCGCAGCAGCTGCTCGACGCGGGGGACGCGGGTGCGGATGCAGCGGTGTCAGTCGCGAAGGCGATGACAGCACTTGCAACCACGCTCGCCGTGCAGGAAGGCGTGCAGATGCATGGCGGGATCGGCATGACCGACGAATATGATATCGGCTTCTATATGAAGCGGGCGCGGGTGCTTGCCGAGATGTTCGGCGATGCGAACTTCCATGCCGATCGCCTCGCGCGCGCCGCGGGCTATTGATGGACATCAACACTCCACCCGATACGCCGCCCGAGGCGCTTGCCCAGGGCCTGGTCGACCTGCTCGACGTCGAGGAGATCGACCGCGATCTCTATCGCGGCAAGCGCCAGCCCGGCGGCGAAGGCCGGGTGTTCGGCGGCCAGGTGATCGCGCAGGCGCTTCAGGCGGCACAACGATCGACCGACGCGCCCAAGACCGCCCACTCGCTGCATGCCTATTTCATGCGGCCGGGGAACGAGAATTTCCCGATCATCTTCCGCGTCGTCC
>JBDTXU010000568.1:0-9914 GCA_040006055.1 Sphingomonas bacterium | reverse complement strand
GCGCCATGCCCTGCACGCCGTTCGAGAATTCGACCATCTCGCCCGCCTGGACGTTGTCGAGCCCGTGAATGCGCGCAATGCCGTCGCCGACCGACAGCACCTGGCCGGTTTCCGAGACCTGGGCCTCGGTGCCGAACGAGGCGATCTGGTCCTTGATGACCTTCGAAATTTCAGCGGCGCGGATATCCATTGTCAGCCTTTCCCAACAGCGTGAAGCTGTCAGCCTTTCATTGCGTGCGCGAGAGTGTTGAGACGGGTGCGGATCGACGAATCGATCATCTGCGAGCCGATCTTCACGACCAGCCCGCCAAGCAGAGCGGGATCGACCGAGAGGTCGACGGAAACGTCACGGCCGATGCGGGTGCGAAGCTGCTGCTTCAGGGCATCGACCTGGGACGCGGAAAGCGGGTGCGCCGAGACGACCTCGGCAGTGGTCTCGCCGCGATAGTCGGCGGCGAGCGTCCGGAAGGCGCGGATGATCGCGGGCAGCTGCGCGAGGCGGCGATTCTCCGCGAGCACGCCGAGGAAGTTCTTCGTGGTCGAGTCGATGCCCATCGCGGCGGCGCTCGCTGCAACTGATGCGGCGGCGTCCTTGCGGCTCACCAGCGGACTCGCCACGAGCCGGGCGAACTCGTCCGACTGCTCGAGCGCGGCACGCACATTGGCAAGACTCGCCTCGACCGTGTCGATCGTCTTCGCGTCACGCGCGAGCTCGAACAGGGCGGTCGCATAGCGTCCGCTTAAGCTCGCTTGAATACCGCCGGATGTCTCCACGCGATTGAAATCCTCGTTTGGAACGGGTTGCGCGACCCATACGAAAAGGGAGGCCGGAATCGGCCCCCCGGATGGGTCGCCGCGCGGTTAGCATCGGGTTCGCTGCGATGCAACCCGGGCGGGCACTGACTCGGTCATCTCTCTCCTGCTGCCTTCTATCATAGCGGTGCGAGCTGGGGCCTAATCGCCCCGGCGTTGCAGAATCATCCCGGCACGATCAGGGATGGGGAAGGACATGATTGCAACGGAGAAAGTGATGCCGGGCGTGATGGAACAGATGACGATGTCCGACGGTGCCGCGATCGGGGTCTATCACGCCCAGCCGGAGGGCGAGCGGCGCGGCGGGCTCGTGCTCGTCCAGGAAATCTTCGGCGTCACCGAGCATATCCGCGATCTGGCGGAGGAATATGCCGCCGATGGCTATGAGGTGCTGGCGCCGGCGCTGTTTGACCGCGAGCATCCCGGCTTCGAGGCGGACTATTCGGGCGACGGGCTGGCGCGGGGCGTCGAGCTCGCGCGCGTTCTTCATCCGATCGACCTGTCGCTTGCCGATGTGCAGACCTGCGTGAACGCGCTCAAGGGAGCCGACGGAAATGGCGGCGCGGTGTTCGTGGTCGGCTATTGCTATGGCGGGTCGATCGCCTGGTTCGCCGCGACGCGGCTCGACGGGGTGGCGGCTGCCTCCAGCTATTATGGCAGCCAGGTTCCCCCGACTGCCGATGAAGTGCCGAAGGTGCCGGTGATCCTCCATTTCGGCCGCCACGATCAGGGCATTCCGATGGAGGGCGTCGAGAAGGTCATCGCAGCGGAACATCCCAATGCGACTGTCTATATCTATGAGGCCGGGCACGGCTTCAATTCGGACCGGCGCAAGGATTATCACGAGCCGAGCAGCGATCTCGCGAAGGAGCGGACGCTGGCGCTGTTCCATGCGAACGGGGGATGAGGCGGGTTCGGAGAATCTCCCTGATCATCGTTGGAGCGGCGCTGCTGCTATATGTGGCGCTGGTGGGCGGGCTCTTCCTGTTCCAGCGCAGCCTCCTCTATCCCATGCCGGCGACAATCCCGCAGCGTCCGGCGGGTTTCGATGACGTCCGGATCGACACTGGCGACGGCCTGAAGCTTCGTGCCTTTTATCGCCCGGCAAAGCCTGGTCTGCCGACGTTATTGTTCTCCCACGGCAATGGCAGCGACCTCGAAGGCAGCATCTATGCGACCCGGTTCCTGGTTGCGCAGGGCTATGGCGTGCTCCTGCCTGAATATCGCGGCTATGGCGGCAATCCCGGGACCCCCAGCGAGCAAGGACTATATCGCGATGGCGAGGCGAGCCTCGCCTGGCTCGTGGCGAAAGGGATCGCCACAGACCGGATCGTCGTCATCGGCAATTCGCTCGGCTCGGGGCCCGCCACGGACATCGCCGCCCGGCACAGGATTGGCGGGCTTGTCCTGGTTTCCGGTTTTGTGAGCCTCGTGCGGGTCGCCGGCGAACAATATCCGTTCGCTCCAACCAACCTGCTGCTTCTCGATCGATACAATAATGTAGCGAAGTTTCCCGCCATCAGCTGCCCGATATTGCTGCTGCAGGGCACTGCGGACACGCTTGTACCACTGGCCCATGCCCGCGCGCTTGCCGAGGCAAACCCCTCGGCGAAGCTCGAACTGGTACCGGGCGTGGGGCATGATCTGGCGTTTCGCGATGTATCGCAGGCGATGATTCTGAGGTGGCTCCGTTCCGGCGCGCCTCGTTTCGAGGGGCGGCTTTGACCGCAAGTGTCGGGATGTCGCCTCGGCCCGCGCCGCCTATATCGGTGGCATGACACAGCAAACAGCCATCGACTCCGACAGCGCCTGGGCGGCCTTCAGTCGCCGCGACCGCGCTTATGACGGCCGCTTCGTCGGCGCCGTCTCCACGACCGGCATCTATTGCAAGCCGAGCTGCCCGGCGCGGCACCCGAAGCGCGAGCATGTCCGCTTCTACCGCGACGGCGCCGAGGCCCGCGCCGCCGGCTTCCGCGCCTGCTTGCGTTGTAAGCCCGACGAGGTCGGGCGCGACCGGATCGCGGTAGCCGAGGCCGTCGCGCTGATCGAGGCGAGCGAGGATGGCCTCGGCCTCGAAGAGCTTGCGGCGCAGGTCGGCTATGCGCCGCATCATTTCCACCGCCTGTTCAAGCGCGCGACCGGGGTCACCCCGGCCGCCTATGCGCGCGGGCTGCGTGCTCAGCGCGCGGCCAAGGCTCTGATCGAGGAGAATACAGTGACCCAGGCAATCTACGAGGCGGGCTATTCAGCCCCCAGCCGCTTCTATGAGGACGGCGCGAAACGGCTCGGCATGACGCCGAGCGCATGGCGCAAGGGCGGCGCGGGCGTGACGATCCGCTGGACGGTCGCCGATACGAGCCTTGGCCCGATGCTCGTCGCGGCGACCGACAAGGGCCTGTGCCGTGTATCGTTCGATGAGGGCGAAGAGGCGCTGAAACAGCGTTTCCCACATGCGGAGATCGTGCCCGGCGGCAGCGCGCTCGCCGATCTTGCCGCGCGCGTCGTCGCCAGTGTCGAATCGCCGGAGCGCGACCAGGATCTGCCGCTCGACGTGCAGGGCACCGCCTTTCAGGAGGCGGTGTGGCAGGCGTTGCGTGCCATCCCCGCGGGCGAGACGCGCACCTATACCGAGCTGGCCGCGCTTGCCGGCAACCCCAGGGCGGTGCGCGCGGCCGGGACGGCGTGCGGGGCGAACCATGTCTCGATCGTCATCCCCTGCCACCGCGCGCAACGCAGCGACGGGACGCTTGGCGGTTATGCCTATGGGCTCGATCGCAAGATCGTGCTCCGCAAGCGGGAGGGTGTGGCATGAGCGGCTTCGTGATCCGCGGGCTCGATCCGGCGCCTTTCGCTTCATTGTATGGCCTCTCGGATGCGGCCCTTGCCGAGCGCGGGGTGGTGCGGATGGAGGTCGATGCCAAGCCGAGCTTCCCGTGTCGCGCTTCGCTCGAAGACGGCGACATCGGGCAGACAATGCTGCTGCTCAACTACGAGCACTTGCCGGTCGACTCACCCTATCGTCAGTGCCACGCGATCTTCGTCCGCGAGGGCGAGACAGATGCTGCGCAGTTCGAGAACGAGGTGCCCGAGCAACTGGCGATCCGCACGCTGTCGCTGCGCGCCTATGATGCGGAGGGGATGATGACCGATGCCGATCTGGTCGAGGGCGGCGAGCTCTCCGCGCTTATCGATCGTTTCTTCGCTGATCCCTCGGTCGCCTATCTTCACGCGCACAACGCGAAACGTGGGTGTTTCGCAGCCCGGATCGATCGCGGCTGAGGTTCTTTGCACGGGCTTGCGATGCTCGCTAGGCTGGCGCCCAAATCAGGGGGCATGCTATGGAACCGATCAAACCCGTCACACCACCGGGCAGCTTGCTCTGGCGGATCATTCACTTCCCGCTGGTGCTGATCCTTATCGGCATGGCGATGGTCATCGGGCCGGAGATCCTGGTGGCGATCGCGGCCCATTCCGTGGTGCATGCACATGGGCCCCTGGGGAGCCTTGCAACCAGCCTGTGCGCGACCGTGGCGGCGGTGATCGGCTATGTTCTTTTTGTCCGCTTCGTCGAGCGCAGGCCCACAGTGGCGGAATTCGCCGCGCCGGGGTGGTCGAAGGAGCTGGGGGCCGGGCTTCTGACCGGCTTCCTGCTGTTTTCGCTGGTCGTCGCCGTCATCGCGCTTTTCGGCGGCTATCATGTGATCGGCGAGCATCCGACAAATGTGCTGTTTCCGGTGTTGGCAATGTCGCTAGTCTCCGGTGTGGGTGAAGAGATCGTCATTCGCGGCATCATCTTCCGGCTCGTCGAGTCCTCGCTCGGAACATGGATCGCGCTGATCGTCTCGGCGGCCCTGTTTGGTGCGGGACATCTCGGCAACCAGCATGCGGGGCTGCTGCCGGCGGTGGCGATCGCGCTCGAGGCGGGCATCATGCTCGCGGCGCTCTATATGCTGACGCGGCGACTTTGGGCCGCCATCGGGGTTCATGCCGCGTGGAATTTCACCCAGGGTGGCATCTACGGCATCGCCGTTTCGGGCAGCGCCGTTGATGGCGTGCTGATCCCGCGCATTTCCGGTCCGGACCTCCTGACCGGCGGCGCGTTCGGCGCGGAGGCGTCGCTGCCCGCGATCCTTATCTGCACGATTTTCGGCGTCGTCGTCACGACGATCGCGTGGCGACGCGGGCGGTTCGTCAAACCCTTCTGGGCTCGTACCCCGAGCGGCGCGCCAGCAGGACCGGTTCCTTCCCCATGAACTGTTGGGCAGGGTGGCCTGACCGCTGGTGCCTTGCTGCCGCTGGGTGAATTTCCCTGTTAATCGCCGATAACAGGGAAATTATATTTTTTCTCAACGGCGGCGCACGCCAGATTTCTGAAATTATAGTTATTTTATAATGGCTTAATAATATGGCCCGTCGATCCGGCCGGCCCGGAACAGGGAATAACAGGGAATTATCAGGGAAATGCGCCGCACAGACCGCTGCCGTGCCACAGCGGAAAACATTCAAGACGTCGACCATGAGAATGAGCTGCCGGGCTTCTGAAGCTGTCCCGTGCCCATCCTTTGCCCGATCCGGCGGTGCAGTTGAATCACGACACCGACCCATAGCGAACAGCGTGATGCTCCGTTTTAGCGCTCGACGTTGTGGAGTCGCATTCGATCAAGTTAAATCAATCGTCACCCCGGACTTGTTCCGGGGTCCATCGAGCCGCAAGAGCAACGCTTGCACACCCTGCGGAAACATGTGTTCGAGCGAGATTGTGTCCCCCGGACACAATCTTGGCTTTCCGGGGGAAAGCCAAAGCTCGAACGCCGGAACAAGTCCGGCATGACGCGTAAAGCTGATCGAATTGGACCCTAGTTTGCAGCCCGGCAGGCATAGACGATCTTCTCGTTGGGATAGGGCGGGAGCGCTGCGCGGATCGCGCTTTGCTGGTTCGACAGCGCGGTGCGGGCCGATTCGTCGGTCGAGCAGGCCTTGAGCGTCACCTGCGAGCGGATCTCGCGTACCGCGGTCATCTGTTCCGCGGTCAGGAAGTAGCGCATATTGACATAGGCCCGGGTTGCCGGATCGAACTCGAGCACTGAGACGGTCTGGTCCTCGGCCGGCACCAGCACGCGATCCCATTTGCTGCCAGTCTCGGCATATTGCGTGCGCCCGTTCATGCAGCCCGCGCTGCCCCAGTCGATCAGGACATCCGAGGTTGGGGACGAAACGACCCGGCTCTTGCCGGGTACGACGGTGCAGACCATCTTGCCGAGCGCGGCTGTCGATGAGACGATCGGCGCCTGGGTCGGTGTGGCATCGGGCGGCAGCACGACTTCGCCATTGGGGCGCGTGAAGAACACAATTGCGGCGGCAAGCAGCAGCACGCCGCCGCCCGAGGCCGCCCAGATCGCCTCTCGGCGACGCCCGCGGACTTCGAGCAGCCCGGCAAAGCCAATCGCGAGTGCACCGGCAACAAGCAGGACAGCAGCGAGCGCCATGATGTTCTCGCGGTGCAGCTCGGCATCGCTGCGCGCCTTGGTGAGGGCTCCTTCATGCGCCACCTGCGCCTTCGCTGCGGCATCGCGTTTTGCCGCCTCGGCCTCAGCGGTCGCTCTGGCCTCAGCCTCGCTGTCCTGCTTGATGCGATCGAGGATGCTTGTGCACGGCGTGCCGACTGCCGGAAAGCTTTGCTTGGCGGCCTGAAGGAAGGCGCTGAGTTCGGTATCGGAAATGGCGAAGCCGAAGCTCGAATCGCCCTCTTCGCCGCGCGTGATTGCCGAGTTCACGCCGATCACGCGGCCGCATGGGTCGAGCAGCGGTCCGCCTGAGTTGCCCCGAGCGATGTTGGCGGTGTGCAGCAGAACCTGGACGCCCGACATCATCCGCCGGCCGGAGAAATTGCCTTCCGAGCGGATCGGAGACAGCGGCCGGATATAGTCAGTGGCCGACTTTGCCGTCGCAAGATCGACATTGCCCGGATAGCCGAGCGTGATGACCGGCGCGCCCTCTTCGACCGGGCCAGTATAGAGCGCGACGGTCGGCAGCCTGGTGCCGGTGAACTCGATCAGGGCGAGATCGCGCGCTGCGTCGAACGCGATCACTTTGCCTTCATAGCTCTTGCTGCCCTCGGACGGGACGACGCCGATCACGACATTGTCGGGATAGCGCTTGGCGAGCTCGACGACATGGGCGTTGGTGACGATCCGGTTGGGCGCGACAACGAAGCCGCTGCCATGGCCGAAACCGACGACTTCATCCCCCACCATCGCGATCGTGACGACCCGTACGACACCGCGGCCGGTGGCGGAGATGTCGTCGGCGTGGGCGGGTGAGCCGATACCAAGCAACAGGAACAGGCCGGCGAGCAGCGCGACCAGATGTCGGTTCACAAAGGACTGAAAGCGCGCATCGGGCATCAGTTGATTCCTGACAGGATTATCCCCTGTGCAACAAGGAGAAAAATGCGGACCGCTCACAGGAAGCTGTACGGATCGACATCGACCACCACCCGCACCTTGGCGGGCCAGTCGAGCTTGCCGAGCCAGTCGCGGATCACGTCCTGCACGTCGAGTGCCCGCCGTGCATGAACGAGGAGGCGGTAGCGGTGGCGGCCGCGCAGCATGGCGAGCGGGGCGGGGGCGGGGCCATAGACTTCCATCGCCTCCAGCCGGGGCGCGGTGCGGCCGATCAATGTGGCGATCTCATGCGCGGCTGTCTTGTCCTCGCTCGAGATGACGATGCCCGCGAAGCGGCCGAACGGCGGGGCGCCGGCTTCGCGGCGGGATTCGGTTTCGGCCTCGTAGAAGCTGTCGGCATCGCCGGTGATCAGCGCGCGCATCACCTGCGCGTTTGGGCTGTGGGTCTGGATATAGACCTGGCCGGGCTTGGCGCCACGACCGGCCCGGCCGGAGACCTGCATGATCTGCTGGAAGGTGCGCTCCGAGGCGCGCAGATCGCCGCCGTCTAGACCTAGATCGGCATCGATTACGCCGACCAAAGTGAGGTTGGGGAAATGATAGCCCTTGGTGACGAGCTGGGTGCCGATCACGATGTCGATATCGTGCGCCTCCATGCGGTGGACGAACTCGGCTGCCTTGGCGGGCGACCAGATCGTGTCCGAGGTGACGATCGCCGTCTTTGCCTCGGGGAACAGAGCGGTGACCTCATCGGCGATGCGCTCGACGCCGGGGCCGACCGCGACCAAAGTGTCCTCGTTCGAACATTCGGGGCAGGCGCGCGGCACCGGCTCGATATGGCCGCAATGATGGCAGGCGAGGCGGCGGACGAGGCGGTGCTCGACCATCCATGCGGTGCAATTGGGGCATTGGAAGCGATGGCCGCAGGTGCGGCACAGGGTTAGCGGCGCAAAGCCGCGACGATTTAGGAACAGCAGCACCTGCTCGCGCCGGGCGAGCGTCTCCTCGATCGCATTGACCAGCTTGGGCGCGATCCAGCGGCCGCGATCGGGCGGGTTGGCGATCAGGTCGATCACCTCGATCGCCGGCATTTCCGCAGCACCCCAGCGGCCGGGGAGCTTCAGCTCGGCATAGCGGCCAAGCGCGACCTGATGGCGGGTCTCGATCGCCGGCGTCGCCGAGGCGAGGATGACCGGGCATTTCTCGAACAGCCCGCGCATCACCGCGACGTCGCGGGCGTGGTAGTGGACGCCCTCTTCCTGCTTGAAGCTGGTCTCATGCGCTTCGTCGACGACGATCAGGCCGAGATTGGCATAAGGCAGGAACAGCGAGGAGCGCGCGCCGACGGTGACGAGCGCCTGCCCGCTGGAGATCGCCCGCCAGGCGCGGCGGCGCTGGGACTGGCGCAGCCCCGAATGCCAGGCGACCGGGGCGACGCCGAAGCGCGCGGCGAAGCGGGTGAGGAAGGGTTCGGTCAGCGCGATTTCGGGGAGCAGGACGAGGGTCTGCTTGCCTGCGCGGATCGCGGCGGCGACTGCCTCGAAATAGACTTCGGTCTTGCCCGAGCCGGTGACGCCGTCGAGCAGGGTCGGCTGGAACGCCTCGTCAGCGACATTGGCGATCAACACCTCCGCGGCGGCGCGCTGATCGGGCGAGAGCGCGGGGATGCCGAAATCGGGATCGGGCACGGGGAAGGGGCTGTCGATATCGACTTCGACGCCTTCGAGCGCGCCGGTCTTTACCAGCCCGCGGATCACCGCGTCCGAGACATCGGCGGTGATCGCCAGCTCGCGGATCAGGCCCTGGGTGACGCCGATCCGATCGAGCGCCTGCTCGCGCTGCGGCGTCATGCGATCGGGCACGCGCCCGGTTGCGCGATACTCCGTGACGGTGCGCGCGCCTTCGAGCGCTGAGGTGGACGGCATCGCCATGCGCGCGACCGAGGCGGGCGGGGCGAGGTAATAATTGGCGGTCCACTCGACCAGTCGGCGGAGCGGCGCTGCGAGTGGCGCCACCGGCACAACGCCGACGAGGTTGCGCAGCCGGTTATCGCCGACCTCTGCGTCCGAGGGCATATGCTCGGGTTCCCACACCACACCGAGCAGCTGGCGCGGGCCGAGCGGGGCGATCACGATCGAGCCGGGCTCGACCTGCATGCCATGCGGCACGCGGTAATCCAGGGGGCCGAGCGCCGAATTCATGACGAGGACACGGGCGCGCGACATGGACATCGCCCTAATATAGGATTGTCCTCATGGGGAGCCCAATGACGCCCGAAGAACAGCTCGATCAGTTCATCGACCGGTTTTCGCCCGAGGTTGCGGCCAATGCGCGCGCTGCGCTGGCTATGGTTGCGGCGCGGCTGCCCGGCGCGGTGCGGCTCGTGTACGACAATTACAACGCACTTGCGATCGGCTTCGGGCCCAACGAGCATGCCAGGGCGATCGTCTGCTCGATCGCGCTCTATCCGCGCTGGGCGAGCCTGTTCCTGACCAACGGGCCGAGCTTGCCGGATCCCGAAGGCTTGCTTCAGGGCGAGGGTAGCGTTGTGCGCCATGTGAAGCTGACGCCCGCGCTGATTGGGAGCGATGCCGTTGCGGCATTGATCGATGCCGCCGCGGCGAGCGTGACGCTGCCGATCAATCCGGCGGGCGAAGGGCGGCTGGTGATCAGGGCGATCTCGGCGAAGCAGAGGCC
>JBDTXU010000567.1:0-1792 GCA_040006055.1 Sphingomonas bacterium | reverse complement strand
ACGCTGACGATCGAAAAAACGGAAGGGCGGTCCCGCGGGGCCGCCCTTTTCATTTTCGTGCAGAAGGCGGCACCAGCCCGCTCCCCCACCCGGCCTCCCATTCAGTATATTCGGTGGGAGGCCGGGTGGGGGAGCGGGCTGGTGCCGCTTCAGCGAAGCTGAATCAGACGCTAAACAGGGTTGATGGGCTTGCACCCCCTTGCCCTTGGCCCCAGGAGTGCCATATTTTCGACCTCACATGATCAATGACCTCACCACGACGGCAATGGCCGAGCGCCGCGATGGCGAAGGCGGCGATGACGAAGGCACCGGCCTCGGCATCGCGACCCGCACTCGCACCCGGACCAAGCAACCGACGCCGTACCGGGTGCTGCTGCTCAACGACGATTATACGCCGATGGAATTCGTCGTGCTGGTGCTCCAGCGCTTCTTCAAGATGGACATGGAGGCGGCGACTCGGGTGATGCTCCACGTCCATCAGAAGGGCGTCGGGGTATGCGGCGTGTTCAGCTACGAGGTCGCGGAGACCAAGGTTGCGCAGGTGATCGAGTTCGCCCGGCAGAACCAGCACCCGCTGCAATGCACGCTCGAAAAGGCCTGATCCGTTAGGGGGGTAATTACCGCCCCGCTGGCAGCCAGCTTAGATCCAGCCCCACATGGCGATCGACGAACTTGGCCGCCCTCGCAAGCGCATGCTCATCAGTCAGCGTCAGGCGTCCGGCCGCGCGTGCGATCACCCCCTCTTCCTCCAATTGACGCAGCATGCGGTTGACATGGACTGCGGTGAGGCCGGTCGCGTCGCCGATCTCCTCCTGAGTCAGACCGAGAGTGAAGCTGTTGCCCGCCCCTTTGTCGAATATCCGCGTCCGGTTGCATATCTCGAGCAGGATCGCGGCGACTCGTGCCTTAGCGGAGGTGCGGCCGAGCGCGGCAAGCCTGTCAGTCAGTGTGGCGCGCTCGATCTGGCTATAGACCAGGATCAACGCGGCGAGCCTCGGATGGCCGCTGATCAGCCGGCTCATCGCTGATCGCTCGAACGGGCAGACGACCGCGTCGGTCAGCGCGGTGATCGTCTCGGGCGCCTCGCGATAGACGAGAGCGGAGACCGCGATCATATCGCCGGGAAACTGGAAGCGCAGGATCTGGCGGCTGCCATCGTCAAGCAGGACCGAGCTCATCATCATGCCCTTGCGCAGGATGAACAGCTCGATGCCGGGATCATTCTCACGCTGGAGCGTGGGGCCGCGCCGCACAGTGCGCTCGCGCTCCTCCAGCTTTTCGAGGGCGGCATGTTCGCCGGGCGTCAACGCGATCATGGCGCTTAATTTTTCGGCGAAACAGCTGCCCGACACTCAATCGCCCCCTAAAACCCCGGGGGCAGCCAGAGCATTGCTGGAGAATCAGTGCATTAATGTCGATCAAGCGGTGTTGCCGGCGCTCGGGCAGGGACGGAACGCTTGCGCGGTGACGCGCAGGCGATAGAAGCCGCCAATGGACCGTATCCTCATCCGCGGCGGCAAGCGCCTGTCGGGCAAATTGCCCATCTCCGGCGCGAAGAACGCTGCCCTCACCCTGATGCCCTGCGCACTGCTCACCGAGGAACCGGTAACGCTGCGCAATCTGCCGCGGCTCGCCGATGTCGACAGCTTCGGTCATCTGCTCAACCAGCTCGGTTGCTCGACTCAGATCGAAGGCGCGCGGCCTGAGGATTTCGGTCGGGTGATGACGATTCGCGCTGGCAAGCTGACCGCGACCGAGGCGCCTTATGACATCGTGCGGAAGATGCGCGCGT
>JBDTXU010000566.1:0-1962 GCA_040006055.1 Sphingomonas bacterium | reverse complement strand
CGATCTCTGCCTCCGACGTGCCAAATTGCGCACGCAGCAGGAAGCGTGCGGCTTCCGTCTCCGATATCGATCCCATTCTGTTCATCGACCCTCTCCCATCGGAGAGTAGGCCTCACGCGCGGCAGGGGGTCAAGCGACCGCTCGCGACGCGCGAAAGGGCGTCGGTTGCGAGAAACTGCACCCGAGGCCTAAAACATCAGATTCCGCCCCTTGCACCGTCCGGCTGTAAGCCGTACATCCCATGTCCAGCAAGGATGAAGGTCATGGCCCGTCGAGCAGTAGCAACGAAACCCTCCCCGGCGCGAAATGAACGGCTGGAGGCTCGAGTGTCCGCTGATCAGAAGGAATTGTTCCAGCGGGCAGCCGAGCTGCAAGGCCGCACATTGACCGACTTCGTGATCGCCAGCGTCCATGAAGCCGCGGTTCGAACCATAGAAGATATGCAATCCGTCCAGCTGACCGCCCAGGAGAGCCGCGCCTTCGCCGAGGCTGTGCTCAATCCGCGTGAGCCGGCGCCACGCCTGAGAGAGGCGGCGTTGCGGTATATCGAGTCGTCGGCGCGCTGATTCGATTGCCCAGTGACGATTGCCCAGTGACTTTGCAGATCGTTCCCCTCGACGACCGGCACGATCGCGCTGCCTTTGACAGCGGGGTCGAGCCACTCGATCGCTATTTCAAAACCCAAGCCGGCCAGGATATTCGCAAACGCGTAGCCTCCTGCTTCGTCCTGACGGACGAGGGGCCGACACCTCTTGCCTTCTACACTCTTGCCGCGACATCGATTGCGCTGACCGGTCTGCCAGCGTCAACGGCGAGGAAGCTGCCGCGTTATCCGTCCGTGCCGGCGACCTTGATGGGGCGGCTTGCGGTGGACAGGCGATTCCGCGGTCGCCGCCTTGGCGAACTGATGCTAATGGATGCATTCAGCCGAGCCCTCCGCAGCGAAATCGCGACCTACGCCTTTGTCGTGGATGCGAAAGACGAGACGGCGGCCGGCTTTTACGCCGCCTATCAATTCCTGCCCTTGAGTGGAGCCGCGCGCCGATACTTCCTTCCGATGGTGGAAATTGCCCGGCTTTTTGCCTGACACGTCGGCGATCGCCTGCGTTAGCGCGCTCCGAAGCCCGAAATCACACCAGCCGCACCGGCCCCGCATATTGTCCCACCACCGCATCCTCGGTGATCAGCGTGATCCCTTCAACCATCGCCTGCGCCACCAACAGCCTGTCGAACGGGTCCTTGTGGATCGGCGGCAGACCAGCGACGGCGACAGCATGGTCGCCGCCTACGGGCAGCTCGATATAGCCATTGTCCAGCAGGCCCCGGCGTAGAATGCTCGGATCGACCTGGAAGTCGGGCCGGCCAAGACCATATTTGATCGCAACCTCGAGCAAACTGATGGTGCTGAAGGTGAGGATGTTCTCGCCGTCTTCGATGAGCGCAACGGCTCCCGACGACAATCGCTCTTGTCTGAATGCGGCCCACAGCAGCAGGTGCGTGTCGAGCAGAAGTCTCATTCGTCGCCGTAGAACATGCGTTCGATCTCTTCCTGCCCCATCGTGTCGAAATCGTCGGGGATATTGAACTGCCCTTGCAGAAATCCAATCCTGCGCTTCTTCACGGGTTCGGGCACGTCGATCGCCGTCACCTTCACCATCGGCTTGCCTGCCTTGGCGATCACGAACGGCTCGCCGTTCACGGCCATCTGGATGAGCTTGGACAGCTGCGTTTTCGCGTCATGGATATTCACTGTCAGCATCACAAGCCTCCGGACTAGACTAAGTAAACTTAGTCCACTTGCTGCCCTCCTGCAAGGGTCCGGAGAGGCCCTTCCATACAGTCTACCGAAATTATCCAACATCGCGCGCGGTTTGATTCAACTCCAGGCCCGGCCCGCCTATCTGCCGCTTCATGACCGCAGGACGACCCACACTCTACAAGCCCGAATATGCCGAGCAGGCG
>JBDTXU010000565.1:0-4095 GCA_040006055.1 Sphingomonas bacterium | reverse complement strand
GCGGCTTCCATTTCTACACGCTCAACCGCGCCGAGCTGAGCTTCGCGATCTGCCACTTGCTGGGGATCCGCGCCCAGGCGCAGGCGCACGAGGCGGCGGCCTAGTAACTCGCCGTCATGCCGGACTTGTTCCGGCATCCACCGTTCCGTGAAATCTGCGGCCGGTGGGAAAGCGGCACTGTGGACCCCGGAACAAGTCCGGGGTGACGAAGGAAGTGATATGACTGCACGCGAAAGACTGCTGGCCGAAGCCGCCAAGCGCATCCTGATCACCGACGGCGCGTTCGGCACCGAGATCCAGAACTGGAAGCTGAACGAGGCCGATTATGCCGGCACTCTCGGCCTGGCCAAGGACCAGAAGGGCAATAACGACATCCTCGCGCTGACCAAGCCCGAGGTGCCGGAGACGATCACCCGCGAATATCTCGATGCGGGGTCGGACATCGTCTCGACCAACACCTTCAGCGCCAACGTGATCAGCCAGGCTGATTATGCCGCTGAAAGCCTGGTCAAGGAGATCAACATTGCCTCGGCGCAGATCGCCCGCCGCCTCGCTGACGAATATGCCGCAAAGGATGGCCGTCCGCGCTTCGTCGCCGGTGCGATCGGCCCGACCAACAAGACCCTGTCACTGTCGCCGGACGTCAACGACCCCGGCTTTCGCGAGATCGATTTCGATTATCTGAAATCGGTCTATCGCGAACAGACCGACGCGCTGCTCGAGGGCGGGGTGGATTTCATCCTGATCGAAACTGTGTTCGACACGCTCAACGCCAAGGCTGGCGTCATGGCGGTCCTCGAAGCCGCCGACGATCTCGGCCGAGACGTGCCGATCATGCTGTCGATGACGCTGACCGATCTTTCCGGCCGCAACCTTTCGGGCCACACCGTCGAAGCCTTCTGGCACGCGGTGCGGCACGCCAAGCCGATCACGATCGGGCTCAACTGCTCGTTCGGCGCCGAGCAGCTCCGCCCGCATGTCCGCACCTTGAGCGACATCGCCGACACGCTGATCATGGTCTATCCAAACGCGGGCCTGCCCAACGAGCTCGGCGAATATGACGAGCAGCCGGTGACGACTGCCGGCCTCGTCCGCGAATGGGCCGCGAACGGCCAGGTCAACATCCTCGGCGGCTGCTGTGGCTCGACGCCGGCGCATATCGCGGCGATTGCGAAAGCGGTGGCTGACCTCCCCCCGCGCAAGCCGGTGGTCCCGCCGGTGAAAACCCGCCTCGCTGGGTTGGAACCGATGACAATGGCAGCCTAAATCCCCCTCCCGCTTGCGGGAGGGGCTAGGGGAGGGCCTGTCCTCCCAACGCCCTCCGCGAGATTTGACAAGCCCTCCCCCAACCCCTCCCGCAAGCGGGAGGGGGGAAGAAAAAAAGACCATGGCCTCAGCACCCTCCTCCGCCCAGTTCGTCAATATCGGCGAGCGCACCAACGTCACCGGCTCAGCCCGCTTCAAAAAGCTGATCATGGCTGGCGACTATCCCGCTGCCGTGGAGGTCGCGTTGCAGCAGGTTGAGAGCGGTGCGCAGGTGCTCGACGTCAACATGGACGAAGGCCTGCTCGATTCCGAGGTCGCGATGACGACCTTCCTCAAGCTCATCGCCGCCGAACCCGATATCGCCCGCATCCCCTTCATGATCGACTCATCGAAATGGTCGGTCATCGAGGCCGGCCTGAAATGCGTCTCGGGCAAGCCGATCGTCAATTCCATCAGCATGAAGGAAGGCGAGGCCCAGTTCCTCGCCCAGGCCAAGAAGGTCATGCAATATGGCGCTGCCGTGGTCGTCATGGCGTTCGACGAGGTCGGCCAGGCCGACACCAAGGCGCGCAAGGTCGAGATCTGCGAGCGCGCCTACGAGCTCCTCATGGGCATCGGCTTCCCGCCCGAGGACATCATCTTCGATCCCAACATCTTCGCCGTCGCGACCGGCATCGAGGAGCATAACAATTACGGGGTGGATTTCATCGAGGCGTGCAGGGAGATCAAGGCGCGACTCCCGCATTGCCACATTTCGGGCGGGCTTTCGAACCTCAGCTTCTCGTTCCGCGGCAACGAGCCGGTGCGCCGCGCGATGCACTCGGTGTTCCTCTTCTACGCAATCCCCGCCGGGCTCGACATGGCGATCGTCAATGCCGGCCAGCTCGACGTCTACGACACGATCGATCCGGAGTTGCGCCAGGCCTGTGAGGATGTCGTCCTCAACAAGGACGATGGCGCGACCGAACGGCTGATCGCGCTCGCCGAACGCTATAAGGGCACTGACGAAGTCGCCGAGAAACAGGCAGCCGAATGGCGCGGCTGGCCGGTCGCGAAGCGGCTGGAGCATGCCCTGGTCAAGGGCATCGATGCCGACGTCGTCGCCGATACCGAGGAAGCGCGGCTGCTCTACGCCCGCCCGATCGAGGTGATCGAAGGCCCGCTGATGGACGGCATGAACGTCGTCGGGGACCTGTTCGGCTCAGGCAAGATGTTCCTCCCCCAGGTCGTGAAATCGGCCCGCGTCATGAAGAAGGCAGTCGCCCATCTCCTCCCCTTCATCGAGGCGGCGAAGGAGCCCGGCGCGCGCGGCAAGGGCAAGATCATCATGGCGACCGTCAAGGGTGACGTGCATGATATCGGCAAGAACATCGTCGGCGTCGTGCTCCAGTGCAACGGCTTCGACGTGGTCGATATGGGCGTGATGGTGCCCTGGTCCGCCATCCTCGCCGCCGCCAACGAGAATGACGCCGACATGATCGGCCTCTCGGGCCTCATCACCCCGTCGCTCGACGAGATGGTGACGGTCGCCGAGGAGATGAAGCGCGCCGGCATGACAATGCCGCTGCTGATCGGCGGCGCGACCACCTCAAAGGTCCACACCGCGCTCCGCATCGCGCCCGCCTATGACGGTCCGGTCGTCCATGTGCTCGACGCAAGCCGCGCGGTCGGCGTTGCCTCGACCCTCGTCAGCGACACCCAGAAGGATGCCTTCGTCCTCAAGACCGCCGAGGAATATGAGGCGGTCCGCGTCGCCCGCGCCGGCCGGACCCAGAGCGAACTGGTCCCGATCGCCACCGCCCGCGACAATGCGTTCGAGGCTGACATGAACCTCAAGCCGCCGACGCCGAAACAGCCCGGCGTCCATATCTTCCGCGACTGGGATTTGAACGCGCTGCGCGAGATCATCGACTGGACGCCCTTCTTCCGCGCCTGGGAACTGGCCGGCAACTATCCCGCGATCCTAGAGGACAAGATCGTCGGCGAGAGCGCGAGCAGCCTGTTCGCTGACGCCCAGGCAATGCTCGACAAGATCATCGCCGAGAAATGGCTGGTCGCGCGCGCCGCGGTCGGCCTGTGGCCGTGCCGTCGCGAGGGCGACGACGTGATCCTCCATCTCGATGATGAGAGCCATGTGAAGCTCCCCTTCCTCCGCCAGCAGATCGCTAAGCGAGAGGGCAGGGCGAACATGTGCCTCGCCGATTTCATCAGCCATGATGGCGACTGGATCGGCGGCTTCGCCGTCAGCATCCACGGCATCGAACCGCACCTCGCTCGCTTCAAGGCAGCGATCGACGATTATTCGGACATCCTGTTGAAAGCCCTGGCCGACCGCCTCGCCGAGGCGATGGCCGAGGCGATGCACCGCCATGTCCGCACCAATCTCTGGGGTTATGCGCCTGAGGAGCAGCTGACCAACGAAGCGCTGATCAAGGAACAATATCGCGGCATCCGCCCGGCTCCCGGCTATCCGGCGTGCCCGGACCACAGCCTGAAGCCGACTTTGTTCAAGCTGCTCGACGCCCACCACGCGACCGGCATCTCGCTGACCGAAAGCTTCGCGATGCTGCCGACAGCGGCCGTCTCCGGCTTCTATTTCGGCCATCCCCAGGCCGAATATTTCGGCGTGGCGCGCATCGGCCGCGACCAGCTCGAGGAATATGCCGAGCGCCGCGGGATTGACCTGCCGACAGCGGAGCGGTGGCTGCGGCCAAACCTGGACTGACTTCTTTCTCCCTCTCCCAGCGGGAGAGGGAAGGGCCCCAAGCGAAGCTTGGGAAGCGACTATCTGGATTGTCAAAGGGCATGGGCGATTTGCACACGTGTTTC